>NZ_JACADR010000084.1 GCF_016106005.1 Roseomonas rosulenta
GCGCCCGCGCTCCCGGGGCGCCCGCCGCACGGCGGGCGCCCCCTCGGCGCCAAGTCAGGCCAGCGTCGTCAGGTCCTGGAACCAGTGCTGCGCCGGCACGTAGCCGCGCACGTTGCGGCCCAGCGCCTTGGGGTTGGTGTCGTGCACCACGAAGACCCAAAGTGCCTCGTTCACCGCCTTCTCGTGAACGCGGCGCATGATCGCGTCCTGCTCCGCCACGTCGAAGGTGGCCATGGCGGCGTCCAGCATCTGGTCCATCTCGGCGTCGCGATAGTGGCCGTAGTTCACGCCGACCGGCGCGATCTGGTTGGAATGGAAAAAGCGGATGAAGGCGTAGAGCGGGTCACTGGTCAGGTAGGCGACGTTGTTCGCGGTGATGTTGCCCGCCCGGCTGATCTCGCCCGCCGCGCCCTGGCGCCAGGCGGTGTAGAGCACTTCGAGCTCCACCACCTGGAACTCCACTTGGATGCCGACCTCGCGCCAGGCGGACTGGATGTATTCGTTCATCGGCATCGAGACCATCTGCCCCGACCCGCCGGTGGGCACGATGAAGCGCGTGCGCAGCGGGTTCTGGGGCGAGAAGCCGGCCTCGCGCACCAGGCGCCGCGCGGCGTCGAGGTCGGTCTTGATCTGGAATTCCGGCCGGCCGAACCAGGGCGAGGACGGGTCCACCACGCCGACCGCCGGCTTGGCGAGGCCGTTCAGCAACGCCACCACCTCGTCGCGGTTGATCGCGAGGTTGGCGGCGCGGCGCAGCCGCACGTCGCGCCAGGGCGAGCCCTCCAGCAGGGACAGGTGGTAGTTCCAGACATGCGGCGTGACGTTCTCGACGATGCGCGCGCCGGACTGTCGCAGGCGCGGCAGCAGGTCGGGCGCGGGGCTCTCGATCAGGTCGAGCTGGCCGGAGATGAGGGCATTGGAGCGCGTGGTGGTCTCGGGTGCGACCACCAGGATGATGCGGTCCACCTTCGGCATCCGCGTGGGGTCCCAATAGCCGGTGTTGCGGACCAGCTCGGCGCGTTCGCGCGGCACCAGTCGCGACAGGCGGAAGGGCCCGGTGCCCGAGGGCTCGTTGGCGAAGCGGTCCCAGGAATTGCCGAGCTTCGCGTACTGCGCCGGCGAGGAGATCAGGAACCACAGCATCTGGTAGGGGAAGAAGCTGTCCACCGCGCGGGTGGTTACCTCGACCGTCATCGCATCCACCTTGCGGTAGGACGCGACGGAGGGCAGGCGCGGGCGCACCTGCGCGGCCTGGCGCTGGTCGAAATGCGGCGCCTGGTTGTTCAGCACCTTGTCGAAGTTCCAGATCACGGCGTCGGCGTCGAAATCCGAGCCGTCGTGGAACTTCACGCCCTGGCGCAGGCGGAACACCCATTTGCGCCGGTCGGCGGGGTCGGATTCCCAGGATGTGGCGAGGCCCGGCATCAGCTTGCCCGGGCGGTCGGCGACGTTCATCTCCCAGGCCACCAGCGGGTCGTAGATGGTGTGACCGGTGAACTGGTAGGCGCCGGCGCCGCGGTCCGGCTGCCCCGTGGTCTGGGGGATGTCGGCCATGGAGATGCCGTAACGAAGCACGCGCTCGCCCGTTGTTTGGGCATGGGCGGTGCCGATCGCCTCCGGCATGAGCGGCGCGGCGAGGCCGGAAGCGCCCGCGCCCAGCAGGGCGCGGCGTGAGAAGCGGGAAAGCGACATGATGCGAAGCCCCGAGCGGTTGTGATTGCGCTCGGGTTGGCAAGCCGCGTGCCGGTCGGGGCCCCGGTGCGTCCGGGGCCCCGCGGCGGGTCAGGCGGGGGTGAACATCGGCACCGGGGCGCCGCCGTCTTCCGTGGCCTTGAAGACCAGCTTCACCTTCTGGCCGATCTTCAGCGCATCGAGGTCGCAATCCACGATGTTGGTGAAGATGCGCGGGCCTTCGTCGAGCTCGACATAGGCGGGCGCATGCGGCTCCTTCGAGCGCATCACCGTATAGCTGTAGATCGTGCCGGTACCCTTGGCCTCGACCAGTTCCACGTTGTTGGACAGCGTGAAGGGCGAGCAGCCGCGCGGATACCAGAAGTGCTTGCCGGTATCCTTGCACAGGCCGATCAGGAAGCGGCCCTCGCGGGCGGCGTCCCAGAACGGCTTGGTGGTGGGGTCTTCCTTGGGCGCCGGGATGGCGCGGTTGGCAGCCTGCGTGGCCATGGTGATCACTCCCGCTCCATGATGAGGGTCGCACCGCCATGGCGGTGGCCCAGCAGGCCGCCCACGCCGTTGGCGAGTGCGAGCTTGCAGCCCTGGACCTGCACTTTCGGATGCGCTTCGCCGCGGAGCTGGCGCACCGCCTCGATCACCTTGGTCATGCCGCCGCGGTTGGCCGGGTGGTTGTTGCACAGCCCGCCGCCATCCGTGTTGAAGGGCAGCTTGCCGACGCCCGAGATCAGGTTGCCGTCGGCGACGAAGGCGCCGCCCTTGCCCTTTTCGGCAAAGCCCAGGTCCTCGATCTGCATCAGCACCGTGATGGTGAAGCTGTCGTAGATCGAGGCGTACTGGATGTCCTTGGGCGTGACCTTGGCCTCGGCGAAGGCAGCCGCGCCGGACTGGCGCACGGCGGAATAGGTCAGGTCGATCCCGCCGCCGGCCTGGTTCTTGGTGGCCTCGGCGCAGCCGAGCACCTTGACCAGCGGGCGCTTGAGCGACTTCGCGATCTCCGGCCGGGCAACGATGAGCGCGCCGCCGCCATCGGAGATCACGCAGCAGTCGAGGCGATGCAGCGGGTCCGCCACCATGGGCGAATTCACCACGTCCTCGACCGTCACGACCTTCGGCAGCATGGCGTGCGGGTTGTGCTGCGCGTGCTGCGAGGCCGCCACCTTGATCCAGGCGAGCTGTTCCGACGTCGTGCCGTATTCGTACATGTGGCGAGCCGCGACATTCGCGTAGGAGGTCACGACGGTGCGCGCCATCGGGATCTCGAACGGGTCGTCCGGGATGTTCGGCGCCCAGGAGCGCGGCACGGTACCCGTCGCCATGCCTTCGGCGCGCGGCCGGCCGGCCAGGGTGATGAGCGCGATGTTGCAGCGCCCCTCCTTGATGGCCTGCGCCGCGTGGCCGACATGCATGACGTAGGAGCAGCCGCCCATGTCGGTCGAATCGACATGGCGCAGCTTCGTCAGCCCCATGTAGTCCGCCATGTTGATCGGCCCGAGCCCGGGTGCCGCGGCGGTGCAGAAATAGCCGTCGATGTCGTCGTGCGAGAGGCCGGCATCCTGCAAGGCGCCGTAGGCGACCTCGGCATGGAGCTGCGCGACCGACTGGCCCTCGGCCTTGCGCGTCGGGTGCTCGAAGGCCCCGACGATATAGGCTGCGCCGTTGATGCTCATGGCGGGGCTGTTTCCTCCTGCGTGTGTCTGGCGCGCGCAGGGAAGCAGCCGAGGCGATGGCTGTCGAGGGGCAGGCCGGCCGGATGGGCCGCACCCGCCGTCCGAGGGCAAGAAGCGGATCGCGCAGCGACCCGGGAGGGCACGGCGCGCAGGCAAGGTGGGCGGATGTAGGGCGCCCGCCACCTGAGGGACGCGAGAAACGGATCGCGCAGCGATCCGGGAGCGCGCATGCGCGACCGCGCCCAGCCCATCAGCCGCGCCCGGCGCACCAGCGCGTGGCGCGAAGGCAAGCCGGCCGGATGGCCGGCGCCCGCCGTCTGAGGGCACAAAAAAGAGTTCCCGCCGGGGCCGCGCAGGATTGCGCGGCCCCGGCGGGGTTTCACTGCCGGCTGGGGGGCAATATCAGCGCGGCAGGAACTCGGCGAAGTATTCGTAGCTGTCGGCGTTCATCTGCGCGGCGGCGGGGTCGTCCTTGGCCAGGGCCTCGGCGCCGCGCGGCTGGTAGGCGTGGTCCCGGGCGCCGAGCGCCAGGTGGCTCATCTCATGGATGACGATGCCGCCCTGGCTGTCCTGACCGGTGCGCCCGGCGCTGAAGAAGGTCGGGCAGAAGCCCATCACCTCGCGCGCATTCCCGCCCCAGCGGACATAGGCGAAGGTGGCGCCGCGGCAGGCGGAGGCGCGGTTGCATTCGTAGGCGATGCGGCCCTCGCGCTCATCGAGCCCCTGCGAGATGGCGCGGAAGTTCTTGGCGATGGCACCCGCCGGGTTCGAGCCGAAGAAGCGCGCCAGGTGCGGGCGGATCGCCTCGGGCTCCAGCGTGAGGGAGGCGATCGAGGCATTTGTCATCTGCCGCGCGTCGCCGAAGGCCCGGCGGATGGTGGTACGCTGCTCGGCGGAGCAGGCGCCGTCGGCGGTCAGCGCCGGGGCCTGGCCCTGGCCGCCCTTCACGCCCTGCGCGGCCAGCGGCAGCGGGGCCAGGATCAGCGTGGCGAGGGCGGCGGCGGCGGCGGCGAAGGTCTTGCGCATCTCTGTCTGCCTTCCTGTCGGGTGGCAGCGGGAGAATGTGCGCGCCGGGCCGGCCCGGCGCTGAAACGGTTCAGGCGGCCGCGGCGGCGGCCGGGCGGCTGCGCTTCTCCTTGGCGTTCCGCAGCAGCGCGATGCCGCGATAGATGCCGTGCACCATCTTGGAATAGGGCATCGCCACGAAGAAGGCGAAGACCAGGCCGAGGTGGATGGCGAGCATCACGCCCATCGCCCCGGTGTGGCGCACCACCAGCAGCAGAAGGCCCGTGGCGGCGATCAGGAACAGCAGCGCCAGCATGGCGAATTCGCCGCCCGCTACCTTGCGCGAGACCGGGCCGGGATCGGTGATGACCTTGGTGTGCATCAGCCCCGCCGCGCCCAGCATCATCAGCACGCCGCCCCAGGTGCCGAACTGCACCGGCAGGGAGAAGAAGGCGTGTGGCGACTTCCACCCGAGGAAGTGGTGATAGATTGCGCCCGTGGTGGTGGCGGCGAAGCACAGCAGGAAGCCATACAGCAGCGCCTGGTGGAAATGCCGCCGGCGCTGGGAGAAGCCCTCGTCCAGGTCGTTGCAGCCATGCCCGCCGCCGCCGAGGTTGCGCAGGGTCAGGATGTCCACGGCCGCTTCCGCCGCCGGCGCGGGGGCGAAGGCGCCGCCCATCCCGCCCGTGGCGCGCCAGTAGCTGCGCGCGCCCATCGCCATGGCGAAGACGCCGAAGCCGAAGGTGAGCGTGGCGAGCGACACCATCAGCCAATAGGGGATGATGCGGAAGAAGGCGCCGACGCCGGTGTGAGACGCATACAGCACCGCCGGATCCTTGATGGCGGCCACCAGGATCAGCGTGATGGCGATGCCGAAGGCCGCGACCAGCGAGACGATCGTGCCGTTGCGCTCGAAGGCGCGGCCCATCGGCGCCGGCCAGGCATGCTGCGCGTAGGATTCGTGGCGCAGATCGGCGAAGGTGGCCGGGATGTTGATGCCGAAGGCGTGCGGGGGCGCGTACTGGCAGGCGTGGTAGCAGCCCTTGCAGCCGTGGCAGAGGTTGGCGAGGTGCGTGAGGTCGGCCTCCGCGAAGGACCGTCGCATCGCCATGGCGGGGAAGACCGCGCAATAGCCTTCGCAATAGCGGCAGGCGTTGCAGATCTCCATCTGCCGCCGGGCTTCGGCGACGGTCTCGGATTCAGTTCCGGGCTGCACGCGCTGCCTCCTCCCCCGCGATGCGGCCGAAGACGGTGCCGATCGTCATGCCGAAGCCGGCGAGATATCCCTGGCCGAGGATGTTGCCGGACATGATCTCCCCGGACGCGAACATGTTCGCGCTGGGCTTGCCGTCGGCCATCATCACCCGCGCCCGCTCGTTCACCTTCACCGAGAGGAAGGTGAAGGTGATGCCGGGCTTGAGCGGGTGGCAGTAGTAGGGCGGCGTGTCGATGCGCCTGGCCCAGTGGGATTTCGGCGGATCGAGGCCTTCGGTGCGGCAATCGTCGAGCGACTGCGCGCGGAAGGTGCCGGGCTGCACGGCGGCGTTGTAGTCGGCCACGACCTTTTCCAGTTTGCCGGCGTCCAACCCGATCATGCCCGCCAGTTCCGCGATGCTGTCCGCGCGATACGGCGCGAAGACCGGCGGCAGGTAGTCGAGCTGCGCCTTGCTGTCGTTGATGGCGAAGGCGACCTGGCCGGGCTGCTGCGCGATGAGCCGCCCCCAGATGGCGTAGCGCTTCGGCCAGACATCCTGGCCCTCGTCGTAGAAGCGTTCCACGTCGCGGTTCACCACGATGGAGAAGGGCACGCAGTCGAGCCGCATGGCGAGGCCGCCATCCTCCATCGGCGCGCGGGCGTCGTTCGCCACCGCGTGGAACTGCGTCGGGTCGCCGACCTCCTGCACGCCCGAGGCCAGCAGGTCCTTGAGAATCCGGCCCTGCGCATAGGGCGTGCCGCGGATCTGGAAGTTGTCGGCGGCATCGCCCCAGTACTTGCGCAGCCATTCGCGGTTCGCCTGGAAACCGCCGGCGGAAGCGACGAGAGCCTTGAAGCGGATGCGCGCGGGGAAGCCGCGGTGGGAGACGATCGCCTCGGTCGCGAAGCCGTCGGCCACCTCGATATGCTGCACCTCGGTGTCATACAGGATGACGACGCCGAGGCGCTCCGCCGTGCGGTAGAGCGCATTCACCAGTGCCTTGCCGCCGCCCAGGAAGAAGGCGTTGGTGCGGCTGAGCGAGAGCGTGCCCGACAGCGAGGGTTGGAACACCACGCCGCAGGATTCGAGGAAGCCCGGCGCGTGCTGGGAGGCACGGATGCACATGCGCGCCAGCGCCTCATCCGTCTTGCCGCCGGTCACGCGGTACAGGTCGTCCCAGTATTCCTCTTCCAGGTAGCTGTCGGTCAGCACCCCGGTCGGCCCCGGGTGCAGCGCGCGCAGGTTGCGGGTGTGGCGCGAATTGCCGCCGCGCATGGACCGCGGCGCGTGTTCGGCCAGCACCACCGACGCGCCGGCCTGGCGCGCAGTGATCGCGGCGCAGAGCGCGGCATTGCCGCCACCGGCGACCAGCACGTCGAAGGTCTGGGTCAGGTCCGCCATGGCGGCACGGCTCCCGTGGTTCACGCAGATGTATACAGATGTATCCAGGCATGTCCAGGGCGTGGTAGCCTCGTCGCATGGACGGTTCCACCCCCATGCGCGACCTCGGCGAGGCCGCCTATGCGCGCATCCGCGCGGCCATCCGCGACGGGTCGCTCGCACCTGGCGAACGCCTGACGGAGGTCGATCTCGCGGCGCGCTTCGGCGTCTCGCGCACCCCGGTGCGCCAGGCGATCGCGCGGCTCGAGGCCGAGGGGCTGCTGACGCACGAGCCGCGGCGCGGCCTGAGCGTCACGCGTCCCGACCACCAGCAGGTGGTGGAACTCTATGTCATGCGGGAGGTGCTGGAGGGTGCGGCGGCGCGCCTCGCCGCCCAGCACGCCAGTGAGACCGAGATCGCCGCCATGGCCGAGATCGTCGGCGCCGAACCGGCGGCCTTCGGCGATGCCGCGGCGCTGGCCGAGGTGAACCAGCGGCTGCATGGGCTGCTGTATCTGGCCGCGCACAACCGCTACCTGCTGCGCAGCCTTGAGCAATTGGCGGCGACCATGTCGCTGCTGCCCACGCTGCTGACGCGCGGCGGCCGCGCCGAGGCCGCGCATGCCGAGCATCGCGCAATCCTGAAGGCGATCGGCAAGCGCGACGGCGATGCGGCGGAAGCCGCCGCGCGCGCCCATGCCCGCGCGGCGCAGAAGCACCGCCTGGCCTGGATGGTCGGCACGCTCGGCGTGCCGCGCGCCACGCCGGGTTGACAGGGCCCACCGCGCGCCGAAGGCTCGCGGCGGGAGAAGCCTGACATGACACGCATCCGCCTCGCACTGCTGGGCCTGCTTCTGCTCGCCGCGCCGGCGCGCACGCAGTCGCTGACCATGGCGGTGGAGGCGCCCTTCGGCCTCGACCCGCATTTCCTGTTTGCCGGGCCGAACATGGCCGCTGCGCGCCAGATCTACGACAGCCTGATCAACCGCGACGCCGAGAGCCGCTTCGTCCCCGGCATCGTCGAGCGCTGGGAGGCGACGGGCCCGCAGGAATGGACGCTGCACCTGCGCCGCGGCGTCATCTTCCACGACGGCGGTGCCTTCACGGCCGACGACGTGGCCTTCTCGATCGCGCGCGTGCCCGCGCTGCCGAACAATCCCGGGCCCTACACCTCGAACCTGCGGACCATCTCGCGCGTCGAGGCGGTAGATGCGCACACCGTTCGCCTGCACACCGACCAGCCCAACCCGGTGCTGCCGGGGCAGCTCACCAACATCTTCGTGGTGTCGAAGCGCGTGGCGGAAGCCGCCACCACAGCCGATTTCAACGCCGGGCGCGCGGCGATCGGCACCGGGCCCTTCCGTGTCGAGCAGGCGCGCGGCACCGAAGGCATGACCATGCTGCGCAACGACGCCTATTGGGGCGAGGCGCCGGCCTGGCAGCGCGTGAACATCCGCGTCATCGGCAATGATTCCGCGCGCCTCGCCGCCCTGCTGAGCGGCGATGCCGACCTGGTGGAGAGCGTGCCGCCGACCGATGTGGAACGCCTGCAGCGCGATCCGCGCGTGGCCGTCTTCCGGCGCAATTCCGACCGCATCATGTACCTGCTGCCAAACCTGCGCCTCGACCAGTTCCCGCTGCTGACGGATGCCGCGGGCGCGCCGCTGCCGCACAACCCGCTGCGCGACATCCGGGTGCGGCAGGCACTCTCACTCGCGATCGACCGCCAGGCGCTGGCGGCGCGCGCGCTGGACGGCCAGGCGGTGCCGACCGTGCAGATGGTGCCCGAACAGTTCGGCGGCTTCGACGCGACGCTGCCCCTACCCGCCGCCGACCCCGCCCGCGCCCGCGTGCTGCTGGCGGAAGCGGGCTATCCGGACGGCTTCGGCACCACCATCGGCTGTTCCAACAACCGCTACGTCAACGATGCGCGGGTCTGCCAGGCACTGGGGCAGATGCTCACGCGGGCGGGGTTCCAGGCGCGGGTGGAGACGCAGCCCTGGAACGTCTTCTCCCCACGCACCCAGGCGCATCGCAACGACCTGCCGCTGATGCTCTATGGGCTGTCGCTGTCGTCGTCGCGCGATGCGTCCTACATCCTGTCCACGGCGGTGCATACGCGCGTGCCGGAGCGCGCCTTCGGGCAGGGGAACCGTGGCGGGTTCAGCGATGCGCGGCTGGATGCGATGATCCATGCCGTGAACGGGCTCAGCGGCGACGGGCGCGAGGCCGAGCTGCGCCGCGTCGCGCGCGAGGCCGGCGAGGCGCTGCCCTTCATCCCGCTCTACAACCAGGTCGTGGTGGTCGCGGCGCGGCGCGGCATCGTCTACGTGCCGCGCATGGACGAGCAGATGGTGGCGCAGAACGCGCGGCCGGCGCCCCGCTGAACGTCGCTATTTCACCGAGGAAAAGGCGGTCGGCTGCAGGATCGCGCTGCTGACATTGGCCAGGATCGGGCCGTCCTTCTCGCTCTCGGCGCGCCTGGCGATCCATTCGGGATCGGCCTGGAAGGCGTTCCACTTGGTCTCGCGCTCGGCTAGCGACTCCCATGCCAGCAGGTAGTGCAGGTCGAGGTTCGATTCGCCGATCACCGTGGTCCAAAAGCCGGCCTGGCGGATGCCGTGGCGCTGCCAGATCGGCAGGGTGACGTTCTGGAAGCGGTTGAGCAGCGCCGGCATGCGGCCGGGCAGGCAGCGGTAGATGCGCAATTCGTGCAGCATTGGGTCGTTCCCTCTGGTCTGGTTCAGCGCCCTGCGGGCAGAAGGCCGGCGCGGCGCAGGCCGGCACGCTCGAATTCATAGGAGGCCGGCTGCGCCGCCTCGAAGGCCGCGCTGTCGAGATAGAGGCGCGGCAGGTTGAAGCGATCCATCACCTGCCGCACCGCATCCTCGTCCAGCGCGTCGCGGAAGGCGTCGTGCAGGCGCTTGACCACCGCCGGATCCATCCCGCGCGGGCCGCCGATGCCATAGGGGCTGTCCACCACCAGGTCGATGCCGGCCTCGCGCAGCGTCGGCACTTCGGGGAAGCGTGGCATGCGCGCCGCGCCCCAGACCACCAGCAGGCGGAAGCGGCCATCGGCCACCAGTGGCGCCCAGCCGGAGGCATCCGCCACCAGGTCCACCTGCCTGCTCAGCAGCGCCGTGGTCAGCTCCCCGCCGCCGCGATAGGGCACGTGGGTGAGCTCGACGCCGGCGCGCTGCATGATGTCGAGCATCGTCATGTGCTGCACCGAGGTCGGCCCCAGCGTCCCGTAGGTGAGCCGCCCGGGCGCCGCGCGCGCGGCGGCCAGCACGTCCGCGAGGCTGCGCCAGGGGCTGTCGGCATGCACGACGATGCCATGCGCGGAGCCGCTCAGCTGCACGATCCAGGTGAAGTCGGTCAGCGAGTTGAAGGGCGCGCGCTCGTTCGCCAGCACGAAGCGGTGCACGCCGCTGAACAGCTGCGCCAGGGTGTAGCCGTCCGGCCGCGCATCCTTGAGCGCCGCAGCACCCAGCGTGCCCGAGGCCCCGGGGCGGTTCTCCGGCACCACCGGCTGGCCCAGCCTGCGCCCGGCCGCATCGGCGATGGCGCGCAGGAAGACATCGGCGGAAGCGCCCGGCGGCCAGGGGATAAACAGGCGGATCGGGCGGTCGGGGAAGGCCCCCTGCGCAAGCGCGGGCGCGGGCAGCAGCGCTGCGGCGGCGAGCAGCGCGCGGCGCGTGACGGGTGCGTCGGCCATGAACGACCTTCCTCGGCGGTTAGCGCCGATGCTCGCAGGCGGGCTCGCCGAGTCAAGCGGCGGGGGCGCCGGGCAGGTCGCAGTCCGCGCCATCCTGACAGCGCGGCGATCCCGGCGCAGTCTGCGCCGCATCCGATTCCGTGGAGACCGACGATGGACCTGCCGACCTACGAGACGCTGGCGCTGGAGGCACCCGAGCCGCATGTGCTGGTGGTCCGGCTGAACCGCCCGCATGTGTCGAACGCGCTCAACACGCAGATGGGGCGCGACCTGCACGCGCTGTGGTCGCACCTGATCGCCGAGCCGGGCGAGGTGCGCTGCGTGGTCTTCACCGCAGCCGGCGAGAAGGCCTTCTGCGGCGGCGGCGACCTCAAGGAACGCAACGGCATGACCGATGCGCAGTGGCGCCACCAGCACGAGATCTTCGAGCGCGCCTACTGGACCATGCTGGATTGCCCGATCCCGATCGTCGCGGCCGTGACGGGCCACGCCTATGCGGGTGGGCTCGAGATGGTGCTGGCGTCGGACTTCGCCTATGGCGTGGCGGCCGCGCGCTTCGCGCTGACCGAGGTCACCATCGGCATCATGCCGGGCGCGGGCGGCACGCAGACGCTGCCGCGCATCGTGGGCGAACGCCGAGCCAAGGAGATCATCCTGACCGGGCGCCCCTTCACCGCGGCGCAGGCGCTGGACTGGGGCATCCTGAACCAGGTCTTCGAGACGCGCGAGGAACTCCACGAGGCCGCGATGGAGACCGCGCGCACCATCGCGCGCAATGCGCCGCTGTCAGTGCGCCAGGCCAAGCGGTCGATGCATTACGGCCTGCAGATGGACATCCGCACGGCGCTGCGCTTCGAGATCGAATGCTACAACCAGCTGGTCGGCACCGAGGACCGGCGCGAGGGCATCGCCTCGTTCAACGAGAAGCGGAAGCCGGTGTTCAAGGGACGCTGATCGCGATGACGGCGCGGTGTGCCCGCGCCGTCATTGCCGCTGCGTCAACGCGCGAGATAGGCCCGCGCGGCGGCGATGTCCGGGCGCGTGGCGTCGGCACTGCCCGCCACGTCCAGCAGCGTCGCGTAAAGGCGGCGCGCCTCGTCACGGTTACCTGCAGCATCGGCCGCCCGCGCCGCACCGGCGATAGCGCGGAAGCGGCGCGGCTCGGTGCGCTGCACGGCCTCGAACTCAGTCAGCGCAGCGGCAGCCTGGCCGGTTTCCAGCAGTGCTTCCGCATAGAGTTCGCGCGCCGGCGCGAGCGGCCCGGGCGTGATGACATGCTTGTCCATGCGGCCTTCGCGCTCGGCCGCGGCGCGCAGCGTCGCCAACCCGTCCTCCTGCCGCCCGGCGGCGAAGGCCTGAAGGCCGGCGGCCGCCTCGCGCTGGACAGTCACCTGTTCAGCCCAGTAGGCGTCGCGGCCGCGCAGGGCTTCGGCAATGCGGCCGAGGGCCTCGATGTCGGCGCTGGCCTCGGCGGGGCGACCGCTGCGGGCAAAGCCGATAGCGCGGGCGAAATGGGTCAGCGCCTCGGTATAGGCGAAGTTGGGCGCCGGTGCCGGCCGCGGCGTCAATGCCGCCGCGTCAGCCCATGCACCGCGTTCAAGCGCATAGCGTGCCGGGATCGCCGCCATGGCGAAGCCGTACCCGATGCGGGTCGGCCCGATCGTGGCCATCGCCAGCGCTCGGCGCATCGTTTCCTCCGCCAGCCGGTCGCGCCCGGTCTGGAGGTAAGCGTAGGTCATGTAGTCGAGCGCATGCAGCGTGTCGTCCGCCTCGCCCGAGCGCTGCGCAAGATCCGCCGCGCGGGAGTTGCTCTCGACCGAATCCTCCCAGCGGCCGATCCGCGTGTAGATATGCGACGGCATGTGCAGCGCGTGCGGCGCGTCCGCCGCAAGCTGACCGTAGCGTTCCGCGAAGCGCACGCCCCGCGCCGCGAGCGCCGGGTAGTCATACAGGTGGATCAGGTAGTGGACGATGCCGGGATGGTCCGGCTGGCGCACCAGTTCGCGCTCCAGCATCGCCGCGCCGCGCAGCTGGTCGGCATAGGTCCGGTCCGTAGGGTTGGACGCCACGCCGAGCAGCAGCGCGTATTGGATCATCGCCTCCGCGTCGTCAGGGTAGCGTTCGTGCAGCCTGCCCATTGCGTCGCGATAGGCGGTGAGGCGCGCGCGGTGCCCCGCCGCGTCATCGCTCGCGAAGACCAGCGCGAGCGCTTCGATGTAGGCGGCCTCGCGCGGGTTGCGTGCACCGATGCGCTGCGCCTCGGCGAGCAGCGCGCGGCCCTGGCGAAGATTCTGCGCGAAGGGGGGCGCGTAGGGGTTGGACAGCAGAGTGAGCGCCTCGCCCCAATAGGCCATGCTGCAATTGGGATCCTCGCGGCGCACCTGCTGGAAGGACTGGCCGGCCATCTGGTACCAGAACGAGTGCTGCAGCAGCATGGCGTGGTTGAACTCGGCCTGCGCCGCTGCGCTGCATTCCACCGGGAAGTTCACCGTGCCGAGCGTGCGATGGGACATCGATTGGGCGACGGCCGCCCACGGTGCAAGGCAGGCAAGCACGACGCCGCCGGCGAGAAGGATCCTGTCGAAGCTGCGTTGACGCATGGCTCGCTCCCGATGCGCGAGACCGCGCCCAAGGACGAGGAGCCGCCCTTCGCGCGCCACTCGCATGCGCAAGATGATTACGTCGGAGAGTGCGATATGGTCAAGATAATGCGCCTCGATGCATGGAAATGAATGAAGATTTCGGCCCGCGCCCTCGCTACATCAATTCGCGTTGGCCCCCGCGCGCTCGATGATCGGGCGCCACTTCGCCGTCTCGGCGCGGATGAAGCCGGTCAGTTCCTCCGGCGTGCTGGGCGCCGGCTCGAGCCCGTGCTTGGCCAGGTTCGACGCCACGTCCGGGTCGCGCATCGCCTCGTTCAGCGCGGCGTTCACGCGATCGACGATCGGCCGCGGCAGGCCGCGCGGGCCCATCATGGCGTACCAGTTCGCCACCTCGTAGCCGGGCAGGCCGGCCGCTTCCGCCACCGTCGGCACCTCGGGCAGCAGCGCGCTGCGGCGTGGGGATGGCACGGCCAAGGCGCGCAGCCGCCCGGCCTCGATATGCGGCAGCACGGTCGCCGCGGTGGCGATCGAGTAATCCACCTTGCCTGAGAGGATATCGGTGATGAGCTGCCCGCCGCCGCGATAGGGCACGTGAATGGTCTCGATCCCCGCCATGGAATCGAGCAGCGCGCCGCCCAGATGCCCCGCCCCGCCCACGCCCGAGGATCCGTAGGAGAGCGTGCCCGGCCGCGCCTTCGCCGCCGCGATCAGCTCGGGCAACGTGCGCCAGGGCTTCTCCGGGGCCACCACCAGGAAGTTCGTCACCTCGACCGAGCGGCCGATGGCGGTGAGGTCGGTGAGCACGTCGAAGGGCAGGCGCACCATCAGCGGGTTCATCACCAGCGAGGCGATGGTGCCCATCATCAGCGCGCTGCCGTCCGCCGGCGCGTTCACCGTCGCTTCCGAGGCCAGGTTGCCGCCGGCGCCGGGCCGGTTCTCGACCACGATGGGCTGGCCGAGCAGCGTCTGCAGCTTCGCCCCGATGGTGCGCGTGGTGATGTCGGTGCCCCCGCCGGGCGCGAAGCCGACCAGCACGCGGATCGGCCGGGTGGGCTGCCATTGCGCGAGGGCGGGCGTGGCGAAGGGCAGCAGGGCGGTGGCGCCGAGCAGGCGGCGGGTGATCATGGTGCTTTCCTCCGGCAGGGACGGTCCCTTCCCGCGAGGCTAGCCTCAGCTTCCCCCCGGCACCAACCACCGGGAGAAGGAACGGCCCGGGGCGCGTTCAGGCCGCCGGTCCGCGCAGCCTCGCGACCTCGGCCTCGAGCTCCGCGATCCGCGCATCCCGCTGCGCCAGCGCCGCCGCGACGTCCTCCGCCTCGAAGCGCTGCGGGATGTGCTGGGGGCAGTTCGCGTCCCAGGCCGTGATGCGGAACACGATCGCCTGTTCGGCGCGCGCGTCCGCAGGTGCGAGCATCGCCAGCAGGGCCGGGTCGTCCGCCACCACCCGCGCCTCGCCCCAGATCTTCACGCGGCGTCGGTTCGCGTAGTCGATCAGGAAGATCTGCGCGCGCGGGTTCTCCGACAGGTTGCCCAGCGTGATGTACTGCCGGTTGCCCGCGAGGTCGGCGAAGGCCAGCGTCTCGGGGTCGAGCACGCGCAGGAAGCCCGGCGGCCCGCCGCGATGCTGGATGTAGGGCTGGCCCGCGACGCTGGCGGTCGCGAGGAACAGGCTGCGCTGCTGCGCGATGAAGGCGGCGAGGTCGGGCGTGGCCTCGGCCCGCCAGCCGCCGCGCCGTTCCATCCGCGCATAGCCCTCGCGCGATCCGCGCGCGGTCTGGATGGCCTTCACGGCGGGGGAGAAGACGACGTCGCTCGGCGTGGTCATGGTGGCGTCTCCGGCGCGGGGAGGGTGCGTGCCCCTCCCCGCCATGGTGTCAGGCGGCACGAGCGACCGGGGCGGGAAAATCCACCTCGGTGCCGGCGACCTCGTTGACGTAGTTGGTCAGCGTGTTCAGCGCGACATGGGCGACGATCTCGAGGATCTCGGCATCGCTCCAGCCGGCCTCGCGCACGGCGGCGAGGTCGGCCGCGCCGACATGGCCGCGCGCCTGCGTCACCGCGACGGCGAAGCGCAGCGCGGCATCCGCCTTGGCATCGGCCGAGCGGCCAGCGCGCGCGGCGGCGATCTCGGCGGTGCCGAGCTTCACCAGGTTGGCGCCGATGAAGGAATGCGCCGCGAGGCAATAGCCGCAGCCGTTGATCTCCGCGACGGCGAGCGCGATGCGTTCGCGCGTGCGGGCATCGAGCTCGCCCTTCGCGAGCGCGCCCGACAGGCCGAGATAGCCGCCCAGCGCCGCCGGGCTGGTGGCGAGCAGGCGGAACAGGTTGGGCACGGAGCCGAGCTGCCTGTGCACCGCCTCGAGCTGCGGGTGCGTCACGGCCGGGGCGTCGGCGATGGTGGCCGGGGTGGGGAGTCGCGACATGGGAGTCTCCTGGGTCGAGGGCGGAGGGTCCGTCCTGCCCGCAGAGACTGGTTCATGGCGCCGGCCGCGATAATCTGCTGAGATCGCACGGCACTGCTCCGGAACTGGCAATAATGACCGACCGCTTCGACGCGCTCGCCGCCTTCGTCGCGGTCGCCGAGGCGCAGGGCTTCGCCGCGGCGGCACGGCGGATGGGGCTGTCGCCCTCGGCCGTGACGCGCCTGGTCGCCGGGCTGGAGGACCGGCTGGGGCTGCTGCTGCTGCAGCGCACGACGCGGCGGGTGAGCCTGACCGATGCCGGGTCGCGCTTCCTGCCGCGCGCGCGGCGCGTGCTGGACGACTTGCGGGAGGCGGAGGATTCCGCCGCCGCCGAGCACGCCGCGCCGACCGGCCACCTGGTGGTGGCGGCCCCGGTGGTCTTCGGGCGGCTGCATGCCGGGCCGCTGGTCTGCGACTTCCTGTCCCGCCATCCGGCGGTGACGGCGGAGCTGACGCTGTCCGACCGCAACATCGACCTGCTCGAGGAAGGCGTGGACGTGGCGCTGCGCATCGGCCGGCTGGACGACAGCGCGCTGGTATCGCGCCGCGTCGGGGTAACGCGGCGCGTCTGGGTGGCGGCGCCGGGCTATCTGGCGCAGGCGGGCCTGCCGCTGGCGCCGGAGGATCTCGACCGGCACAGGCTGATCCACTGCACCGCGCTCGGCGCCGCGAGGGCCTGGCGCTTCCATCGCGGCGGCGTGGAGGAGGTGCGCGGCATCGCGCCGCGCTACGCGACCAACAGCGTCGACGCCGCGCTGTGGCACGCGGTGCAGGGCGGCGGCGTGACGATGGCCCTCGCCTACCAGGCGGAGGAGGCGCTGCGCGCGGGCAGGCTGGCGCTGGTGTTGCAGGATTTCGAGCCGGAACCGCTGCCGATCCAGTTCGTCTATCCCTCGGCGCGGCTGCTCTCGGCCAAGGTGCGGGCGCTGGTCGACCTTGCGGTGCAGACACGGCAGTGGCGCTTCATGGCGGCGGCGGCGCCGGCCTGACCGGCGCATCCTGCGGCGCGCCGCAGGCGGCCAGCGCCGCGCGCATGTGCGCGGGCACCGGCGCCTGCGCCGCCAGGGGCGG
>NZ_JACADR010000085.1 GCF_016106005.1 Roseomonas rosulenta
CGCCGACTGGCCGCAGCAGGGCGGGGATGCCGCGCATGGCGGCGGGCATCCGGCGCTGGGCGGCACCCTGGCGCGTGCCTGGAGCAGTGGCTTCGGCAGCGGCACCGCCTATCGGCGCCGGCTCGCGGCCGGCCCGGTGGCGGGCGCGGGCCTGGTCTTCGCCGGGGATTCGTCGAGCGACGTCTCGGCCTTCGACCTCGCCTCGGGCAGCCGGCGCTGGCGGCGCGACGTCAGCCGCGAGAACGAGAGCGCGGGGTCGATCGGCCCGGGCCTTGCCCTCGCGGGGGATACGCTGTTCGTCGCCACCGGCCTGTCGGAACTGCTGGCGCTGAACGCCGCCGATGGCGCAGTCCGCTGGCGGGTCGACCTGCCCGCCCCGGCGCGGGGCGCGCCCACCATCGCCGAGGGCCGCGTCTTCGTCCCCACCGTGGCGAGCCAGCTGGTCTGCCTGTCCGCCGAGGACGGGCGGCGCATCTGGACGCACCGCGCCACCGCCACGGTCACCATCCCCTTCGGCCTGCCCGCCCCGGCGGTCGAGGGCGAGGCGGTGGTCTGCGGCTTCCCCTCCGGCGAATTGTTCGCCCTGCGCGCGACCGACGGGCGCGTGCTCTGGAGCGAGAGCCTGGCGGCGGCGGGCACGGGCGCGCTGTCCGACATCGCCGGCGTGCGCGCGAGCCCGGCCATCTCGGGCGGGCGCGTGATCGCGATCGGCGTCGGCGGGCTGACCATCTGCGCGGACCTGCGCTCCGGCCGGCGCCTGTGGGAACAGGAGACCGGCGGCACCGAGGCCCCCTGGGTCGCCGGCGACTGGGTGTTCCTGACGAATGATGTGGGCCAGGTGGCGGCACTGGGGCGCGACAGCGGCCAGGTGCGCTGGGCGACCTCGCTGCGCCCGCCCGCGCGCGGCAACCGGCCGCAGGAGCGGATCGGCCTGTCCGCGCCCGTGCTGGCCGGTGGGCGGCTGCTGGTGGGCACCAGCGGCGAGGAGCTCGTGGCGCTGGACCCGACGACCGGCGTGGTGGCGGGGCGGACCGCGCTGCCCGGCGCGCTCTCGCTGCAGCCGATCGTGGCGGGCAACCTGCTGCTGGCGGCGACCGACGACGCGACGCTGGTCGCCTTCGCCGGCGCGGGCTGACCGCGCCGCGCCATGACGCCCACCATCGTCATCCTCGGCCGGCCCAATGTCGGCAAGTCCACGCTGTTCAACCGGCTGGCGCAGCGGCGCATCGCCATCGTGGACGACACGCCGGGTGTCACGCGCGACCGCAAGCAGGCCGAGGCGCGGATCGGCGGGCGGGACGTGACGCTGGTCGATACCGCGGGACTCGAGGAAGCGCCGCCCGATACCGTGGCCGGGCGCATGCGCGCGAGCTCGGAGGCCGCGCTGCGCGCCGCCGACCTGGTGCTGTTCGTGGTCGATGCGCGCGCCGGCCTGACGCCGGCGGACCGCGCCTTCGCCGCCTGGCTGCGCCGCGCCGCGCTGCCCGTGCTGGTGGTGGCGAACAAGGCCGAGGGGCGCGGCGGCATTGCCGCGGCGATGGAGGCCTTCGAGCTGGGCCTCGGCGACCCCGTCGCGGTCAGCGCCGAGCACAATGAGGGCCTGGGCGCGCTGCACGAGGCGGTGGCCGAGGCGCTCGGGGCCGGGCCCGAGGAGGCGGAGGAGGAGGACGCCGAGCCCGATCCGGACCGCCCGCTGCGCATCGCCATCGTCGGCCGCCCCAATGCCGGCAAGTCCACCCTGCTGAACGCCCTGATGGGCGAGGAACGCATGATCACCGGGCCCGAGCCGGGCCTCACGCGCGATGCGGTCGCCCATGAATGGCGCGACGCCACCGGCGGGCGCGTGCGCCTCGTGGACACGGCGGGGATGCGCAAGAAGGCGCGCATCCAGGAGAGGCTCGAGCAGATGTCGGTCGCTGCCACCCTTGGCGCGCTCAAGGAAGCCGAGGTGGTGATCCTGGTGGTGGACGCGCTGCTGGGGATGGACGAGCAGGACCTGCGCATCGCGCGCCTGGCGGAACGCGAGGGCCGCGGCATCGTAATCGCCTTCAACAAGTGGGATGCGGTCGAAGACCGCGCAGCGGTGCGGCGCGCGCTGGACGACGTGCTCACCGCCTCGCTCGCGCAGCTGCGCGGCATCGCGGTGGTGCCGCTCTCGGCGCAGACCGGGCGCGGGGTGGACAAGCTGATGCCCGCGGTGCGCGCCGCCTATGCGCTGTGGAACCGGCGCATCGGCACCGGCGAGTTGAACCGCTGGCTGGAGGGCGCGCTGTCGCGCCATCCGCCGCCGGCCGTCGATGGGCGGCGCGTGAAGCTGCGCTACGCCACCATGCCCAAGGCGCGCCCGCCCACCATCGCGATCTTCGGCACGCGCGCCGAGGAGTTGCCGGAGGATTACCGCCGCTACCTGGTGAACGCCTTCCGCGAGACCTTCGACATGCCCGGGGTGCCGATCCGGCTTCAGATGCGCGGGACGAAGAACCCCTACGCCGAGGAGTGACCTTCGGCGCCGACATCCTAAGATGCGTGGTCTATACGACCGAGGGTTGAATCTCGCCCAGGGGGGCGATAGGAGAGCCGTCCGGACCATGAATATCGAGCAGAACGCTCCACCCAGCATCGCGCAGCGCCTCGCGACCATCGAAGACAGGATCGAGCGGCTCGCGGCCATCGAAGATCGGATCGAGCGCCTCGCGGCCATCGAAGACCGGATCGAGCGGCTCGCGCATCGGCTCGAGGAGGCGATCGGCTACTTCGCCGTGCGCTCGAACCTCGTCGCCGACAGCCAGTCGGTCTATCTTGGCGACAACACGGCGGTGACCTTCCTCCAGGACGGTACGCGCATCCTGGTCGACACGAAAAGCCTCGACATCGGCGTGCACCTGCTGACGCTGGGACGCTGGGAGCCGCCCTACACCGCCCTGTTCGCCCGCCTGGTGCGGCCGGGCGAGACGGTGTTCGACCTCGGCGCCAATCACGGCGTCTATGCGCTGATGGCCGCGCGGCTGGTCGGCCCGACCGGGCGTGTGCATGCCTTCGAGCCCAACCCGCGGCTCGCGCAGCTGGTCGACCTGTCGCTGCGCATCAACGGCTTCGGCGGATGGGGGCAGGTGCACCGCGTCGCGGCCTCTGACCGCAGCGGCGTCGCGCGGCTGTTCTTCACCGATTCCTATTCCGGCGGCGGCTCGCTCTCGGGCACCGCGGAGCAGAGCGACGCCACCGGCACCTCGAAGCATGTGGTGGATTGCCGCCTGGTGCCGCTCGACACGATGTTTCCCGACCCGGCCATGCGCCTCGATGTCGTGAAGATGGACGTGGAGGGCCATGAAGGCCCGGCGCTGCGCGGCATGCGCCAGCTCCTGGCGCGTTCGCCCGATGTGCGCATCATGATGGAGTTCGGGCCGCAGATGATGCAGGGATCGGGCGTGGCCGCGCCCGAGGTGGTCGCGCTGCTCGAGGGCCTCGGCCTCTCGGCCTGGACGATCGACAACGAGGGCGGCATCGCGCCGGTGGCCTGGGCCGAGCTCGCCGCCCAGACGGCCGGGCTGCAGAACATCCTCGCGGCGCGGCACGCGCCGTTCTGACCGAGAGCGATGCGGTCGCATCCTACCCCACACCGAGGACCGTGATGGATTTCCCTGCCGGCAGCCGTACCAAGATCGCCTTCGTCCACGTGCCCAAGACGGCTGGAACCTCCCTCACGACCGTGCTCGCCAAGGGCTGGGGGCGCGTGAAGATCGTCGGCGTGGCCAGCGAGGTCGATGCCATGCCGGACGAGGAGGTCGAAGACCTGACGCTGATCGCCGGGCACTTCTTCCCGCACCAGATGAACCGGCCCTGCTTTCACGACTACGCGTCAGTGACGGTGCTGCGCGACCCCTTCGACCGGCTGGTCAGCGCCTGGCGCTTCGCGCATGAGCGGGTGGCGCAGGGCGACAGGGTCGGTCCGGCCATGGCCTTCGCCGCGGGGGTGAGCTTCTCGGAGTTCGCCTTCTCCTCCTATGGCGCCTATGACCGCCATTCGCAGGTCTACAACCTGGCGCGCGAGCGCGGCATGAAGCCGCAGCAGCAGCCCATGGCGCGCATGCTGCGCCTGGCGAAGCGGCTCCTTGACGGCATGCTGGTCGGCACCGCGGACCGGCTGGACGATTTCGCCCGCGCGCTGTTCCACCGCTTCGACCGCGGCGACCCGCCGCCCATGCCCCGGCTGAACACCACCGCCGATATGCCGGACGAGGTGCTCGGCCTGAGCCCCGCGTGCCGGGCGGCGCTGATCGAGATCCTGGCGCCGGACTACGAGCTGCTCGCCTATGGGCGCGGCCTGATGGAGGCGCAGCTCGCCGAACAGGCGGTTCCGTGAACGACATCCTCTTCGCGCTGTCGAAGATCCTGTGGTTCCCGGCCAGGCCCGGGCATTTCGCGCTGATCGTCGGATTCCTCGGCCTGTTCATGGTCTGGCGCGGGCGGCGGGCGGGGCGCTGGCTGATCCTGGCCTCGCTCGGCTTCTTCCTGATGCTGGTCGCAACGCCGGTGAACCAGTGGATGATGCTGCCGCTGGAGAACCGCTTCCCGCGCCCGGCCGAGGCGCCGGCGCATGTCGATGGCATCATCGTGCTGGGCGGCGCGGTCGAGCAGAACATTACCGAGGCGCGCGGCATCCCCTCGCTCAACGGCGCGGCGGAACGCATGACCGAGGGCGTCATCCTGGCGCGGCGCTACCCCGAGGCGCGCCTGGTCTTCACCGGCGGCCAGGGGTCCTTCGTGCATGGCGCGACCACCGAGGCCGATGTCGCGCGCCAGCTCTGGACCGCCATGGGCGTCCCGCCCGAGCGCGTGATCTACGAGGATGCCTCGCGCAACACGCACGAGAACGCCGTCTTCACCTACCGCATGGTGCACCCGCGGCCGGGCGAGGTGTGGCTGCTCGTGACCTCGGCGGCGCACATGCCGCGGTCGGTCGCCGTGTTCCGCGCCGCGGGCTGGACCGGGATCGTGCCCTGGCCGGTGAATTTCCGCACCGGCAATTCCTGGCAGGCCTGGTACGACGCGCCTTTCCCCGAACGGCTCGGCCAGTTCGAATGGGCCTTCCGCGAATGGATCGGCCTGGTGGCGTATCGGCTGATGGGCCGCACCGACAGCCTGCTGCCGGCGCGCGAGGCGCCGGCGCGCTGAGAGGCCGTTCGAGACTGTGCGTGACGGCGCAGTCTGGCGGCCCACGCCGGCCCACGCCGCGAAGGTGGCCACCCATCGAGGATACTGACGCTGACGGCAAGGGAGCTGGCCGGTGCCCGCATGCGCGAACGGCCGTGTCCCTGGGTCAGCGCGCGCCGCGCTGGCGTTCGACCTCGCGCCAGCGCGCGACATTGCGGTTGTGCTCCTCGAGCGTGCGCGCGAAGGCGTGCCCGCCCGTGCCGTCGGCGACGAAGTACAGGAACTCCGTCGGCTCGGGCCGCGTCGTCGCGAGCAGAGCGGCGCGCCCGGGGCTCGCGATCGGCCCGGGCGGCAGGCCGCGGTTGCGATAGGTGTTGAAGGGGTGCTCGCGGTCGAGGTCGGCGCGGCTGATCGGCCGGTCCATCGGCACGCCGCCGGTCGCGGCATAGGCCACCGTCGGGTCGGATTGCAGCGGCATGCCGCGCCGCAGCCGGTTGATGAACACGCCGGCCACCCGCGCGCGTTCCTCCGGCCGCCCGGTCTCGCGCTCGACGATGGAGGCGAGCACCAGCGCCTCGCGCGGCGAGGCGAGCGGCAGGTCGGGCGCGCGCGCCGCCCAGGCCTCGGCCAGGGCGCGGTCCATGGCGGCATCGGCGCGGCGCAGGATGGCGGCGCGCGTCTCGCCCCATTCGTAGGCGTAGGTCTCGGGGAGGATGTCGCCCTCGGCGAAGGCGGGGATCTCTCCGGTCAGGCCCTCGGCGCGGTCGAGCAGCGCGCGGATTTGATGGGCGGTGAAGCCCTCGGCGACGGTGAGGCGGCGCTGCACCGGGCGCGCCTCCCGCAGGATGCGCAGCACCTCGTCGAGCGAAACGCCGGCGGGGAAGGCGAATTCGGCGGCGCGCAGCGGGCCCTCGCCACGGGTCAGCCAGGCAGCCAGGGCGAAGGCGCGGGCATCGCGGATCACGCTGCGTTCGATCAGCGCGCCGGCGATGCGCTCGGTGCCGCCGCGCGGGATCACCACCTGCACGGGCTCGGCGAGCGGGCCGGGAGCGGTGTAGGCGCGCCAGGCGAAGCCGGCGCCGGCGGCAAGCAGGGCCAGCACGAGGACGAGGGCGAGAGCGCGCTTCATGACGGCGCAGCGCAGGGGCGCTGCCCCTCCGGACCTCCCCGCCAGGGGGCTGCTGCCCCCTGGACCGCGGGAGATGGGGGCGACAGCGCCGGGAGCATCAGTGCAGCCGCAGCGATGGCGCGTGACGCGAGGGCTGGCCACTCACGGTCGCACAGGCACGCCAGACCGGATGGCTGCCCTGCCGCAATCCGGGACCGCGAAGAGCGACCGGGGCCGGACCGTCAGCCGCGCCGTGCACGCCAGCGCGGGGTGCGAAGCCAAGGGCCGCGGAAGCGGCCCGCCCGCCGTCTGGGGAGCGCAGGAAAACTACGGCGCAGCCCGGAACACGATGCTCGCATTGGTGCCGCCGAAGCCGAAGGAATTCGACAGCGCGACCTCGATCCTGCGCGGCTGCGCCTGCAGCGCCACGCGGTCGATGGCGCTTTCGCGCGATGGCTTCTCGAGGTTGAGCGTCGGCGGCGCCACCTTGTCGCGGATCGCGAGGATCGAGAAGATTCCCTCGACCGCGCCGGCCGCGCCGAGCAGGTGCCCGACCGCCGATTTGGTGGAGGACATCGCCAAGCCCTTCGCGGCATCGCCCCACAGGCGCTCGACCGCTTCCAGCTCGAGGTCGTCGCCGAGCGGCGTCGAGGTGCCGTGCGCGTTCACGTACTGCACCTCGGCCGGCGTGACCTTCGCGCTGGCCAGCGCCGCCTTCATGGCGCGGAACGCGCCCTCATGGCCCTCGGCTGGGGCGGTGATGTGGTAGGCATCGCCCGACATGCCGTAGCCGATCACCTCGGCGTAGATCTTCGCGCCGCGCGCCTTGGCGTGCTCCAGTTCTTCGAGCACCAGCACGCCCGCGCCTTCGCCCATGACGAAACCGTCGCGGCCCTCGTCCCAGGGGCGCGAGGCCGCGGTCGGCGTATCGTTGTACCCGGTGGACAGTGCGCGCGCGGCGCAGAAGCCGGCCACGCCCAGTTCGCACACCGCGGCCTCGGCGCCGCCCGCCACCATCACCTCGGCATCGCCCAGCGCAATCAGGCGCGCCGCGTCGCCCAGCGCATGCACGCCGGTGGCGCAGGCGGTCACCACGGAATGGTTCGGCCCCTTGAAGCCGTACTTGATCGAGACCTGGCCGGAGGCGAGGTTGATCAGCGCCGAGGGGATGAAGAAGGGCGAGATGCGCTTCGACTTGCCCGAGACCGCGAGCTGTGCGGCCTCGTGGATGGTCTCGAGCCCGCCGATCCCCGAGCCGATCATCACGCCGGTGCGGCAGCGCGATTCCTCGTCCTGCGGGGCCCAGCCGGAATCCTCGACCGCTTCTCCTGCGGCGACGAGCGCCAGCTGGATGAAGCGGTCCATCTTCTTCTGGTCCTTGATCGGGATCCATTCGTTGATGTCGAGACCGCCATCCGCCCGCACTCCGGCGGGAATCTGCCCCGCGATGCGCGCAGGCAGGGCCGAGGTGTCGAAGGACTGGATGCTGGCGATGCCGGAATCCCCGGCCAGCATCCGTTTCCACACATGCTCGACCCCGAGGCCGAGCGGGCAGGCGATGCCCATGCCGGTCACGACCACGCGTCGCGGCTGGAACCCGTTCTGGAACACGCGCGCTACCCCCCAACCAGTCCCAGGCGTTACTCGCCCTTCTGCTTCTCGATGTAGTCGATCGCGTCCTTCACGGTGGTGATTTTCTCCGCCGCATCGTCCGGGATCTCGACGCCGAAGGCCTCCTCGAAGGCCATGACCAGCTCGACCGTGTCGAGGCTGTCGGCGCCCAGGTCGTCGATGAAGGAGGCCTCCGGGGTCACCTTCGCCTCCTCGACGCCGAGGTGCTCGACGACGATCTTCTTCACCTTCTCGGCGGTGTCGCTCATCGCGTTTACTCTCTCCGTTCTGCCGGGCCTGGCCCGTGCCTGAATGCCGTCTGCGCTCCGCCCGGCCGGGCCGGACTCGCGCCCCGGCCCCCCGCGGAGCCCGGCGCTTATCATGGAAGCGCGGCGGGGCCTAGGCGCTCATGCCGGCCGCGGTCAAGGGGCGGGGCCGCCGGCCGCCTTGTCCCCTCGCCAAGGCCGCCGCATGTAACTCCCGGGCAACACCAAAAAAGGGAGGCTTCCCGCCCATGGCAGCCCGACCTTCCCGCCGCGCTGCAGACCGGCGAAGCGGACTGGTAGGAGCAGCCCGCCTTCGACCTGCCGCCCTTGCTGCAGCGCGCGCGACATGCGGATCGAGCAGATCGACCCGGTCGGCTCCATCCCGGTGCCGCGCTTCAACCACCTGCGCGCACCCTTCAACAACCCGGCGACCCGCCGCGCGGTGCAAATGGCGGTCAGCCAGACCGACGACCTGCAGACGGCTGTTGCGCGAGCGCCGCTCAGTC
This sequence comes from Roseomonas rosulenta, assembly GCF_016106005.1. GTDB lineage: Bacteria > Pseudomonadota > Alphaproteobacteria > Acetobacterales > Acetobacteraceae > Neoroseomonas > Neoroseomonas rosulenta. Next base: position 8,643 of record NZ_JACADR010000085.1, read on the forward strand.
CACCGTGATGTTCGCCTGCCGAATCACGGTCGCCCAGCGCTCGCGCTCCCAGCGGATCAGGCGCGCGAAGGCCTCGCCATCCATCGTCGATGGCTCCGCGCCCTCGTCGCGCAGGCGGCGGATCACCTCGGGGTCGGACAGCGCCTGGCGCATGGCCGCGAACAGGCGCTCCCGGACCGGTGCGGGCGTGCCGCGCGGCACCAGCAGCCCGTACCAAGCGGTCGCCTTGTAGCCGGGGATGGTTTCCGCAACCGGCGGCACGTTGGGCAGCACGGCCATGCGCGCCTCGCCCGTCACGGCGATGGGGCGGACCTGGCCGCCATTGATCAGCCCGATTACCGAGGGCAGCGTCGTCACCATGAAATGCAGGTGGCCCGCGACCACGTCGGTGAGGGCCGGGGCGGCGCCGCGGAAGGGCACGTGTTCGGCCTGGAGCCCCGCCATCTGCAGCATCAGCGCGGCCGCGAGGTGGCTGGCCGACCCGTTGGAGGCGCTGCCATAGGTGATGTTGCCGTTGGCGGCACGGATCTCGGCCAGCAGCTCGGACATGGTCTGCGCGCGGGACCGCGGGCCCACCACGACCACGAGCGGTGCGTCGGCGACCAGGCCGATCGGTTCCAGCGCACGTTCGGGGTCGATGCGCATGTTGCGGAACAGCGAGACGTTCACGCTCATGGGCCCGTGGTTGCCCATCAGGACGGTGTAGCCGTCGGGGCGCGCGGTGGCTGCGGCCTCGGTCGCGATGTTGCCGCCCGCGCCGGGCCGGTTCTCCACCACCACCGGCTGGCCCAGCACGCCCTGCATGGCCGATCCCAGCGTGCGCGCTATCAGGTCGGTCCCGCCGCCCGGCGCGAAGGCGAGCAGGATCCGCACCGGACGGTTCGGGAAGGGCGCCTCCTGCGCGGCGGCGGGCAGGGCCAGCAGGGCAGGGGATGCGGCGAGCGCGCCGATCAGCATGCGGCGATGGGTCATTCTGGCGGTCTTCTCTCCAGGCCGGCATGCCCGGCGTTCACGGCAGCGTCCAGTGTCCCGATTCCGCACGCCGCCGCCAGTGCGGCGACCTCGGGCTCGGGACACTGGCCCTTGTTCCCAGGGGCCTACCTGTCCGCGCCGTCCGCTGCGAGGTGCAGCGAACTTCACGAGCGGGAGCCTAGGGCAATATCCGGCCGGATGGAATCGTCCGGTCAGGGTTCCGGCTCGGGAAAACGCAAATTCTGGAACAGCTTATACCGAATCCGACGAACCGCGTGGCGGTTGCGTGCGACCGCGGGTGCGGCACCGGGGCGGCCGCGGCGTTGCGGGACCACCGCAGCTGCCCGGCGGGGCGATGCGCGTGCCGCATGGCCGCCGGTGCATGCGGGGGATTGATCCGCGCCCGCGCCCGGTCTCACGTGTGCGGGCATGACCGATGCCCCGCCGCGCCCCGTGCCCACGCTGGCCGACCTGTTCCTCACCTATGGCAAGATCGGGCTGATCGGCTTCGGGGGCATCAATGCATGGGCGCGCCGCGTGCTGGTCGAGGAGAAGCGCTGGCTGACTGACCAGGAATACGCCGAGACGCTTGGCCTGGGGCAGGTGCTGCCGGGGCCGAACGCGCTCAATGCCGCGATCATGGTGGGGGACCGCTTCCATGGCACCGCCGGCGCCATCGCCGCGCCGGGGGCGATGTTCGGCGGGCCGCTGGTCCTGCTCGCGGGCCTTGCGATGTTCTACGACGCCTATGGCGAGGTGCCGGTGGTCAAGGCGGTGCTTGCGGGTGTCGCGGCGGCGGCGGCAGGGATGGTGCTCGGCACCGCGGCCAAGATGACGCAGAAGCTGAAGCCGCCGCCCACGCTGCTCGCGGTCGGACTCTGTGCCCTGGTGGCGGCGGGGCTGCTGCGCGTGCCGCTGCCCTATGTGGTGCTGGGCCTCGCCCCCTTCGGCATCGCCGCCGCCTGGCGGGTGCTGCGCGCGAAATGACCGCCACAATCTTCTGGCAACTGGTTTTGGGCTTCGGGGCGATCTCGCTGGTTTCGGTGGGCGGCGGCATCGCCGTGCTGCCTGAGATGCACCGCCTGGTGGTCGAGGTGCATGGCTGGATGAGCGACGCCGATTTCGCGCGCCGATTCGCGCTGGCCCAGGCAGCGCCGGGGCCGAACGTGCTGGTGGTCGGGCTGTTCGGCTGGCATGTCGGCGGCGTGCCCGGGATGCTGACGGCCACGCTCGCGATGACGCTGCCGACATCCTTCATGGCCTTCGGCTTCTCGCGGCTGCGCGCGCGCCTCGCCGGGCGGTTCTGGCTGCGGGTGGTGGAGCGCGGGCTGGTGCCGATCGCGGTCGGGCTGATCGGCGCCTCGGGCCTGATCCTGGCGCAGGGGACGGCGACGGGCTGGCTGCCGGCGCTGGTCACGGCGGCCTCGGCGGTCTTCGTCTGGCGGACGGATTTCTCGCCGCTCTGGGTGCTGGGCGCCGGCGCGATCGTCGGGTTGGCCTTCCTGTGACGCTCACGGTGCCGCCGCTGCGCGAGGCCGAGCCGCGCGGGCTGTGCACGGATTGCGGCGTCTCGCGCATGGCCGACCACAAGGCCTGCGGCGTGGCGTGCCAGTTCATCAAGCCCGACCATGCGGCGCTGGAAGCCAAGGTGCATGGCCGCGCGCGCGACCCGGCGCGGCCGGACGAGGCCTATTTCGGCCCTTTCCGCCGCATGGTGCGTGCGGCGCTGCGTAACCCGGCCGAGGGCGCGCAATGGACCGGCATCACCACGCGCATCGCCGAACGGTTGCTGGAGACCGGCGCGGTGACCGCCGTGCTGACCATGGCGCCGGACCCCGAGGACCGCTGGAAGCCGGTGCCGGTGCTGGTGACGGATGCGGCGGATCTGGCGGCCTGTCGCGGCATGCGCATGGGCTACGCGCCGCTGCTGGCCCTGCTGGAACCGGCCGCGGCGGCGGGGCACAGGCGTGTCGCGGTGATCGGCATCCCCTGCCAGGTCTACGCGCTGCGCGCGCTGCAGGACCGCCTCGGCTTCGAGGAGGTCTTCGTCATCGGCACGCCGTGCTCGGACAACACGACGACGGAAAACTTCCATCGCTTCCTGGCCCTGGTGGACCCGTCCCCGGCGACCGTGACGTATCTGGAATTCCGCGCCGACTACCATGTCGAGATCCGCCATGCGGATGGCCGCAAGCGCGAGATCCCCTTCCTGAAGCTGCCGCTGTCCGACCTGCCTGGCGATTTCTTCCCGCTCACCTGCCGCACCTGCGTGGACTACACCAACGTGCTTTCCGACATCACCGTGGGCTACATGGGCGGCACCGGCGCGCAATGGCTGATCGTGCGCAATGCGAAGGGCGAGGCGCTGCTGTCGCTGCTCGGTGACGAAGTGCTCGTGGAAACCCCGGGCAGCGCCGGCCGCCGCACCGCCGCCGTGCGCGGCTTCATGGCGAACACAGAACGCGCCGCGGGCGGGCTGCCGTTGCGGCGGATGCCGAACTGGGCGCGCCCGATCGTCGCCTGGCTGCAGCCACGCATCGGTCCGCGCGGGCTGGAATTCGCCCGCGCGCGCGTCGAGATGAAGGCGATCGAGACGGTGCTGCATCTGCGCCGCCAGAAGCCGGGCATGATGCGCAACATGATCCCGCGCCATGTCTGGGCGCTGGTGGAACGCTACGGCCTGAAGCCCGGGCCTGACGAGACGCGCTGAACGCTTGCGCCCCCGCCGCCCCGCGCGCAGAAGGCCGGGGCAAACGAAGGATCTCGCCCATGATGGACAAGGACGCGCTGACCGCCTGGGCGCTGGCCAATGGCTGGACCATGATCGGCGGCAACCCGTCGCTGACCAAGCCCTCCTCGCCCAAGGAGGCGATCGTGCGGATGCTGCTCAAGGCGACGGTCGTCACCATCGAGGCGAAGAAGCCCGCCGGGAAATGGGAGAAGCTGTCCTCCGAACCCTACGGCAAGATCGAGCCCGACCCCGAGGGCGGCCCGCCCCAGGGCCTCGGCTTCGGCAGGTTCCCGAGCCTGACCATGCTGATGCAGGAGAACCGCGACCGGCAGGTGTTCGCACGGATGGGCGGCGGCTGAGATTGACCGCGGGCCGGCTTGCGCGGCACATCCGCGCCATGTCCGACCTGCCCGCCGCCCTCGCGACCCTGCTCGGCCCCGCCGGCCTGCTGACCGACCCGGCCGACATCGCCCCCGCGCTGTCCGACTGGCGTGGACTGTATCGCGGCGCCGCGCTCGGGGTGCTGCGCCCCGCCAGCACGCACCAGGTGGCGGACTGCGTGCGTATCTGCGCCGAAGCGGGCATCGCCATCGTGCCGCAGGGCGGCAACACATCCATGGTCGGCGGCGCCACGCCCGAGGGTAACGGCCGCTCCGTCGTGCTCTCCCTCGCGCGGCTCAACCGCATCCGCGACATCGACCCGGTCGACATGACCATGACCGCCGAGGCCGGCGTGGTGGTGAAGAACGCGCAGGATGCGGCGGCGGAATGCGGCTGCCTGTTCCCGCTCTCCTTCGGGGGCGAAGGCACGGCGATGATCGGCGGCATCCTCTCCACCAATGCCGGCGGCAACACCACGGTGCGCTACGGCAATGCGCGCGAGCTGATGCTGGGCCTGGAAGTGGTCCTGCCCGACGGGCAGGTCTGGTCCGGGCTGCGCCGGCTGCGCAAGGACAATACCGGCTACGCGCTGCGCCATCTGTTCGTGGGTGCCGAGGGCACGCTCGGCATCATCACCGCCGCCACGCTGCGCCTGTTCGCCCGCCCGCGCGCCAATGAGGTCCTGTTCTGCTCGGTGGCCGACGAGGACGCCGCGCTGGCGGTCTTCCGCCGCTTCCGCGAGGCGGACGAGACCGCGATCCGCGCCTTCGAATACATGTCGGGCGCGGGCGTCGATCTCGCGGTGAAGCACATCCCCGGTGTCGCGCTGCCGCTCGCTGACCGTGCTGACCATTATATCCTGGTCGACCTCGCCTCCACCCGCGCGGATGCCGACCTGCAGGGCCTGGCCGAGCAGGTGCTGGGCGCTGCGATGGAAGCCGGCGAGGTGATCGACGCCGTGATCGGCGGCAGCGAGGCGCGCCGCCAGGCGATCTGGCGCATCCGCGAGGACCACCCCGAGGCCCAGCGCAAGGAGGGTGCGTCGGTGAAGAACGACGTCTCGGTGCCGGTCTCGAAGGTGCCGGAGCTCATCCGGCGTGCCTCGGCGGCGTGCGAGCGACTGATCCCCGGCATCCGCCCCGTCCCCTTCGGCCACATGGGCGACGGCAACATCCACATGAACCTCGAGCAGCCGGTCGGCATGGACCCGGATGCTTTCCTCGCGCGCAGCCACGACATCATGGACACGGTGAACGCGGTGGTGCGCGACCTCGACGGCTCCTTCAGCGCCGAGCACGGCATCGGCCGGCTCAAGACCGACATGATGGAGGCCTGGCGCGGCGGCGCGGAACTGGACGCGATGCGCCGCATCAAGGCTGCGCTCGATCCCGCCGGGCTGATGAACCCCGGCAAGGTGCTGCCCTGACGGCGCGGGCATGAGCAACGCCCCCGCCGCGCGCGTCACGGTGGTGAGCGTGACGCATCGCAGCGCCGGCGCCATCGCGGGCTTCCTCGCATCGCTGCCGCCGGGCTTGCCGCTCGTGATTGTGGACAATGCGAGCGGCGATGGCACGGCGGATCGAATCGCCGCGGCCGCCCCGCAGGCGCTGGTCGTCCGCAATGCCGAGAACCGCGGCTTCGGCGCCGGCTGCAATGCGGGCATGGATCGCGTCACGACGGAATTCGTTTTGCTGCTCAACCCCGACGCGCGCCTCGCGCCCGGTGCGATCGAGGCGCTGGTCGCCGCCGCCGATGCCTGGCCCGATGCCGGCATCCTCGCCCCCGCCATCATCGACGCCGATGGCGCGCGTGTGCGCTCCTACGACGCCGACCAGCGCCGCCGCCGCCTTCTGCCCCGCCGGCGCGACGCCGAGCCCTGGCCGGACGGGCCCGCCTGTGTCGAATTCGCCTCCGGCGCCGCGATGCTGCTGCGTCGCGCCGACGGGTTGCGCTTCGACGAATCGCTGTTCCTGTTCTACGAGGACGACGCACTGTGCGATGCGGCGCGCGCCCGCGGCCTGTCGGTGGTCTACGTGCCCGACGCGCGGGTCGCTCATGCCGGCGGCCGGTCCTCGGCGCCCTCGCTGCGCATCCGGTGGCGCAAGGCCTTCCACATGGCACTGTCGCGCCAAGTTTACGCTGCCCGCCACGAGTCCGGCGATGCCGGCGCGCGGCTGCTGCACCATGCGGGCAAGGCGCTGGGCCATGCCCTCACGCTGCGCGGGGCGCGGCTAGTCGAGGACCTGGCAGGGCTGGCGGGAACCCTGGCCTGGCTGCGCCGGGCGCGCGCGCTGCCGTGAGGACCGCGAGGCTTTCGGCGCCGGCCACAAACCTCTAGGGTCCCGGCGCCGATGACCAGGATCGACCGCTACCTTTTCCGACAGCTGGCCCTCGCCCTCATTGCCGTGACGGTGGGGCTGGCGGCGCTCGTGTGGCTCACGCAATCGCTACGCTTCATCGAGCTGGTGCTCGACCGCGGGCTGTCGATGTTCGTGTTCATCGAGCTCACGTCGCTGATGCTGCCCTCCTTCTTCGCGGTGATCCTGCCGATCACCACCTTCGTGGTGGTGCTGTTCGTCTATGTGCGCCTGGCGGGCGACCGCGAGCTGGTGGTGATGCGCGCGGCGGGGCTGTCGCAGTGGCGGCTTGCGCGGCCGGCGGTGCTGCTGGCGCTGCTCGCGACGGGCGCGTGCATGCTCCTGAACCTGTGGCTGGTGCCGATCAGCCACACCGCCTTCCGGCAATGGCAGTTCGAGATCCGCAATCAGCTGGTCGGCGTGCTGCTGCAGGAAGGCGTGTTCAGCCAGGTCGGCAACGACCTCACGGTCTATGCGCGCTATCGCGACCCCGACGGCACGCTGCGCGGAATCCTGGTGCACGACCAGCGCGACTCGGGCGCGCCCGTGACGATCCTGGCCGAGCAGGGGCGCATCACCGTCGCCGCATCAGGCCCGCGTGTGACGCTGCTGAACGGCGTGCGCCAGCAGGTGGAACGGGCACCCGCAAATGCCGCGCCGGGCACGCCGCCGCTGCGCCTCAACACGCTCTCCTTCAGCGAGAACAGCCTCGATCTCGCGCGCGCGACGCGCGGCGAGGAATCGCGTTCGCGCGATTCGCGCGAACGCTCGATCGCCGAGCTGCTGAACCCCGACCCCGAGGAAGGCCTGCGCGACAGGGAGGTGCGGCGCTACTACGCCGAGGCGCACCAGCGCCTGTCGGGCCCACTCACCGCGCTGTCCTTCGCGCTGGTGGGCCTGGCGGTGGCGCTGACCGGTGAATTCCGCCGCCATGGCGGGGGGCTGCGCGTCGCGGTCGGCATCTCGCTTGTGGTCGGGCTGCTGGCCTTCGGGCTGACGGCCGGCAACCTCGCCGCGCGCGACAATGCCTGGGTGCCGCTGATCTGGCTGCAGGCGGTGATGCCCGGCGTGGTCGCTGCGTGGTGGCTGGCCGGCGCGCCCGGCTGGCCGCGGCCCGCGCCGCCCCCGGTGCCGGCCGCGCCGTGACCTTCGCGCGCACCCTGATGGTCTATGTCGCGCGGCGCTTCGCCGCGATGACGGTGGCGATGCTGGCGGCGCTGGCGGGGCTGGTCGCACTGTTCGACCTGATCGAATTGCTG
>NZ_JACADR010000086.1 GCF_016106005.1 Roseomonas rosulenta
CGGCGCTGGCCCGGTCCCCGGCGGGCCCCGCCCGCCCGGGCGCGTGCTGGCCGCGCTGGCAGTGGCGGCCGGATTGGGGCACATGCTGCGCCCGTGACCCGCAGGGACAAGCTAGCCATGACCGCGAGCCGAGCCTGCCTGCCGCGGCGCGGGGCGATGTGGCGCGGCGCGCTGGCGCTGGCGCTGCTCGGCGGCGGCGCCGCAGCAGCGGCGGCGGCGCAGGACGAGATCCGCGAGGTGGTGGGGCAGCCGCTGCTGGCGCTGGCGCAGCGGCACGAACTGACCACGGCGCTGCGCTTCAACAGCGGCGGGCAGCGTTCCGCCCTGGCGGCGCGGCTGCGCGACCCGGGTCCGCCGGTGGCGCTGGCCGAGGATCGCTACGTGTTCGGCTTCGCCTGCATGCCGCAGGGGTGCCGCGAGGGCGGCGCCTTCCTCGCCTACGACATGCAGGAGGAGCGGATGTTCCTGCTGATGACCGGCAATGGCGCGGTGCGGCTGTCGGTGCCGCCTGACCCGCGCGCCTGGCCGGAGGCGCTGCGGCCCGGGTTGCGGGACTTCGTGCCGGCGCTGGGCGAGGCCATGGGCCCGCGATAGGCGGGCGGCGGCGCGGTGCAGGAGCCGCCGGAGCCCCCGTCGTCCGCGGCGCCGCCCGACGAGCCCGCCCGGTGCGGTCGCTGCCGCCATGGCGGCGGCATGATTCACGTTTCGGTGGCGGGCCGCGTGGTTCAGTGGCGCAACCCGGAGGACATCCCTTGCCCACAGCCGAGAGCGAACTCAACCGGATCATCCTGCGCGGGGCGCGCGGGCGGGCGGCACCAGCACGCTGGAACGCCGCGGTGCGGGCGATCCGCACGCATCTCGGGCTCGAGGTGGCCTATGCCTCGCAATTCGTCGGCGAGACCATGGTGCTGCGCGAGGTCGATGCGCCGGGGCTCGAGCAGATGGCGCACAAGGGCGCGGCATTTCCGCTCGATGCCGTCTATTGTCACGACATCCTGGCCGGGCGGCTGCCAGAACTGATCCCGGACACCGCGGCCGAGCCCATCGCGCTGGCGAAGCCGATCACCGCGGCGCTGCCGATCGGGTCGCATCTGTCGGTACCGATCCGCCTGCCGGATGGCAGCGTCTATGGCATGTTCTGCTGCCTGGGATTCCGCCCGAACCCGACGCTGAACGGGCGCGACCTGCAGATGACGAAGGCCTTCGCCGAGCTCGCGGCCCACGAGATCCACGACCAGGTGGCCCAGGACCGCGAGGCGCAGGAACGGCAGGCGCGCATCCAGGCGGTGATCGAGCGCGGCGGGCTGGCCATCGCCTACCAGCCGATCTGGAGCATCCAGCCGCGCCGCCCGGTCGGCTTCGAATGCCTTGCGCGCTTCACCGGCAGCCCGAACCGCCCGCCCAATCAATGGTTCGCCGAGGCGGCCAAGGTTGGGCGCGGCGCCGCGCTCGAGATCGCGGCGATCCGCCTCGCGCTGCAGGCCCTGGTCGACCTGCCGCCCGACATCTACCTGGCGGTGAACGCCTCGCCCGTAACGGTGATGGCGCAAGGCTTCGAGGAGGCCTTCGCCGGCTTGCCGCCGCGCCGGATCGTGCTGGAGGTGACCGAGCATGCCTCGGTCTCGAGCTATGACGGGCTGGTCGAACGGCTGGAGGGGCTGCGCGGACGCGGCATGCGCCTGGCCGTGGACGATGCGGGGGCAGGGTATTCAGGGCTGCACCACATCCTGAAGCTGCGGCCGGACCTCATCAAGCTCGACATGGCGCTGACGCGCGACATCGATTCCGACCCCGCGCGCCAGGCGCTGGCGGCGGCGCTGGTGGCCTTCGCGCACGACACCGACAGCCGGATCATCGCCGAAGGCGTGGAGACGGCCGCCGAGCTCGAGATGCTGCATGCGCTGGGTGTCGAGCGGGCGCAGGGGTATTTCCTCGGCCGGCCGGTTCCCGCGGCCCAGATGCAGTCGATGTTCCCCGCGCCGGCGCGCGCGGGGCTTCTGCCAGCCTGAAATGCAAAAGGGGAAGGTGCGATGCCTTCCCCCTTGCGATGGCGCGGATGGTGCCGCGGGTCAGGTCGCGGGCGCTTCCTCGGCGGCCGCTTCCGGCTTCGGGCCGCTGTCCAGGCCCTTGGCGGCCGGGTTGCGGTCCACCAGCTCGATCACCGCCATGGTCGCCGCGTCGCCGTAGCGGACGCCAGCGCGCAGCACGCGGGTGTAGCCGCCCGATCGCGCCTTGTAGCGGTCGGCGATCTCGGTGAAGAGCTTGGTCACCACCTTCTCGTCACGGATCTGCGCCAGCGCCTGGCGGCGCGCATGCAGGCCGCCGCGCTTGCCCAGCGTGATGATGCGCTCGACATACGGGCGCAGCTCCTTCGCCTTGGGCAGGGTGGTGGTGATCTGCTCGTGCTTGATCAGCGACGTCGCCATGTTGCGGAACATGGCGAGGCGATGGGACGAGGTGACGCTGAGCTTACGCCCGGCCATTCCGTGACGCATGGTGCTTATTCCTTACCCGGAGACCCTCAGAAGGGCTCCTCGACCTTCTTCGCGAGTTCCTCGATGTTCTCGGGCGGCCAGCCGGTGACGGTGAGGCCGAGGCCGAGGCCCATCGAGGCGAGGACTTCCTTGATCTCGTTCAGCGACTTGCGCCCGAAATTCGGGGTGCGGAGCATCTCCTGCTCGGTCTTCTGAACCAGGTCGCCGATGTAGACGATGTTGTCGTTCTTCAGGCAGTTCGCCGAGCGGACCGAGAGCTCAAGCTCGTCGACCTTGCGCAGCAGGTTGCGGTTGAACGGCAGGTCGTCGCGGATCTCTTCCTCGACCCGCGCGCGCGGCTCGTCGAAGTTGATCAGGATCTGGAGCTGTTCCTGGAGGATGCGGGCGGCGACGCCCACCGCATCTTCCGGGGCGAGCGTGCCGTCGGTCTCGACCGTCAGGATCAGCTTGTCGAAGTCGGTGCGCTGGCCGACGCGGGTCGGTTCCACGCGATAGGCCACGCGGCGCACCGGGGAATAGATGGCGTCGATCGGAATCAGGCCGATCGGCGCGTCCTCGGGGCGGTTCTCGCTGGCCGGGACATAGCCCTTGCCGATGTCCACGGTGAGTTCCATGGACAGCTTCGCGCCATCGTCCAGCGTGCAGAGCACGAGGTCGGGGTTCGCGATCTCCATATCGCCGGTGGTCTGGATCTGGCCGGCGGTGACCTCGCCGGGGCCGGTCGCGGTCAGCGCCAGGCGCTTCGGGCCCTCGCCCTGCATCCGGATGGCGAGCTGCTTCACGTTCAGGACGATGTCCGTCACGTCCTCGCGCACGCCCTGGATGGAGCTGAATTCATGCAGCACGCCGTCGATGCGGATGGCCGTGACGGAGGCACCCTGGAGCGAGGACAGCAGCACGCGGCGCAGCGCATTGCCGAGCGTCATGCCGAAGCCGCGTTCCAGCGGTTCCAGCACGACGGTCGCCGTGCGCAGCGGGTCCGCCCCCATTTCGACGGACTTCTGCGTCTCGATCAGCGAGCGCCAATTCCTCTCGAGCACGATCACACTCTCCTTTCGGCAGGCCACGGTGGAAGCGGCGCGCGGGAGCGCGCGCCGGGCGCAGCGTCAGACAGACGCCACGCCTTGAGCGCGTCCTCAGACGCGACGACGCTTCCGGGGGCGGCAGCCATTGTGCGGGATGGGCGTCACGTCCTTGATGGCGGTCACGTAGAAGCCGACCGACTGAAGGGCGCGCAGCGCCGATTCGCGGCCCGAACCGGGGCCGGACACCATGATCTCGAGCGTTTCCATGCCGTGCTCGCGCGCCTTGCGACCGGCATCCTCCGCCGCGACCTGCGCCGCGTAGGGGGTGGACTTGCGGCTGCCCTTGAAGCCCTGGGAGCCGGAGGACGACCAGGCGATGGCGTTGCCCTGCGCGTCCGTGATGGTCACGATGGTGTTGTTGAAGGAAGCCAGCACATGGGCGACGCCCGAGGTGATGTTCTTCCGTTCCTTGCGCTTGACGGGGCCGCGCGAGGCGCCGCCGCGGGGTTCGCGGGCCATCTTACTTCGTCACCTTCTTCTTGCCGGCGATCGCGACCGCCTTGCCCTTGCGCGTGCGCGCATTGGTGTGGGTGCGCTGGCCGCGGACCGGCAGGCCCTTGCGGTGGCGCAGCCCGCGGTAGCAGCCGAGGTCCATCAGGCGCTTGATGTTCATCGCCTGCTCGCGGCGCAGGTCGCCCTCAACGCGGTAGTCGCGGTCGATCAACTCGCGGATCCGCAGGACCTCGTCGTCGGTGAGCTGGTTCACCCGGCGATCGTCGGGGATGCCGAGCTTGCCGCAGATTTCCTTCGCATTCTGCGGCCCGATGCCGAAGATGTAGCGAAGCGAGATGAGCACCCGCTTGTTGGTCGGGATGTTCACGCCGGCGATGCGCGCCACAGTGCCTCTCCTGGGGTCAAACCCCGAAAACCGCCGTGCGGGGCGGATGCCCCTCCGGCGCAGTGAACAAGTCCATGCAACGATGATCGGCGGCCGGGGTGACCCCCTGCCGCGGGAGCGGGCGATCTAGCCCCCGCCCCCCGCGGAGTCAAGCCTTCCCGGACAGGATTGCGCCGATCTGGCGCGCCACTTCGTCCATCGAGGCCATGCCATCCACGCCCGAGAGCTTCCCCTGGGCGGCGTAGTAGGGCAGCAGCGGCGCCGTCTGGCGGTGATAGGCATCGAGCCTGGCCGCCACCGTCTCCGCCTTGTCGTCCGCGCGGCGGGTGAATTCGGTGCCACCGCAGGAATCGCACACGCCCGCCTTGGCCGGCGGCTTGAAGGTATCGTGGTAGCCGGTGCCGCACTTGGCACAGGTGAAGCGCCCCGCGATGCGATCGACCAGGGCCGTGTCATCCACCTTCAGCTCGATCACGTGGTCGAGCTTCAGGCCCTTCTCGGCCAGCATGCGGTCCAGCGCCTGCGCCTGGGGGGCGGTCCGCGGAAAGCCGTCCAGAATGAATCCCTTTGCGCAGTCGGGGCGCGAGACGCGCGCGGCCAGCATGGCGGTGATGACCTCGTCCGGGACGAGTTCGCCGCGTTCCATGATGGCCTTCGCCTTGAGGCCGATCTCACTGCCCGACTTCACCTCGGCGCGCAGCATGTCGCCGGTGGAGATCTGGGCGATGCCGTGCTGCTCCTCGAGCCGCTTGGCCTGCGTGCCCTTCCCCGCGCCAGGCGGACCCAACAGGATCAGGTTCATTCCCGTCACTTCCCCCTTAGCGCGGACGCGGCATGCCGCGCCCGCCGAGCCTGGCCTTCTTGATCAGGCCCTCATACTGGTGTGCGAAGAGATGAGACTGCACCTGCGCCACCGTGTCCATGGTGACCGAGACGATGATCAGCAGGGAGGTGCCGCCGAAGTAGAAGGGCACGCCGTACTGGCTGATCAGGATCTCGGGGATGATGCAGACGATGCAGAGGTAGATGGCGCCCACCACGGTCAGGCGCGTGAGCACCCGGTCCAGATAGTCCGAGGTGTTCTGCCCCGGGCGGATCCCGGGCACGAAGCCACCATACTTCTTGAGGTTGTCGGCCGTCTCGGCAGGGTTGAACACCACCGCCGTGTAGAAGAAGGCGAAGAAGACGATCAGCGCCATGTACAGGACCATGTACATCGGCTTGCCGTGCGCCAGCGTGGCGGTGATGGTCTGCAGCCAGGATTCCTGCGTGGGGTCGGTCGAGAACCCCGCGATGGTGGCCGGCAGCAACAGCAGCGACGAGGCGAAGATCGGCGGGATTACGCCCGCCGTGTTCAACTTCAGCGGCAGGTGCGTCGCCTCCCCGCTGAACATGCGGTTGCCGACCTGGCGCTTGGGATACTGCACCGGGATGCGCCGCTGGGCGCGTTCGATGAACACGACGAAGGCGATGATGGCGAGCGCCGCCATCAGGAAAAAGATGATGAAGAACGTGGACAGCGCGCCGGTGCGCCCGAGTTCCAGCGTGCCGACCAGCGCGGAGGGCAGGTTCGCGACGATACCCGCGAAGATGATGAGGCTGATGCCGTTGCCCACTCCGCGCGCAGTGATCTGCTCGCCCAGCCACATCAGGAACATGGTGCCGCCGACCAGCGTGATGACGCAGGAGAAGCGGAAGAACCAGCCCGGGTCCCAGACCGCCGCGCCGAACTGCCCGCGCATGCTCTCGAGGCCCACGGCGATGCCCCAGGCCTGCGCCACGGCGATCACCACGGTGAGGTAGCGGGTGTACTGGTTGAGCTTCTTGCGCCCGGACTCGCCTTCCTTCTTCAGCGCCTCCCACGCGGGAATCGCCGCTGTCATCAGCTGCACGATGATGCTGGCGCTAATGTAGGGCATGATGTTGAGCGCGAAGACCGTCATGCGCCCGAGCGCACCGCCGGTGAACATGTCGAACATGCCGAGGATGCCGCCGCCATGCTGGGCGAGGATCTCGCCCATCACCGCCGCGTCCACGCCGGGCACGGGCACATAGGTGCCGAAGCGGTAGACGATCAGCGCGCCCAGGGTGAACCAGATGCGCTTCTTGAGCTCGGTCGCCTTCGCCAGAACCCCGAAATTGAGGCTGGACATCGCCTGTTCGGCCGCCGACGCCATGCACTTCCTCCTGGAGCACGGTCGCCGGAGGCGGGACCCATGCTCGTGAACCACGCTGCCGGGGCGTGACCCGCGCGCCCTCGGCTGCGGATGCTGCCCTAAGCGGCAGCGGCGCCCGGGTCACCCCGCGCGCCGCGCCGAACACCGGTTCCTGACCTAGCCACGCGGCCGGCCGGGCACAAGGGTCACTCGGACGCGGCTTCCGCCGGCGCCTCGGTGAGGGTGACCGTGCCACCCGCCGCCTGCACCGCCGCGATCGCGGCCGCCGAGGCGCCGGAGACGGTGATGGTGACCGCCCGCTTGATCTCGCCCTTCGCCAGCAGGCGCACGCCGGCCAGCTTCGCCGAGGTGCGCACCAGGCCGGCCGCCTTCAGCGCCGCCTCGTCCACCGCCTCGCCGGCCGGCAGGCGGCCCGCCTCGATCGCGGCGTCGAGCGTGCCGATGTTCAGCACCGCATAGTCGCGGCGGAACGGGTTAACGAAGCCGCGCTTCGGCACGCGACGATAGATCGGCAGCTGGCCGCCCTCGAAGCCGTTCAGCGACACGCCGGTGCGCGCCTTCTGGCCCTTCACGCCGCGCCCGCCGGTCTTGCCCTTGCCCGAGCCGATGCCGCGGCCGATGCGCTTGAACTTCGGGCGTGCGCCCTCGTTGTCGCGGATCTCGTTGAGCTTCATGGTTCAGTCCTCGACCTTCACCAGGTGCGCAACC
Source organism: Roseomonas rosulenta (assembly GCF_016106005.1). Taxonomy (GTDB): domain Bacteria; phylum Pseudomonadota; class Alphaproteobacteria; order Acetobacterales; family Acetobacteraceae; genus Neoroseomonas; species Neoroseomonas rosulenta. Next base: position 7,304 of record NZ_JACADR010000086.1, read on the forward strand.
TTGCGGATCATGCCGCGCACGGCGGGCGTGTCCTCGAGTTCGCGCGTCCGGTGGCGCTTGTTCAGGCCGAGACCGATCAGGGTCTCACGCTGGCCAGGCTTGCGGCCGATCGGCGACCCGAGCTGGGTCACCTTCACGGTCTTCTTCTGATCAGACACTTGCGGCCTCCGTCGCCTCGGGGGCGTCCTTCTTCTGGCCCAGGATGTCGGCGACCTTCTTGCCGCGCCGCGACGCGACTGCGCGCGGGGAGGTGCAGCGGGCAAGCGCCGCAAAGGTGGCCTTCACCATGTTGTGCGGGTTCGCGGACCCGGTGCACTTCGCGACCACGTCGCCCATGCCCAGCGTCTCGAAGACCGCGCGCATCGGACCGCCGGCGATGATGCCGGTGCCCGCTGGCGCCGCGCGCAGGATCACGCGCCCGGCGCCGAATTCGCCGATCACGTCGTGGTGCAGGGTGCGGCCCTCGCGCATCGGCACGCGGATCATCGTGCGCTTCGCACGCTCCGTCGCCTTGCGGATGGCCTCCGGCACCTCGCGCGCCTTGCCGGCGCCCCAGCCGACGCGGCCCTTCTCGTCGCCGACCACGACCAGCGCGGCGAAGGAGAAGCGACGGCCACCCTTCACCACCTTGGCGACGCGGTTGATGGTGACGAGCTTGTCCTTCAGCTCGTCGCCGTCCTGACGTTCCTGGCGGTTCTCGTTGCTGTCGCGACGACGGCCGCGGCGCTCGCGCCCGCCCTCGCCACCGCCCTCGCCGCCGGACCTCGGTGCATATGCCATGTCTGTCAGCCTCTCAGAACGACAGCCCGCCCTCGCGGGCGCCGTCCGCGAGCGCCTTGACGCGCCCGTGATAGAGATAGGGTCCGCGGTCGAAGACGACTTCCGTCACCCCGGCCGCGAGCGCGCGCTCGGCCACCAGCTTGCCGACCGCCGTCGCGGCGTCCTTGTCGGCGCCGGTCTTCATGCCTTCGCGCATCGCCTTCTCGAGCGACGAAGCGGCGGCGAGGGTGCGCCCCTGCTTGTCGTCGATGACCTGCGCGTAGATGTGCTTGCCCGAGCGGAACACCGACAGGCGCACGCGCCCGCCGGACTTCTGCCGGAGCTGGAAGCGGAGGCGGCGGCGGCGCCGCGCCTCGAGGTCGAGCTTGCTGGCCATTACTTCTTCTTGCCCTCCTTGCGGAGGATCTGCTCGTTCTCGTACTTGACGCCCTTGCCCTTGTAGGGCTCGGGACCGCGATACGCGCGGATCTCGGCGGCCACCTGGCCCACCTGGCGCTTGTCCGACCCCTCCACCTTGATGGCGGTCGGCTTCTCGCAGGTGATCTTGATGCCCTTCGGGATCGGGTAGCGGATCTCGTGGCTGTAGCCCAGCGCGAGGACCAGGTCGTTGCCCTGGACCGCGGCGCGGTAGCCGGTGCCGTTGATCTCCATCGCCTTCACGAAGCCGGTCGAGACGCCGGTGACCATCGAGTTGATCAGGCTGCGCGTCGTCCCCCACATGGTGCGGGCACGACGATCGGTGCGCCGCGGGGAGACCGCGACCTCCGAGGCCTTGATCTCGACATCGACGTCGTCCGTCAGGTCGAGCTTCAGCTCGCCGAGCTTGCCCTTGGCGGTCAGCGTGCGGCCGGCCAGCGCGAGCGTGACGCCCGCGGGAACCGGCACAGGATACTTCCCAACGCGAGACATGTCTGTGCGCCTCCCGTCAGAACACGCGGCAGAGGACTTCGCCGCCGACATTGGCAGCGCGGGCCTCGTTCTCGCTCATCACGCCGCGCGGCGTGGAGAGGATCGAGGTACCCAGCCCGTTGTAGATGCGCGGCAGCTCCGCGATCTTCGAATAGACGCGACGGCCGGGCTTGGAGACGCGGGTGATCTCCTTGATGGCAGGCTCGCCTTCCGAATACTTCAGCTCGATATCGATGAAGCGCACGCCGGGGCGCACTTCCTCGGTGCGCCAGGCGCGGATGTAGCCCTCGCGCTTCAGCGCCTCGAGCACGTTCTCGCGCAGCTTGGACGCCGGCGCCTTGCAGCGCGACTGGCGCGCCGACTGGGCGTTGCGGATGCGGGTGAGCATGTCACCCAGCGGATCGGACATCGACATGACCGGTCCTTCCTTACCAGCTCGCCTTGACCACGCCGGGGATCTGGCCCTTCGAGGCCAACTCCCGGAGCTGGTTCCGGCAGAGCTTGAACTTGCGGTAGTTGCCGCGCGGGCGCCCGGTCACCTCGCAGCGCAGGCGCACGCGGTTCTTGGCACCGTTACGGGGAAACTGTGCGAGCTTCAGCGTCGCCTCGAAGCGTTCCTCCACCGGCAGGTCGCGATCCATGATCACGGCCTTCAGGGCAGCACGCTTCGGCGCATGAAGCTTCGACAGCTTCTCGCGGCGCTTGTTCTTCTCGACAGACGAGGTCTTGGCCATGCCGTCAAAATCCTCCGGAACCTGCCGGGCTCACCCGGCGGTTTTCCAACATCAATTCTGGAAGGGAAGCTGGAACGCCTTGAGCAGCGCCTTCGCTTCCTTGTCGGTCTTCGCCGTCGTGACAAAGACAATGTCCATGCCGCGGATCGCGTCGACCTTGTCGTAGCTGATCTCGGGGAACACGATCTGCTCCTTGAGACCGAGGGAGAAGTTCCCCCGCCCGTCGAAGCCCTTGTTCCCCGGCAGCCCACGGAAGTCGCGCAGGCGCGGCAGCGCGATGGTCACCAGGCGGTCGAGGAACTCGTACATCCTCGCCTTGCGCAGCGTCACCTTCGTGCCGATCGCCATGCCCTCGCGGATCTTGAAGCCCGCGATCGCCTTTTTCGCCTTGGTCTTCACCGGCTTCTGGCCGGCGATCGCCGTCAGCTCCGCCACCGCGGCATCGAGCTTCTTCTGGTCGCCGGCGGCTTCGCCCACGCCCATGTTGATCACGATCTTCTCGAGCTTGGGCACTTCCATCGGGTTCTTGTACCCGAACTCCTCGGAGAGGGCCTTGCGGACCACCTCCTCGTAGTGCTTGCGCAGCCGAGGCTGTTCCATCGCTTCGCTCATGCGTCGATCACTTCGCCGGAGGCCTTCGCCACCCGGACCTTCTTGCCGTCCTCGAGCACCTTGAAGCCGACGCGGGTCGGCTTGCCCGACTTCGGGTCCAGCAGCGCCAGGTTGGAGAGGTCGATCGACGCCTCCTTCTCGACGATGCCGCCCGGCTGGCCCATGCCCTGCGGCTTCTGGTGGTGCTTCGCCAGGTTGATGCCCTGCACGAAGGCACGGCCTTCGGTCGGGTTCACCCGGATCACCTCGCCCTGCCGGCCCTTGTCCTTGCCCGTGAGGACCTGGACGCGATCGCCCTTGCGGATCTTCGCAGCCATCACAGCACCTCCGGCGCGAGGGAGATGATCTTCATGAACTTCTTGGCGCGAAGTTCGCGCACCACCGGCCCGAAGATGCGGGTGCCGATCGGCTCGTTCTGCTTGTTGATCAGCACCGCCGCATTGCGGTCGAAGCGGATCACCGTGCCATCCTGCCGGCGCACCGGGTAGGCCGTGCGCACGATCACCGCGCGCTCGACCGTGCCCTTCTTCACCTTGCCGCGCGGAATTGCTTCCTTGACGGAGACGACGATGATGTCGCCCACGCCCGCGGTCTTGCGCTTCGAGCCGCCAAGCACCTTGATGCACTGCACGCGGCGCGCACCCGAATTGTCGGCAACCTCAAGGTTGGATTCGACCTGGATCATAGATCAGGCCTCCACCGTCGCGAGGAAGCCAGGACGCTCGATCGTGGCGCCGTTGCGCCCGATCACCACCCAGGACTTAGTCTTGCTGATCGGGCGGCATTCCTCGATCTGCACCACGTCGCCTTCCTTGCACAGGTTGGCGTCGTCATGCGCGGCATACTTCTTCGAGCGCCGGATGAACTTCTTGTAGAGCGGATGCATCACACGACGCTCGACCAGGACCGTGATGGTCTTGTCCGTCTTGTCGCTGGTGACCCGCCCGGTGAGGACGCGCTTCGGCATGGCCGTCGGTCTCCTCTCAGGCTGCGGTTGCGGCGGCGCGGCTGCGCTCGCCGATGATGGTCTTCACCCGCGCGATGTCGCGGCGGACCTGCTTGATGCGCGAGAGCGCCTCGAGCTGGCCGGTCGCGCGCTGGAAGCGCAGATTGAACTGCTCCTTGCGCAGGTCGAGCAGCATGGCGGTGAGCTCGTCCGCGGACTTCGCGCGGATGTCGCCGATCTTGGTCGCAGCCATATCAGGCCTCCGCACCCAGGCGGGTGACGAACTTGGTCTTGATCGGCAGCTTCGCCGCACCGAGGGACAGCGCCTCGCGCGCCGTCTCGGCAGGGACGCCGTCGATCTCGAACATGACGCGGCCCGGCTTCACGCGGCACACCCAGTATTCGGGCGCGCCCTTGCCGGACCCCATGCGGACTTCCGCCGGCTTGGTGGAGACCGGCACATCCGGGAAGATGCGGATCCACACGCGGCCCTGGCGCTTCATCGCGCGGGTGATGGCGCGACGGGCGGCCTCGATCTGGCGCGCGGTCACGCGCTCCGGCTCGAGGGCCTTCAGGCCAAAGCCCCCGAAGGACAGCGTGAAGCCGCCCTTCGCCAGGCCATGGATGCGACCCTTGTGGGCCTTACGGAACTTGGTGCGCTTAGGCTGCAGCATCGTCCATCACCTTCAGCGCTGAGGCGCCTGTTCCGCGGCGCGCTTGTCCTGCGCCATCGGATCGTGCCCCATGATCTCGCCCTTGAAGATCCACACCTTCACACCGCAGGTGCCATAGGTGGTCTTCGCCGTCGCCACGCCGTAGTCGATATCGGCGCGGAGCGTATGCAGGGGCACACGGCCCTCGCGATACCACTCCATGCGCGCGATCTCGGCCCCGCCCAGGCGACCCGAGCAGTTGATACGAATGCCACCGGCGCCCAGGCGCATGGCGGACTGCACCGCGCGCTTCATCGCACGGCGGAAGGCCACGCGGCGCTCGAGCTGCTGGGCGATGTTCTCGGCCACCAGCGTCGCGTCGATCTCGGGCTTGCGGATCTCGACGATGTTCAGCGCGACTTCGGCGCCAGCCATCTTCATGAGGTCTTTGCGCAGCACCTCGATGTCCGCGCCCTTCTTGCCGATCACGACACCGGGGCGGGCGGCATGGATCGTCACGCGCGGCTTCTTCGCCGGACGCTCGATCACGATGCGCGACACGCCCGCGCCCTTGAGGCGCTTGGCCAGCGTCTCGCGCAGCTTGAAGTCCTCATGGAGCAGCTTCGCGTAATCGCCGCCGGCATACCAACGGCTGTCCCAGGTACGGTTGATGCCCAGGCGAAGCCCGATCGGATTGACTTTATGGCCCATCTTACGCGGCCTCCTGCTCGGCCGGCGCGGCCAGCTGCTGTTCCGCCACCACGATCTTGAGGTGGCTGAACCACTTCTCGATGGTGGACGCACGGCCACGGCCGCGCGCGTGGAAGCGCTTCATCACCATGGCGCGCCCCACCTCGGCTTTGGAGACGACCAGACGATCGACATCCAGGCTGTGGTTGTTCTCGGCATTGGCGATCGCGGATTCCAGCGTCTTCTTCACGGTCACCGCGATGCGGCGCTTGGAGAAGGTCAGCTGCGCGACCGCGTCCTGCGCGCGCTTGCCGCGGATCATGCCGGCGACCAGGTTAAGCTTGCGCGGGGAAACGCGGATGTTCCACGTCACGGCCTGCGCCTCGGTTTCCGCGAGCGTGCGGGGATGCTTCGGCTTGCTCATCTGATCAGCCCCGCTTCGCCTTCTTGTCGGCCGCATGGCCGGTGAAGGTGCGCGTCGGCGAGAATTCGCCGAACTTGTGGCCCACCATGTTCTCGGTCACCTGCACCGGCAGGAACTTCTTGCCGTTGTAGACGCCGAAGGTCAGGCCGACGAACTGCGGCAGGATCGTGCTGCGGCGCGACCAGATCTTGATGATCTCGTTGCGCGTGGACGCACGGGCGGCCTCCGCCTTGTTGAGCAGGTAGCCGTCGACGAACGGCCCCTTCCAGACGCTGCGCGACATCGCGATCAGCCCTTCGTCGCGTTGCGGCGGCGGACAATGAGCCCGTCGGTCCGCTTGTTGTTGCGGGTCTTCGCACCCTTCGTGGGCTTGCCCCACGGGGTGACCGGATGCCGGCCACCCGAGGTACGGCCTTCACCACCGCCATGCGGATGGTCAACCGGGTTCATCACCACGCCGCGGTTGTGCGGCATGCGGCCCAGCCAGCGAGAGCGCCCGGCCTTGCCGAGCTGCTGGTTGGAATTGTCGGGGTTCGAGACCGCGCCGATCGAGGCCATGCACTCGGACCGGATCACGCGCAGTTCACCCGACTGCAGCTTCACCTGCGCATAGCCCTGGTCCTTGCCGACCAGCTGCGCGAACGTTCCCGCCGAACGCGCGAGCTTGCCGCCCGCACCGGGCTTCAGCTCGATGTTGTGAATGATGGTGCCGACCGGAATGGCCGCCATCGGCATCGCGTTGCCCGGCTTGATGTCGGCCTTCTCGGCCGAGATCACGGTGTCGCCCACCTTCAGGCGCTGCGGCGCGATGATGTAGGCCAGCTCGTTGTCCTGGTACTTGACCAGGGCAATGAAGGCCGTGCGGTTCGGGTCGTATTCCAGGCGCTCGACGATGCCCGGCACGCCGAACTTCGCGCGGCGCTTGAAGTCCACCAGGCGATAGGCGCGCTTGTGCCCGCCGCCACGGAAGCGGACGGTGATGCGGCCGTGGTTGTTACGCCCGCCCGAGGAATGCTTGCCCTCGGTGAGGCCCTTGACCGGCGCGCCCTTCCACAGCTCGGACCGATCGATGAGGATCGTGCCGCGCAGAGAGGGCGTGACGGGATTGAAATTCTTGAGCGCCATGACTTACGCGAGCCCCGTCGTCAGGTCGATGCTCTGGCCCTCGGCCAGGCGCACCATCGCCTTCTTCCAGTCGGAGCGCTGGCCCGGACGGTTCCGGAAACGCTTCGCCTTGCCCTTGACCACAAGCGTGTTCACGCCAAGGACCTTCACGCCGAACAGGCCTTCCACCGCCGCCTTGATCTGCGGCTTGGTGGCGTCGGGGGCGACCTTGAAGGTCACCTGGCCGCGCTCGGTCAGCAGGGTCGCCTTCTCCGTCACCAGCGGCGACAGGATGGCCTGGTACATGCGCTCGCGGCTGATCACCGGGCGCTTCGCCTTCGGGGCGTCGCTCATGCCAGCCGCTCCTTCAGCGCTTCCACGCCGGCGCGCGTCACCGCGAGCACGTCGTGCTTCAGGATGTCGTACACATTGGCGCCGACCGTCGGCAGCACCTGCACCTTCGGCAGGTTACGGATCACGCGGGCGAAGTTCTCGTCCGCCGCGGCATCCACCACCAGCGCGCTGGTCCAGCCGAGCGCCTTCAGCTGCTTCGCCACCGCGCCGGTCTTGGCGTCGGCGGGCAGCGCGGCGCTGTCGAGCACCACGAGCTTGCCCTCGGCCGCCTTCTGGCTGAGCGCCGAGATCAGGCCCAGGCGACGAACCTTCTTGTTCAGGCTGTAGCCGTGGTCGCGCACCACCGGGCCATGCACCACGCCGCCCTTGCGGAACTGCGGGGAGCGCAGCGAGCCCTGGCGCGCATTGCCGGTGCCCTTCTGCCGATACGGCTTCTTGGTCGTGCCGGAAACCTCGCCCATGCCCTTGGCCTTGTGCGTGCCGGCACGGCGCTTGGCCAACTGCCAGTGCACGACGCGCGCCATGATGTCGGCGCGCGGCGCGGCGCCGAACACGTCCTCTGGCAGGTCGATCTCGCCGGCAGCGGCGTTGTCGAGGGAGATGACAGGAAGCTTCATGACCATGTCCCTCAGGCAGCGGCCGTCGGGAAGGGCGCATCGGCGTGACGCGCGCGCTTCTCGGCGTCGCGGATCATCACATAGCCGCCCTTCGAACCGGGCACCGCGCCCTTGATCAGCAGGAGCCCCTTCTCCGCATCGACCAGCGCGACCTCCAGGTTCTGGGTGGTCACGCGCTCGACACCGAGATGGCCCGCCATCTTCTTGTTCTTGAAGGTCTTGCCGGGGTCCTGCCGGTTGCCGGTCGAACCATGGGAACGGTGGCTCACCGACACGCCGTGCGAGGCCTCGAGGCCCGCGAAGTTCCAGCGCTTCATCGCGCCCGCGAAGCCCTTGCCGACGGTGACGCCAGTGACGTCGACCTTCTGGCCCTTCACGAAATGCGCGGGGCTGAGCACCGTGCCGGGCTCGACCACCGCATCGGAGCCGACGCGGAACTCGACCACCTTCTGCGGCGCCTCGACGCCTGCCTTCGCGAAGTGACCCTTGTTCGCCTTGGAGACGTTCTTGGGCTTCGCCACGCCGATGCCGAGCTGGACAGCCTCGTAGCCGTCCTTCTCCGCGGTGCGCTTCGCGATGACGCGGACATTGTCCACGTGCAGCAGGGTCACGGGAACGGTCGAGCCGTCCTCATTGAACAGCCGGGACATGCCCAGCTTTCTCGCGATCAGGCCGGTGCGGCCCGTCTTCGCGGCCATGGCTCTACGTCCTCAGATCTTGATCTCGACGTCCACGCCCGCGGCCAGGTCGAGCTTCATCAGCGCGTCCACGGTCTGCGGGGTGGGGTCGACGATGTCGAGAAGGCGACGATGAGTCCGGATCTCGAACTGTTCGCGCGACTTCTTGTCCACGTGGGGCGAGCGGTTCACCGTGAAGCGCTCGATATGCGTCGGCAGAGGGATCGGGCCCCGCACGCGCGCACCGGTCCGCTTCGCGGTGTTCACGATCTCCCGCGTGCTGCCATCGAGCACGCGGTGATCGAACGCCTTGAGGCGGATGCGGATGTTCTGGTTGTCCATGGTGTGGGACCCGCGTTCCTGCCGATTACGCCGTGATCTTCGCGACGACGCCCGCGCCGACGGTCCGGCCACCCTCGCGGATCGCGAAGCGCAGACCCTCGTCCATCGCGATCGGCGCGATCAGTTCCACATCCATCGACACGTTGTCCCCCGGCATCACCATCTCGACACCCTCGGGCAGCG
>NZ_JACADR010000087.1 GCF_016106005.1 Roseomonas rosulenta
CCGGGGCCAGGCCGGCCGGCAGCGGCTGGGCGCCGGGCTGCGGCAGCGCGGCCGCGGCCTCGACCGCGGTGCGCGTGTAGCGCGCGGCGAAGGCGCCGCCGGTCATGGTGAAGACGGCGCGCGCCGCCGTCGCGCCATCCTCGAGCAGCGGCGCGGGTTCATAGAGCTCGGCGAGCGCGGCACGGTCGCGGCGCATCACCTCGTTGTGCACGGCGCCGGCCGAGACCAGCACATGTGGCGGCGCCTCCGGCCCGTTCACGAGGCAGAGCAGGGCGATGGCGTCGCAGGCCTCGATGTGGAAGCGCGGCGGTCCGGAGGCTGTGCCGGATTCCTCCGCAGGCGGGCCGGTCAGGCGGGACACGGCCGCGCCGCCGAGCACGAGCGGCCGGCCCAGATGTTCGCCGAGCGCCACGAGCGCCGCCTCCGCCGCCGCCGCGCCGTGGCGGTCGAAGGGCAGGCCGCGCAGCAGGCAGAAGCCGCGCCCGGTATCGAGACGCGCCGCGACATCCGCCAGGATCGGCGCCAGGCGCGGCAGTGGCGGCACCGGCGCCGCGGCCTGCGCCGCGGTCAGCGCCGCCTCGAGCTCCGCCGCTTCCTCCATGCCCACCGGCACCATCCAGTCGGCAGCTGTCAGGTCGGCCGCGGCCCAGACGGCGGGGCCGGTCTGCGGGACGGGGCGCGGGCGTGGGCGGAGGGGGGCGCTCATGCACGCAGTGCTAGCACGCGGCGCGCGCGGCGGCGAAGGCGGGGCGGTCTTGCGGTGCGCGCCGGGGCGGTGAAGTCTGCGGTGCAACACCGTGGAGCGAAGCGACATGACCGAATTTCCCGCCACCGAGCTGCCCTTCGACGTCGAGGACATCCTGGCGCGCCTCACGCGCTGGGCCGCCTGCGAGAGCCCGACCTTCGACGCCGCGGCGGTGAACCGCATGATGGACCTAGCGGCGCGCGACCTTGCATTGCTCGGCGCGCGGATCGATCGCATCCCGGGCCGCATGGGTCTCGGCGACTGCGTGCGCGCGCGCTTCCCGCACCCGGCCGGCGATGCGGCGCCGGGCATCTGCGTCATGGCGCATCTCGACACCGTGCATCCGGTCGGCACGCTGGCGAAGCTGCCGATCCGGCGCGAGGGGAACCGCTGCTACGGCCCGGGCATCCTCGACATGAAGGGTGGGACGGTGATCAGCGTGGAGGCGATCCGCCTGATCCTCGCGGCCGGCATGCAGACGAAGCTGCCCGTCACCTTCCTGCTGACCAGCGACGAGGAGATCGGCAGCCCCTCCACGCGCGACATCATCGAGGCCGAGGCGTCGCGCAACAAGTACGTGCTGGTGCCCGAACCCGCGCGCCCGGATGGCGGCGTGGTCACCGGGCGCTACGCCATCGCGCGCTTCAACCTCAGGACGACGGGGCGGCCGTCCCATGCCGGGGCGCGGCTGGCCGAAGGGCGCAGCGCGATCCGCGAGATGGCGCGGCAGATCCTCGCCATCGAGGAGATGACGACGGATGACTGCACCTTCTCGGTCGGCGTCATCCATGGCGGCCAGTGGGTGAATTGCGTGACCACCACCTGCGAGGCCGAGGCCCTGTCCATGGCCAAGCGGCAGGAGGACCTGGATGCCGGCGTGGCGCGGATGCTCGCGCTGCGCTCCTCGGCCAACGACGTGCAGCTCGAGGTGACGCGCGGCGTGACGCGGCCGGTGTGGGAGGCGGATGCAAAGGGCATGGCGCTGTTCGCGCATGCGCGGAAGATCGCCAACAGCATCGGCTACGACATCAACCCGCAGTCGAGCGGCGGCGGGTCGGATGGCAACTTCACCGGCGCGATGGGCGTGACGACGCTCGATGGCCTCGGCGTGCAGGGCGCCATGGCGCACACGCTCGAGGAGCATGTGCTGGTCGACAGCCTGGTGCCGCGGGCGCGGCTGATGGCGGGGCTGCTGGCGTCGCTGGACTGACCGCGCGCGGGATCAGGCGCGCCCGACGATGTGCTCGGCGAGGTGTTCCGCATCCTCGCCGACGCCCCAGAGGAAGGCGGACTTGATCTTGTGCATCCGCGCGAGGCCCAGGAACATCAGGCCCGGCTCGCGCGTGATCCCGCGGTCGTGGATCAGGGCGCCCCGATCATCCCGCACCGGGCAGTCGATCCACGCGAAATCGACCCCATATCCGAGTGCCCAGACGACGCTGGTGATGCCTGCCGCGGCGAGGTCGATCGCTTCGGTCTCCGCGACCCGCTCGCCGGGGCGACGGGCCTCGGCCTCGGCGGCCTCGTCGCGCGGGGCCTCGATGCGCTCATCCTCGATATAGGCGTCGATCTCGCGCAGCGTCGTCCTGAACTCCGCATCGCCACGCTCGAGGCTGGCGTTCAGGTCGGCATTGAGGAATGCCTGCCCGTCCTCGACGCCACGCAGGCTGCCGAGCAGCGTGACGCCGCGTTGCGCAAGGTCTCGGACATTCGCCGTGTGGCCGCCCCTGTGCCCCGTGATGAGCGGCGGCCGGAAGCCGGGCGGGATGGTGCTCGCCACCCTGTTCGTGAAGCCCATCTCCTCGTTCCAGATGCCGAAGTCCCGCCCGCGATAGTGGCGCGGAACGCGTCGATGGCCGCGTAGCGCGTAGTGCACGCGCCGCCCGCCATGAAGAAGGTCCTCGACGATCTGGAACCCCGACGCACCGGAACCGACGACCAGGACTCCGCCCGGCGGCAACTCCGCGGGGTTCGTGTAGCGGTTCGCCGTGACCTGGTGGATGCCACGCGGCAGGGCCGCGGCGGCTGGCGGCAGTTTCGGCACCTGGTAGGGGCCGGTCGCGACGACGACGTTCGCGGCCTCCATTGTCGACGGCCCGGCCTCGACGCGCAGGCGGCCGCTGTCGGTGCGACGCAGCCCGGTAACCTCGACTCCGCAGCGCACCGGGGCGGCGTTCCGCACCGCATAGTCCACGATAAAGCGGACGACGTCGTCGCGATGGGTGAAGCCGTCCGGGTCCGACCCGGCATAGGCCTGGCCCGGAAGTCGCATCATGCGGTTGGGAAACTGGAAATGAAGCGAATCCCAGCGCTCGCTGCGCCATCGCTCGGCGATGCGCGCGCGTTCCAGGATCACATGCTCGCGCCCGCGTTGCGCGAGGTGGTGGCTCATGGAAAGGCCAGCCTGACCACCACCGACGATGATCGTCTCGATGAACTCGGCCATTTAGCGAGGCTAGGATGCGCCGTCGCCGCCAGCCAAGGCAATTCGCCTACTTGCCGCCGTCGAGGCTCAATACCTGCCCATTCACGTAATTCGCACTGGGCGAAGCCAGGAGCAGCACCGTATTCGCAATGTCCTGCGGCTCGCCGAGCCGCCGCAGCGCGATCGAGCCCGGCACCCGCGCCTGGCCTGCCGGGCCAAAGGCCACCCATGGCTCGCGCGTCGCCGATTCGCCGGACTGGCAGCGCGCATGATCAGCCGCGGCCGACGATATGGTCGGCCAAGTACTCGGCGTCGGCGCCGACTCCCCACAGGAACCCCGAGGCCAGCGTGTGCATCCGATGCAGGCCGAGAACGTAGAGGCCGGGTTCGGCCGTGACGCCGCGCTGCTGCACCGGCGCCCCGTTGCCGTCGAGGATCGGGCAGTCGACCCAGCCGAGATCGAAGCGATAGCCGAGCGACCAGACGATGCTGCCGATCCCGGCCGCTTCGAGGTCGAGCGACTCGACCTGCTCCACCGGGGCGTGCATCGCGGCGGCCTCGGCCTTCGTCTCGGCATCGGGCGGCGCGTCGATCCCCTGTGCGGCGATGAAGGCGTCGATATCGGCGATCGCGTCGCGCAGGGCGGCATCCCCGGCGGCCAGGTTGGCGTTGAGGTCCGGGTTCAGGACGATGTGGCCATTCTCGATCCCGCGCAGGCTGCCGAGAAGCGTCGCGCCCTGGCGGGCAAGGCGGCGTATGTCGGCTGTGTGCCCCCCCATGGCGCCGGTGATCAGTGGCGATCGGACGCCGGGAGGAAGGGTCGAGGCGAGGCGGCTGTTCATGCCCATGGCGTCATTCCACAGGCTGATGTCGCGCCCACGGTAGCGCCGCGGCACGCGACGATGGCCGCGCAGCGCGTAGTGCACCGCGCGCCCCTGCTGGAGCAGGTCGTCCGCGATCTGGTAGCCCGAGGCCCCCGACCCGACCACCAGCACGCCTCCGGGCGGAAGGTCCGCCGCCGAGCCGTAGCGGTTCGCCGTGATCTGGTGGATGCGGGGCGGAACCGTGGCCGCGCCCTCGGGCACGCGCGGGGATTGCCAGGGGCCGGTGGCCAGGACGACGTTCGATGCTTCCATGGTCAGCGGCCCGGCCTCGACGCGCAGGCGGCCGCTGTCGGCGCGCCGCAGTCTTGTGACCTCCACCCCGCAGCGCACCGGGGCGGCGTTGCGCACCGCATAGTCCACGATGAACCGGACGACGCCGTCGCGATGCGTGAAGCCAAGCGGATCGTCGCCCGCATACACCTGGCCGGGCAGCCGCAGCATGACGTTCGGGACCTGGAAGTGGAGTGAATCCCAGCGCTCGCTGCGCCATCGCTCGGCGATGCGCGCGCGCTCCAGGATCACGTGCTCGCGCCCGCGTTGCGCGAGGTGGTGGCTCATGGCGAGGCCGGCCTGGCCACCGCCGATGATGATCGTTTCCACAAACTCGGCCATGTAACGAGGGTAGGATGCGCCGTCGCCGCCGGCCAAGGCAATTCGACTACTTGCCGCCGTCGACGCTCAATACCTGCCCATTCACATAATTTGCCATGGGAGAGGCCAGGAACAGCACCGCATTCGCGATGTCCTCCGCTTCGCCGAGCCGGCGCAGCGCGATGGAGGACATCACCCGCGCCTGTCCCTCCGTGCCATAGGCCTCCCACTGCTTGATGGAGGACGGGTTCGACAGGATCAGCCCCGGCGCGACGCTGTTCACGTTGATGCCATGCGGGCCGAGCTCGTGCGCCAGCTGGCGCGTCAGCCCGATCAGGCCATGCTTCGCGCTGGTATAGGCCTGGATGCCGGTGCGCGAGGGCTGCAGCCCCGCGCCGCTGCTGATGGTCACGATCCGGCCATGCCCCGCCCGCTTCATCCCCGGCGCGACCGCCTGCGCGAGCAGGAAATGCGCATGCAGGTTGATCGCGATGATGTCGTGCCAGTCGCTTTCGGGCACGTCTTCCACCGGGCGCATCACCTGGCCGCGCACGCCGCCGGCATTCGACGCCAGCACGCCCACCGGCGCTTCCGCATGCTTCTCGATATCGGCGATCCACGCCTTCGCGGCGCCCGGCGCGGTCAGGTCGAAGGCGCTGGTGTGGATCGCGCCGGGATGGTCGGCGGTCTCCTCCAGTTCCGCGGCCGAGAGATCGGTCGCGAAGACCTGCGCCCCCAGCGCCGCGAAGGACTGCGCGATGGCGCGCCCGAAGCCATGGCCGGCCCCGGTGACGGCCACCACCGTACCGGCGAAATCGTATTCCTTCATGGCAGCAGCTCCGTGAGATTGGCATCCGACATCGGTCGCGTGCCGGCTTCGCATTCATGGGTCATTGCGACAAGGCGGCGCACGGCCGGGCAGGGCAGGCCGTGCTTTGCGCCGATCTCGGCGATGGGCGCGATCTGCACATCGACCTCCGTGCGCCGCTTGCGCACCCAGAGGTCGCGCCAGACGCCCGAATGCGTCTTGGCGTTGGGGCGATTGAATTCGACCATCGCGGCAACGGAGGCCGCCGCCTGCGCCTCGGTCGCGCCCGGCGAGAACGCCGCCGGGTCGAAGCCGTTGAAGCCGAGCGGTGTAACGCCTTCCGCGCGCGCCACCGCGATCGCTTCGCTGCCCAGCGCGCGCCACAGCGGCAGCAGTTCCGGGCGCGCGAGGCAATCGGCGATGCCCTTCTCGCCCAGCGCCTGGGCAAATAGCATCGCCCCGTAGCCGAGCTTGCCCCAGAGGTATCCCCAGATATTGTCGGTGATGATCGCCCGGGGCTCGAAGGTGTCGCGCAGCAGCGCGTGAAGCGCGGTCAGGCGCGGCGTGGTGGCGCCGTCGAGCTCGCCGAGCACCAGCGCGCCGCGGCCGCCATACAGGATCCGCCCGGGCCCGTGCCAGTCGGCGGAGAAGTTCACGAAGCAGCCGAGCGTGCGCTCGGCGCCCACGATCGGCGCGATGATGGTCTCGCACAGCCCGTTCTGCAGCGACAGCACGTAGCCGTCCGGTGCCAGGTGCGGCAGCAATGCGCGACAGGCGGCCTCCGTGTGGTGCGCCTTCACGCAGAGGAAGATGCGCCGGTAGGTGCCCTGGACGCGGTCCGGCGTGAAGGCCGGTGCGACGATGCGGTGCGGATCGACCGGGCCCTCGATGGACAGGCCACGCGCCGGGTCGGCGATGGCGGCGACGTGGTCCGCCTCGATGTCCACGAAGACCACGGCGTGCCGCGCCCGCACGAGCGCGGCGCCGATCGTGCCCCCGATCGCGCCCGCGCCCCAGATCAGGATCGGCCCGTGATCCACCGCCTCCCGTGCCGCCGCCGCTTCCGCTTCCTTCGCCATGCCATCCCCTTCCTGCCTGGACGCGGCGCAAGCGGCGCCGCTATCTGGCTGACGCTACGCCGGAGGCAGCCGCCGTCAATGTTCCAGGGTCGTTCGGGCAATCTGCGTGGCGGCGCGCTGATGGCGGTGGCGGCCATCCTGTTCGCCGCCGAGGCGCTGGCCATCCGCCTGATGACCGCGCGCGGCATCCCGGTCGAGGTGCAGGTCTTCGCGCGTTCGCTCGGCCAGCTGGTCTGGGTGGCGCCGATCATCGCGGCCAGCGGGTTGGCCGTATTCCGTACACAGCGCCCTGGGCTGCACCTGCTGCGCGGCTCCTCCTCGCTGCTCACCTGGGGCTTCTACTATGCCTCCTTCGGGCCGCTCGACCTCGCGACCGCAACCGTCCTGTCCTTCACCAACGTGATGTTCACCACGCTGCTGGCGGGACCCGTGCTGGGCGAACGTGTGGACCGCTGGCGCTGGGCCGGCACCATCGTGGGGTTTATCGGTGTTGCGGTGATGCTGCGGCCGGGGACCACCGTCTCGATGCCGGGCGTCGCGCTGGCGATCGCCTCGGCGGTGACCTGGTGCGGCATCACGCTCTCCTCGCGCGTGCTGGCGCAGCAGGACCGCAACACCACCATCATGGCCTGGGTGGGGCTGGTGACGACCGCGGGCTCCGCGCCCTTCGCATTCATGGCCTGGGTGCCGCTCGGCTTGGTGGATGTGCTGATCCTGGCCGCGGTCGCCGGCTTCGCGCCGGGCATCATCTGGCTCATCACTAGCGCCTACCGATACGGCGAGGCCTCGGCCATCGCGCCGTTCCAGTACCTGCGCCTGATCGTGGTGGCGGGCTTCGGCTGGGCGATCTTCAACGAGGTGCCGGATGGCTGGACATGGCTGGGCGCGGCCGTGATCCTGTCCGGCGCCGTGGTGGTCACGGTCGCGGAGGCGCGGCGGCGCTGAAGCCCGATTCGGCGATGGCGGCTTCGAGCACCGCCATGTCGAACCGGAAATCGGCATAGCCTTTGCGCAGCCGCCCCACATATTCGGCTGCCGGCGGGCCGGGGCGGATGCGAATCTCCTCGTAGGTCCAGGCCATCCTTCCGCCAGGCAGTGGGACTTGCGTGCGCCTGTAGGTGTGCGGGCCTTCGTGGCGGTCCAGCGACGCAAGGCACGCCGCGGTGACGTACCACAGCCCGACCGGACAGGCCGCGGTCGGATCGCGTTCGATCAGCGCATACTTGCGCACCACGAGGCGCCAGCCTTCCAGCAGCACGTGTCCCGCCACGCGCGCATCCGGGCAGCGCCGGCGCATCTGGTCGTGCCACAGGTTGCTGCCATAGGCTGCGTAGGGTTGGGGAAGGAACGCAGGCATGCTCGCACCTCCGGCGGTGGACCGCATCGAGATCACCACGCTGATCGACAACGTCACCGACAGCCTGTCCTCGACACCGTCTTTCGTCACGCGCGAATGGGTTTGGCTGCAGCAGAAGGGCATGAAGCGCGTCGCCGGCGGGTCGTTGTGCTGCGCCAATCACGGCCTGGCTCTGGTCATCACGGTCGAGGCCGCGGGCGAGCGCCGCTCCGTGCTGTTCGACGGCGGGCCGGTGGACTACGCGGTCGAGCGCAACGGGACGCGACTCGGCGTTGATTTCGGCGCGATCGAGGAGATGGTGCTCTCGCACGGCCACTGGGACCATGCGGGCGGCCTGCCGCAGGCGATCGCGATGACGCGCGCGGCCAATGGCGGGCGGGCAGTGCCGCTGCACCTGCACCCGGGCATGTTCCGCGAGCGCGGGTCGCGCCAGCCCGATGGCGGTGTGCTGCCGATGGACCGCGTGCCCGCGCCCGCCGAATGGGCCGCGATGGGTGCGGACCCGCAGGTCTCGCGCGAACCCGCTGTGATCGCCGGCCATGTGCTGGTGAGCGGCGAGATTCCCCGCGTGACGGCGTATGAAGTGGGCCTGCCCGGCCAGGTCGCGCGCGATGCCGAAGACGCGCCCTGGCAACCCGACGAATGGCTGCACGACGAGCGCTTCGTCGCGGTGAACCTGCGCGGCAAGGGGCTGGTGGTGTTCTCCGCCTGCTCGCACACCGGCATCGTCAACGTGCTGCACGAAGCGCGCCGTCTGATGCCCGGCGTGCCGCTCCTGGCGGCGATGGGCGGCTTCCATCTATCGGGCACGAACGAACGCATCATCCCGCAGACCGTGGCGGATCTTGGCGGCTTCGGGTTGCGCTGGATGTTCCCTTCCCACTGCACGGGCTGGCGCGCGCTGAACGCGCTGGAGCGCGCCTATGGCGACGCCGTCGTGGTGCCAGGCGCGGTCGGCAAGACCTTCGTGCTGGAGGCGTGATCACCCCGGTGCGCTGGCGTGGGGGGGCGGCATGACGCTGCTCGTGCAATCCGCGCCGCTGCTGCTGCTGCTCGGGCTGCTGGTGTCGGGCCGCGCCGGGCCGCTGGTGGCGGTGCTGGTGGCGCTGGCGGCGACGCTGCCGGCGGCCTTCGTCTCGCTGCCGGGCGACGCTGGCCTGCTGCCCTTCCTGGTCGATGAAGCGCTGCGCGGCACCTTCCTGGCGGTGCAGCCGATCGGCGTCGTGGTCGGCGGGCTGCTGTTCCATGCGGCGGTCGAAGGCCGTGATGGCGCCGCCACGCCCGCCACCGCGACGCCGCGCGCGATCTTCACCGCCACGCTGCTGATGGGCGTGTTCATGGAGAGCGTGACCGGCTTCGCGGTCGGCGCGGTCTTCGCCCTGGCAGCGCTGCGCGGCATGGGGCTTCGCGGGCCGCCAGCCGTCGCCCTGGCGCTGCTGGCGCTGTGCATGATTCCCTGGGGCGGGCTGGGCCCCGGCACGGCGCTGGGGGCGGTGCTGGTGGGCGTTCCCGCGCAGCAGATCGCGGCGCTGACCGCGCTGCCCAACGCCGCCTGGCTGCTGGCGCTCGGGCCTGTCTGCTGGCGGCTCTGCGCGGCGGCGGGCGTGCCCGTGCCCGGCCCGGAACGCCGGGCGCAGATGGCGATGCTGGGGGTGATGGCGGCGCTCCTGGTGGCCGGTCACTGGGTGCTGCCCTTCGAGGTTCTGGGTATCCTCGCCTCCGGCGCGCCACTGCTGTTTGCGCTGTGGTGCGCGGATCCGCCGCGCGATGCCGCGGACTGGGCGCGGGCGGGCCGCGCGCTGGCGCCCTATGCGCTGCTGACTGTGGCCTTGCTCGGCGCGCGGGCGGTGCCCGAACCGCCGGCCTGGCAGCCCTATGGCGCGCTGCCGGCGTTTCCGGTGACGCATGTGGCGATCGTGCTGCTGGTGGTCTCGGCCTCGATGCTGGCACTGAGCGATGCGCCCCGCCGGCGCGCCACCGGCGCGCTGCGGCGCGCGGCGCGGCCTGCACTGGTGCTGCTGCTGTACGTGCTGCTGGCGCGCTGGATGGCAGGCAGCGGCGCCACGGGCGCCCTGGCGCAGGCGGCGGCGGAGGCGCTGGGGCAGGCCGCACCCTATGCCGTGCCGCCGCTCGGCCTGCTGGGCGGGCTCGTGACGGGCAGCAATGTCGGGTCCAATGCCGCGCTCATGCCGGTGCAGAAGGCGCTTGGGCTTGCCGCCGGCCTGCCGCCGCTGCTCGCGCCCGCGGTGCATAATTTCGCCGGGGCCGCAGGGGCGGGGATGTCGGTCGGCGTCACCGCGCTTGTGTGTGGGCTGCTCGGCGACGGAACGCGCCCGGCGCAGGTATGGCGGCTGCTGCTGCCCTCGATGGCGGCGGTGCTCGTGATCGGCTGGGCGGCGATGGCGCTGCTGCGCTGACCGCGGGCTTGCGTCGCGGAGCGCGGCGGGACAGGCTTTCCCTGCGAAAAACAAGACCCTGGGAGTGAACCGCCATGACCCGCATGTCCCGCCGCGTGGCGCTGGCCGCCACCGCCGGCCTTCTCGCCGCGCCCGCGCTGCGCGCGCAGCCCGGCTTCCCGAACAAGCCGCTGCGCATGATCGTGCCCTATCCGCCGGGCGGCGTGACCGACATCATGGGCCGCCTGGCGGCGGAAGCAATGAGCCGCCACCTTGGCCAGGCCGTCGTGGTCGAGAACCGCCCGGGCGCCGGCGGCAACATCGGCGCCAAGAGCGCGGCGCAGGCCGAACCCGACGGGCACACGTTGCTCCTCGGCACCATGGCGACGCAGGGCGTCAACCCGGTGCTGTATCCGGACCCGTCCTTTGATCCGCGGCGCGACCTGGTGGGCGTGGGCATGATGGCGGACATGCCCAACGTGCTGGTCTGCAACCCGCGCCGCTGGAACCCGGCCAATGCGCAGGAGGCGATCGCGCGCATGAAGGCGGAGCCGGGCCGCATCCTGTTCGGCTCGGTCGGCAACGGGTCGTCCTCGCACCTGTCGCAGGTGATGCTCACGCGCATGGCGGGGCTCGAGGTGGTGCACGTGCCCTATCGCGGGTCCTCGCCCGCGGTGGCGGCGATGATCGCGGGGGATCTCGACCTGCTCTTCGATGCCTCCGCCACCTCCACGCCGCATATCCGCGGTGGGTCGGTGAAGGCGCTGGCGGTCACCATGAATCGCCGGCTCGGCGCGCTGGCCGAGGTGCCCACCCTCGCGGAATCGGGTGTGCCCGGCTATCACCTGAGTGTCTGGAACGGCGTGCTGACGCAGGCGCGCGTGCCCGCGCCGGTGCTGGCCCGGCTGCAGGACGCCTTCACCCGCGCGATGGATGCGGCGATGCTCGATCGCCTGAAGGCGAATTTCACCGAGCCGCTGATCATTCCGCCTGCCGAGTTGCAGCCCTGGCTGAACGAGGATGCCGAGCGCTGGGCGCGCATCGCGCGCGAGAGCGGCATCCGCCCCGACTGAGCGCGGATGCGCATGGACGTTGCATTGCGCGGATGCGCATGGACGTTGCATTGCGCGGATGCGCATGGACGTTGCATTGCGCGGATGCGCATGGACGTTGCATTGCGCGGATGCGCATGGACGGCGCATTGCATGCTTGAAACTTGCCGCGCGGCGCGCGGTGTCTAGCGTCCGCCCATTATGGCCGCCCCGATGCGAGGGCGGCGCCGGGAGTTGTTGATGGAAACGATCATCGCGGCGATGCCGCGCTTTCTCGAAATCATGTGGCTGAACATCGTGCTGTCGGGCGACAACGCGGTGGTGATCGGCATGGCCGCCGCGGGGCTTCCGGCCCACCAGCGCAGCCGCGCGGTGCTGTTCGGCATCATCGCCGCCGCGGTGTTGCGCATCATCTTCTCGGTCTTCGCGACCTACCTTCTCGGCCTCTGGTGGATTGCCTTCATCGGCGGCGCGGCGCTGCTCTACATCGCCTGGACCTTCCTGCGCGAATTGCTGCACCACGGCGAGGAAGCCACTGGCGAGGAAGGCGAGACGAAGGAGAAGTCGCTGGCGGCCGCGCTGTGGCAGATCGTCATCGCCGACGTGTCCATGAGCCTCGACAACGTGCTTGCGGTGGCTGCGGTGGCGCGCAACGACATCGTGCTGCTGGTGATCGGCCTGCTGATCTCGATCGTGCTGATGGGGCTGCTGGGTGGTTTCCTCGCGCGGCTGCTCGACCGCTTCAAGATCATCGCCTATGTCGGCGTGGCGCTGATCGCCTGGATCGGGCTCGAGCTCATGTGGGAAGGCCTGCAGAACGCCAACGAGGTGCTGAGCCTCGGCCTGCCCATCCCGCCGCCGCATGGGTCTGGCGCGCCGCCGCACTGACCCGGCGCGCGGGCCGCAAAGCGGGCAGTCGGCCCGGAAAGAAGGCAGCGGCGCGTGGTCCTGCCGCGCGACCGTTGCCAGGGGTGATGCCGCCCGGCTATGGGTCACCGGTCCTGTGAACACGGAGGAAACGAAACGATGACCCTGACCCGCCGGCTGGCTTTGGCCGCCGCCCTGGCTGCGCCACTCGCCGCCGCCCCCGCGATGGCGCAGACGCAGATCACCGTGCAGCACGCGCTGCCTGCCAACAGCCATACCGGCGTGGGCGCGAGCACCTTC
Organism: Roseomonas rosulenta; assembly: GCF_016106005.1. Taxonomy (GTDB): domain Bacteria; phylum Pseudomonadota; class Alphaproteobacteria; order Acetobacterales; family Acetobacteraceae; genus Neoroseomonas; species Neoroseomonas rosulenta. The sequence continues at coordinate 12,505 of NZ_JACADR010000087.1, forward strand.
GCCAGCGCCTTCGAACGCCTGACCAATGGCCGCTACAAGGTGGTTGCCCAGCGCAACGACAATGAACGCGAGATGATCGAGAGCGTGCAGATCGGCACGATCGACTGCACCTTCACCTCGACCGGCCCGGTCGGCAACTTCGTGCCGGAAGTGCGCATCTTCGACGTGCCCTTCCTGTTCCGCGACGCGACCCATGCGCGCGGCGTGCTGGATGGCGAGATCGGCCAGCAGGTGCTCGCGCGCTTCCCCGCCCGCGGCCTGGTCGGCGTGGTCTGGATCGAGAACGGCTTCCGCAACCTGACCAATTCCCGGCGCGAGGTGAACACGCCCGCCGACGTCCGCGGCCTGAAGATCCGCACCATGGAGAACCAGGTGCACATGCGCGCCTTCACGCAGCTCGGCGCGCTGCCCACGCCGATGGCCTTCTCCGAGCTGGTGCCGGCGCTGCAGCAGGGCACGGTGGATGGCCAGGAGAACCCGATCTCGGTGATCGTGGCGAACAACCTGAACCAGGTGCAGCGCTTCATGACGCTGACCCGCCACGTCTATTCGCCGCAGGTGATGATCTGCAACCCGGCGATGATGGCGCGGCTGAACGCGGCGGACCGCGCGCTGTTCCAGCAGGCGGCGGTCGAGGCGCAGACCGCCAACCGCGCCCGCGTGACCGCGGATGACGAGGCGGGCGTTGCCGAACTGCGCCGCCGCGGCATGACCGTGATCACCGAGGTGGACACGGCGGCCTTCCAGGCGGCGCTCGCCCCGGCCTTCGCCGAATGGGAGCGCACGCTCGATGCCGCCACGCTGCGGCGCATCCGCGAATGGCGTGCGAACTGACCAGCGCGTGACGTAACGTGATTGGGGCGCGGCCAGGCGCCGCGCCCCGTCCGGGGGGCTCCATGAATGCGATGAACCTGCTGCCGCTGCAGGTGACGGGGGTGGCGACCCTCCTCACGGTCGCCCTCGCCCTATGGGCCGGCAGTGGCGATGGACCGCGCGCGGGCCTGCGCCGCGCGATCCTGGCTGCCGACCGCATCACCACCGGCATCGCAGCCGCGCTCGCAAGCATTGCGATGAGCGTGGCGGTCTTCGCCGGCGCCTGGCAGGTGGTGGCGCGCTTCGCCACCGAGACCCCCTCCGTCTGGTCCGAGGCGCTGGTGCGCACGGCGCTAATCTGGATGGCGTTCCTCGGTGTCGCCGTCGCATTGCGGGCCGGCGCGCTGGTGTCGATCGACGTCGCGCACCGCTATTCGGGCGGCGCGTTGCGCCGGGGGCTCGAGGCCGCGGCGCTGGCGGCCAGCCTGTCCATGCTCGGCGTGATGTTCTGGTTCGGCTGGATGATGGCCGAACGCGTGAAGTTCCAGGAGATGGCGGGGCTCGAGGTCTCGATGTCCTGGGGCTATGCCGCCATCCCGCTGGGCGCCGCCTTCGCCATGATCGGGGCGGTTGCGCATTTCCTCGACCGGCGCTCCGAAGAACTGGACCTTGCCGTATGATCCGCGCCAAACCCTTGCGGACCGCCGCCGGCGGTCCGGGAGCGCACGGCGCGACCGCGCCCGGACGACCCGTCGCCGCCAGCGCACCAGTGCATGGCGCGAAGGCAAGCGGCCCGGCTGGGCCGCGCCCGCCGTCTGAGGGCACACCATAATGTCCGGCGCCATGCTCACCGCGATGCTGGTGCTCTTCGCCGCCAGCATCCCCGTCGCCATCGCCATCGGCATCGCTGCCATCGTCGGCATCGCGGGCTTCACTTCGTTCCCGCTGATCGTGGCCGCGCAGCAGCTCTTTGTGGCGCTGGACCGCTTTCCGCTGGCGGCCATTCCCTTCTTCATCCTGGCCGGCAACCTGATGGAGGTGGGCGGCATCTCGCGCCGCCTGGTGGAGTTCGCGCGGTCCATCGTGGGCGGCATCCAGGGCGGGCTGCCGGCCACCTGCGTGGTCACCTGCATGATCTTCGCGGCCATCAGCGGGAGTTCGGTCGCAACCACCTTCGCGATCGGGTCGATCATGATCCCCGCGCTGGTGCGCGCGGGCTATCCGGTGGCCTTTGCCGCGGCGCTGCAGGCGACGGCGGCGGAACTCGGCGTGATCATCCCGCCCTCGATCCCGATGATCCTGTATGGCGTGACGACCCAGACCTCGATCCCGGAACTGTTCATCGCGGGCTTCGGGCCAGGCATCCTGATCGGCGGGGCGCTGATCGCGACCGTGCTGGTGTGGTGCCGGCTGAAGGGCTGGGGCAAGCAGGACGGCGTCGGCCGCCTGTCCTTCGCCACCGCCACCAAGCAGGCGGGCTTCGCGCTGTTCATGCCGGTGGTGGTTCTGGGCGGCATCTATGGCGGCATCACCACCCCGACCGAGGCCTCGGTGCTCGCGGTCATCTATGCGCTGCTGGTGGGCATGTTCCTGCACCGCGAGATCGGCTGGCGCGACCTGTTCCCCATCTTCCGCAAGTCGGTGATCAGCAGTGCCGTGATCATGTTCATCATCGCCTGTGCGGCGGTGTTCTCCTGGCTGCTGAACCGCCAGGGCGTGCCGGATGCGGCTGCCGCGTGGCTCGCCACCTCCTTCGACAGCGCGGCCTACTACCTGCTGGTCGTGAACCTGTTCCTGTTCGTCGTCGGCATGTTCGTCGAGACCTCGGCCTCCATCATCGTCCTTGCACCCATTCTGCAGGAAGCGGCGGAACGGCTCGGCGTGGACGGCGTGCATTTCGGCACGGTCATGGTGGTGAACCTCGCGCTGGGCATGATCACGCCGCCCTTCGGCGTGAACCTGTTCGCGGCCGCGCAGGTGGCGCGCTGCGGCGTGGACCAGATGATGCGCTACCTCGGCGTGTTCATCGCGGTGATCTTCGCCTGCCTGATGGTGATCACCTACGTGCCCTGGATCACGATGGCGCTGCCGCACCTGGTATTCCGGTGACGATCGGGTCGCCCGAGGCGCTGCGGCACCTCAGGCGCGACCCGGTGCTGAAGCGCGTCATCCGCCGGGTCGGGCCCTGCACTTTGGCACCGGCGCGGCGCCAGCCCTACGAGGCGCTGGTGCGCGCCATCGCGCACCAGCAGGTGCATGGCCGCGCGGCGGAAGCCATCCTGGGTCGCTTCATCGCGATGTGCGACTGCACCGGCTTTCCCGACCCCGCCACCGTGCTGGCCCGCACGCCCGAGGCGATGCGCGCCTGCGGCCTGTCCGCCAACAAGGTGCTCGCGATCCGCGACATCGCCGAGAAGGCCGCCGCCGGCATCGTGCCCACGCGCGCCGAGGCACGCCGCCTGTCGGACGAGGCGCTGATCGAACGCCTGGTGCCGCTGCGCGGTGTCGGGCGCTGGACGGTCGAGATGCTGCTGATCTTCACGCTCGGCCGGCCCGATGTCCTGCCGGTGGACGACTATGGCGTCCGCGAGGGCTGGCGCGTCGGCGCCGGGCTCGAGGAACAGCCCAGGCCCCGCGCCCTCGGCGAGATCGGCCAGGCCTGGGCGCCGTTCCGCACCACCGCGGCCTGGTATCTGTGGCGCGCGGCGGACCTCGCGAAGGAAGGCGGCTTCAAGGCGCCCGCGGCGATCTGACCAGCGCGTCGCAGAAGCCCGGGATGCGCTCCCGGAAGGCAAAGAAACCCTTGGTCGCGTGGGGCCAGCACAGGCTGTCCCAGTCGCGCCGGACCCCGTGCAGCGCGATGCCCTGCGCGGCCAGCGCGGCGCCGAGCGGGGCCAGCGCCGCCGCTGTCCATCCGACCGCCGCGTGCGGCATGACGACGGCCCGCGCACCGGCTTCGGCCGCCAGCGCCGCGACCTCCGCGACCGCAACGCGGCGCG
>NZ_JACADR010000088.1 GCF_016106005.1 Roseomonas rosulenta
GCTGCTGCCCGTGGTGCTGACCGGCGGGGACGACTACGAGCTGCTGTTCACCGCCGCGCCGGAGGCCGCCCCGGCCATCGCGGCCGCAGCGGAGCGCGCCGGCACACCCGTGGCGCGGATCGGCCGCATGCTGCCCGGCGCGCCGGAGGTTGTGGTGCGCGATTCCGCCGGCGCCGCCCTGCCCCTTGCGCGCGGGGGCTGGAGCCACTTCTGACGCCGCCGCGGCGCCTGCGCCGCCCTGGGCGCAGACCAGGGGTGCGGCCGCCGCCCTTTGCGTGATGTGGCATGTTCCGGCATCTGTGGCGCCCTGCGCGCCACCCAGGCGCGGCCCGAGGACCGCCCGTGCCCGAGACCACCGATTCCGCGCGCATGAAGCGCAATGTCTGGTTGCTGTTCTGCTGCCAGGCGCTGATGGGCGCCAGCATGATCGGCCAGGTCGCGATGGGCGCGCTGATCGGCCATTCGCTGGCCGAGGACAAGTCGCTCGCGACCCTGCCCATGGCGCTGCAGATGCTGGCGACCATGTGCGCGTCGATCCCGGCAGGCATCGTCTTCGCGCGCTTCGGCCGGCGCGCCGGCTTCATGATGGGTGCGGCGGGCGCGCTGGCCGGGTCGCTGATCTTCGCGCTCGGCGTCTGGCGGGGCGATTTCCTGATCTATTGCCTCGGCGCCATTCCGGGCGGGCTCGGCTTCGGCATCTCGCAGCACTACCGCTTCGCCGCGGCCGAGGTCGCCACACCCTCCTACCGGCCGCGCGCCATCGCACTGGTGATGGCGGGCGGCATCGCCTCGGCGATGATCGGGCCGGAACTGGTCAAGCACAGCAAGGACCTGCTGCTGCCCTTCCTGTTCCTTGGCACGTATCTGCTGCTCGCACTTCTGCCGCCGATCTGCATGGCGATCCTGATGGTGGTGGACCTGCCGCCGGCGCCGCCGCGCCCGAAGGTCGCGACCCCCGTCATCGACATCATGCGCCGCCCCGCCTTCATGACCGCGGCGCTGTCGGGCATGGTGGCCTATGGCACCATGAACCTGGTGATGACCTCGACCCCGCTCGAGATGATGCTCTGCGGGTTCGGCGTGGGCGCCAGCGCCACCGTGATCCAGGCCCATGCGGTGGCGATGTTCGCGCCAGGCTTCGTGACCGGGCCGCTGATCGCGCGCTACGGCCTGCGGCGCATCATGATCGCGGGGGCGGTGCTGACCGCGGGTTGCGCGATCGTGGCGGTGGCCGGCAAGTCCTTCGCCCATTTCACCCTGGCGCTGGTGCTGCTGGGCATCGGCTGGAATTTCATGTTCGTGGGGGCCACGCAGCTTCTCGCCACCGCCCATGCGCCGGAGGAGCGCGTGCGTGCCCAGGCAGCGAACGACGTGCTGGTGTTCGGCACGGTGGCCTGCACGGCCTTCGCCTCGGGCGCGGTGCACGACCGGGCGGGGTGGGAGGTGCTCAATCTCGCGCTTTTGCCGGCCCTTGCCGTGGCGCTCGGGGCCCTGGCCTGGAAGGGCCTGCGCGAGCGCAGCGCACGGCCGGTGGCGGGGCAGGCGTCCTGAGACGCCGCCGCGTCAGAAGCGGCCGCCGATCGTCGCCGGATTGTTGGCGGTCGTGCCCGGAACGCCGGGGCGGCCGAGATTGCCGAACAGGGCCTGCAGCAGGCTTCGTTCATTGCCCGGCACGGGCGTTTCGCGGCTGACGACGGAGACGTTCCGCCCGTCGGCCGGACCCAGTTCCCGGATCCCGCTGACCACGCCCTGCCTGTTGAAGGAAATGGCGACCACGCGCCGGTCCTCGACCTCGAGGAAGCGGCCCGGCTGCACGCGGGTGCGGGCGCTGATGTAGTACCAGTTGTCCTCGTCGAAGGTGCCCCGCGCGGTGGGCGAACCGAGCAGCGCCTCGACATCGTTTCGTGTCTGCACACCCGGGGTGATCTGCCCCAGCCGTTCCGCATCGACCCGGTTGCCGCGCTCCACCGGCGCCGGGCCGAGCGCGTCGGTGATCCAGCCGCAGCCGCCCAGCAGGACGACGAGGGCGAGGGGGGCCAAGCATGCGTTGACCGAACGGGGAGGGCGGGCCATGTCGCGGCAACCGATAGACAGCATGCCGCCCCCCGGTCAACGGGAATGGCGGCCGGAGGCTTTCGCCGCCATGGGCCTGCTCGCGATGTTCCGCCGCCGCCCGCATGAACGGGCCGGGTTCGAGTTGTACGGCGCGGCGGTGGCCGCGGCGCGCGATCCCTGGCTCTTCGTGCGCCTGGGCGTACCCGACACGGTTGAGGGTCGGTTCGACCTGGTCAGCCTGCATGTCGCCCTGCTGATCCGCCGCCTGCGCACCGATTCCGACGCCCGCGGCCCGGCGCTGGCGCAGGCGGTTTTCGATGCGATGTTCGCCGACATGGACCTGAACCTGCGCGAGATGGGCGTGGGCGACCTGTCGGTCGGCAAGCGGGTGCGGCGCATGTGGGAGGCCTTCCACGGCCGCGCCCTGGCCTATGAGGCGGCGATCGACTCGCCCGACGCGGCCGCCCTGGCGGAGGCGCTGGCGCGCAATGTCTGGCGCGGCGAGGCTCCGGAGGGCGCCCCCGGGACGCTGGCGGCGCTGGCACGCGCCCAGGCCGGGCATCTGGCGGGGCAGGACATGGCGGCGCTCGCCGCCGGGCGGGCGGACTTCCTGCCGGCCGGGGGGCAGGGCGATGGCGCCTGAATTCTCCCGCCTGGTGTCGCTCGCGCGCATTCCGGACTCGGGGCGCGAGGAACGGCTGCGCGCCAGCCCCGAAGAATGCATGGCCCTGGCGAAGCGTTTCGCGATCGAGGCGGTGGATCGGCTGGAGGCCACGCTGCTGCTGCGGCCCGAGCCCGGCGGTGGCGTGATGGTCACGGGGCGGCTCTTGGCCGATGTGGTACAGGCCTGCGTGGTCAGCCTCGAACCCGTGGCGCAGCAGGTGGAGGAGGCGGTGGCGCTGCGCCTGCTGCCGCCGGACGAGGAGCCCTCCGACGACCCCGAGGGGCCGGACGAGATCCCGATCGAGGGCGATGCCATCGACCTCGGCGAGGCGATTGCCGAGCAACTGGCCCTGGCGCTCGACCCCTATCCGCGCGCGCCCGGGGCCGAACTGCCGCAGGCCGCGGGCGGGGACGACGCCGCCGGGCCCTTCGGGGCGCTGGCGGCGCTTCGCCGCCCGGGCGGGCAAGAGGGCTAGCAGGCTGCGGAGCCTTGCGCCCGCCTGGAGCGGGTGGTAATGCCCCGCGCTCCCGCTATCCTTGCACGACGTTTGATGAAAGAGGCTCGGCACCATGGCCGTTCCGAAGAAGAAGGTTTCGCCCTCCCGCCGCGGCATGCGCCGCAGCCATGAGGCGCTTAGCGCTCCGTCCTACCAGGAATGCTCGAACTGCGGCGAGCTGAAGCGGCCGCACCATGTGTGCTCCCATTGCGGGCACTATGACGGCCGCGAGGTCGTGGCCGCCGAGCGCGTGGGCCAGACCATCCGCAGCTGACGCGCGGTGAGCAAACCCGCGCGCGGGGATCACTGATCGTGCCGCAGGCCGCGCCGCCCTTCTCGCTCGCGATCGACGCCATGGGCGGCGACCATGCGCCGGATGTGGTGCTGGATGGCCTCGAACTGGCGGCGGAGCGTCATCCTGATGCGCGCTTCCTGCTGGTGGGTGACGAGGCCCTGGTCGCCGGCGCGCTGGCGCGCCGCAAGCGCGCCGCGCGGGCCTGCAGCCTGCGCCACGCGCCCGAGCGCGTCTCCTCCGACCTGAAGCCGACCGCGGCGTTGCGCATCCGAAATTCGTCGATGCGCCTCGCCATCGATGCGGTCGCGACCGGCGAGGCGGCGGGCATCGTCTCGGCCGGCAATACCGGCGCGCTGATGGCGCTGTCGAAAATCGTCATCAAGACCATGCCCGAGATCGACCGGCCGGCGCTGGCGGCGATCGGGCCGTCCGCGCGCGGCGACGTGGTGCTGCTCGACCTCGGCGCCAACGTTCAGTGCGATGCGCGCAACCTGGTCGAGTTCGCGATCATGGGCGACGCCTTCGCGCGCGCCGTACTTGGCCTGACCAGCCCCTCGATCGGCCTGCTGAACGTGGGGTCCGAGGAGCTGAAGGGCGACGACCGCGTGCGCGCGGCGGCCGAGGTGCTGCGCGATTCGCATATCGGCGCGCAGTTCCGCGGCTTCGTCGAAGGCCACGACATCACCGCGGGCACCACGGACGTGATCGTGACCGACGGCTTCACCGGCAATGTCGCGCTCAAGACCGGGGAGGGCGCGCTGAAGCTGATGCGCGACCTGCTGCGCCAGGTCTTCACGAGCTCCGTGCCGGCGCGCCTGGGCTACCTGCTGGCGCGCCCCGCGCTCGACCGTCTGCGCGAATGGATGGACCCGCGCCGCTACAACGGCGCCATCCTGATCGGGCTGAACGGCGTCGTCGTGAAGTCGCATGGCGGGGCGGATGCGCTCGGCTTCGCGCATGCCGTCGATGTCGCGATGGACATGGTGACGCACGGCTTCAACGAGCGTATCCGCGAGGGCCTGTCCCGCCTGTCCGCGGCCGCCCCGTCGGTTGCCGCCGACCCACGCTGAAAGCAAACACGTCCATGGTCCTGCGCGCGACGATTGCCGGCTGCGGCGCCTACCTGCCGGAACGGCGGTTGTCGAACGACGAGCTGGCGGCGCTGCACGGGCTCGACACCTCGGATGCCTGGATCCGCGAGCGCACGGGCATAGGCTTTCGCCACATGGCGGCCCCCGGCGAGACCGCCTCCGACATGGGCGCGGCGGCAGCGCGCGATGCCCTTGCCCATGCCGGCGTCGAGGCGTCGGAGGTCGACGCGATCCTGGTCGCGACCTCCACCCCTGATTCCGCCTTCCCCGCGACCGCGGTGCGCATCCAGGCCAGGATCGGCGCGTCGCGCGGCTTCGCCTTCGACATGGCGGCGGCCTGCACGGGCTTCGTCTATGCGCTGGGCGTCGCCGACAGCCTGATCCGGGCGGGCCAGGCGCGCTGCGTGCTGGTGATCGGCACCGAGGTCTATTCGCGCATCCTGGACTGGACCGACCGCGGCACCTGCGTGCTGTTCGGCGACGGCGCCGGCGCCGTGCTGCTGCGCGCCGAGGAAGGCACCGGCGCAATCGCGGATCGCGGCATCATCTCGTGCCACCTGCATGCGGATGGCCGCTTCGGCGATATCCTGCATATCGAGGGCGGCGCCGGATCGACCGGCGGGCCCGGCCTGCTGCGCATGGCCGGCAAGGAGGTGTTCCGCCACGCGGTCACCAAGCTGGCGGCGGTGGTGGACGAGGCGCTCGCGGCCAACGGCCTGACCCATGCCGACATCCGCTGGCTGGTGCCGCACCAGGCCAATGCCCGCATCATCGAGGCGATGGGCCGCAAGCTGAACCTGCCGGCCGAGCGCGTGGTGATGACGGTGGAGCGCCATGCCAACACCTCCGCGGCCTCGATCCCGCTCGCGCTGGCAGAGGCGCGGCGCGACGGGCGAATCGCCGATGGCGACCTGGTGGTGATGGAGGCGATCGGCGGCGGCCTCACCTGGGGCGCGGCGCTGGCGCGCTTCTGAGCCGGCGGCCGCGCGGATCGCCGCTTCGTTCATTTGCCGGTGAGGAGAAGGCGGATCGCGCGCATGGGCGATCTGGGAGCGCACGGCGCGGCCGCGCCAAGACCATCAACCGCGCCGGGCGCGGCAGTGCGTGGTGCGCAGGCAAGGGCCGCGGATGCGGCGCGCCCGCCGAACGAGGGTCACGAAAAGACTCGGATCGTGCGACGCACGATCCGGGCGTCGGCATTTGTGGCATCAAAACATTGACCTGCGCCCCGCTTCCCGGTTTTCTTGAAGGATCAAGGGACTGCGGGGCATTCGGGGCATGAACACGGTCACGCGCGCGCATCTGGCGGAGGCGGTCTATGCCAGCGTCGGATTGTCGCGCAACGAGAGCGCCGCGCTGCTCGAGACGGTGCTCGAGCGCATGTCGGCCGCGCTCGAGGCCGGGGAGCCGGTGAAGATCTCCGCCTTCGGCACCTTCCTGGTGCGTCAGAAGGGGCAGCGGGTCGGGCGCAACCCCAAGACCGGGATCGAGGTGCCGATTCTGCCGCGCAAGGTCCTGTCCTTCCGCCCGTCCCAGGTGCTCAAGGCGCGCATCAACAACGAGCCGGCGGACGCGGAGGCATGAGCGAGGACCTGCCTGAGGCCGAGGCGCGCGCCAAGACGCGCAAGGCGCCGACGGCCTTCCGCACGATCAGCGAAGTCGCGGACGACCTGCACATCCCGCAGCATGTGCTGCGCTTCTGGGAGACCAAGTTCCCGCAGTTGAAGCCGCTCAAGCGCGGCGGCGGGCGGCGCTACTACCGGCCCGAGGATATCGCGCTGCTGCGGCGCATCTCCGACCTGCTCTACACCCAGGGCTACACGATCAAGGGCGTGCAGCGGCTGCTGCGCGACGGCACCGACGAAGGCCCGCAGGCGTCGACGGCGGAGCTGCCGCTGGGCGACCCGCCGCCGGCCGCCGAGGAACAGGAGACGGCGGCGTTGCGCGCGGCGCTGGCCGAACTCGAGGAGATCGCGCGGGCGCTGCGCGCGCTCGCCGCCTGAGGGGGTTTCAAGCGGCCGTGGCCGGTGCTACACCGCGCGCCTCGGTCGGGCAGTAGCGCAGCCTGGTAGCGCATCAGTCTGGGGGACTGGGGGTCGTGGGTTCGAATCCCGCCTGCCCGACCATTCCGCATCCCCCACTTCGCACCCAGCAATGAGCGGGGCACGGCGATCCGCATGGTGCGGGTCAGGGTCGTGGGCTTCGTCGCTTGACGACGCCCTGCGCCCTCAGCCCGGCGACTCCATCCCGTAGTAAAGCGCAACGGTATGCGTCGCCTCGGCGAACATCAGCCAGCGCTCGGCCAGCAGGCCAAGCGTCGCCAGCGCCGCCGCCAGCACCGCCAGCACGCCCGCCAGCGCCCCGCCGGTGACAAGCGCAACCGCCAGCAGCACCGCCGGCACCGCGAAGCCGCCGATCGAAGCGATGCGCCGCAGCCGCGCCGCATGCACGCGGCCGATGCGGAAGGCCATCTCGCGCAGCAGGTAGTTGGTCTCGGTATGCGGCGGGTCGAGCACGCGCACCTTGCCGATGGAGCCGAGCCCCGTGGCGGATTCCATCGTCGCGACCGGCGGCGCGGCATCCACGCTCGACCAATAGGCCTGCTTCAGCACGAAGCCTGCCGCGCCCAGCACGGCCGCGATCGCCGCCGGCATCGCTGCCTGACCCCAGAAGGCCGCGAGCATCGCGAGCAGCGCCGCGCCGGAGAAGGCGCCGAACAGCATGTAGCCCGGCGCCACGAGGGGATGGTGCCACTGCCGGATCGGCTTCAGCGAGGCGTAGATCATGCCGGTGCACCAGACCGTGATGGCAGCGCCCGCGGCACCGAGCAGCCCGGCCGGCAGCGCCAGCCATTCCACATGGCCGATGACGGCGATGAACAGGAGCCCCGCCGGCGCGAAGGTCAACACGGCCGCCACGCCCTCCCGCGAGAGCCAGGATGACCGCCATTGGCTCAACGCCCGCCAGGCGCGTTCCGGTCTGCCGAGATGCGCGGTGGAGGACAGCAGCCCGACCATGATCAGCACCAGTGCGATGCCGACCGAAAGCGCGCCGAACCCCGCGCTGCCGGGCACCAGGCCGAGCGGGCGCAGCAGCCCCACCCAGAACAGCAGCCCGTAGCCCGCGCCCGAGGCCACGGTGAAGAAGACGATCGTCGGTGCCGGATTCATCGCGAGAGAACCTTGTCCACCCAGCGCAGCAGCGGGTTGGTGATCTGCGAGGGCAGGGGGCCGGCATCCTTCGGCGGCCCGGCATCTGCCTTCGGCGCGCGGCGCGGCGGCAGGTAGCGGTTGACCGGCTTGTAGCCGAGCTCGGGCATCAGCTCGAACCCGCCGCGTTCGGCGACCAGCTGCGACACAGCACTGTTGGGGTCACCCAGGTCGCCGAAATGCCGCGCATTGGCGGGGCAGGTCGTGACGCAGGCAGGCTGGCGCTGCTTCTCGGGGATGGCTTCGTTGTAGATGCGGTCGATGCAGAGCGTGCACTTCTTCATCACGCCGGCATCGTCATCGAATTCGCGCGCGCCATAGGGGCAGGCCCAGGCGCAGAGCTGGCAGCCGATGCAGATATCGGTGTTGACCAGCACGATGCCGTCCTCCGCGCGCTTGTAGGACGCACCGGTGGGGCAGACGGTCACGCAGGCGGGCGTTTCGCAGTGCAGGCAGGAGCGCGGGAAATGCACGGTGCGGCCGTCTTCGCCGTCGCCCGCTTCATAGGAATGCACGCGGTTGAACCATACCCCTTCCTGGCCCGCGGAATACGGGTTGTGGTCGGGCAGCGGCGCCATGTGGCCGCTGGTGTTCCATTCCTTGCAGTTGGTCGCGCAGGCCTGGCAGCCGACGCAGGTGTCGAGGTCGATAACCAGGCCGAGCTTCTTGGCGCCCGGTTGCGGCAGCGAGGTCATGGCTTCGACCCCCCTTCGTTGTAGCGCAGGATATCGGGTGTTGCCGGCATGTCCGGCGGCGGGTCGAGCATGGTGGGGAAGGGGTCGGTGATGCCGTCCTCGCCCGGCGCGCATTTGCTGACCTTCACGCGCAGATCATACCAGGCCGCCTGGCCGGTGATGGGGTCGGCATTGGCCAGGCGCGGGCCGGTCTGCGCAGGCAGCCATTCGCTGATGACGTGGTTCAGCAGGAAGCCGCGTTGTGCTTCCGCCGCATCGGGGCTGAGCATCCAGGCGCCGGCGCGCTTGCCGATGGCGTTCCAGGTCCAGACGGTGTCGCGGTTGACACCTTCCATCAGCGACAGTTGCGCCTTCACGCGGCCCGCGCGGCTTTCGACCCAGACCCAGTCATCCTGGGCGAGGCCCTCGGCCGTGGCGCGCTCGCGCGACATGTACAGCTTGTTGGAGCCGTGGATCTGCCGCAGCCAGGCGTTCATCGACCCCCAGGAGTGATACATCGCCATGGGCCGCTGCGTGACGGCCGAGAGCGGGTAGGGGTCGGTGTCGTGCTGCTGCTGTTCGAGCGGCGCGTACCAGAAGGGCAGCGGGTCGCAGTATGTCCGCACGCGCTCGCGCAGATGCGCCGGCGGCTGCTTGGCGCCATGACCCTCGGCGGCGAGGCGGAATTTCTGGAGGGGCTCGGACCAGATCTGCAGCACGATCTGGTTCGAATTGCCCATCATCCCCATCGCCTTGGCGTTGGCGAGATACGTCGCGTTGGCGTGCTTGAAGTAGGACTCCTCGGGCGCGAGGTGATGACGCCAGAAGCAGCCATTGTCGATGTAGCGCTGCAACTGGTCGGGGTTGGGTTCGCCGACACCCTTCTTGCTGCCGTCCTCGCCGCGCCAACCGGCCAGCGGCCCCACGCCGGGCATGCGCTGATGGTTCACGATGTAGTCCGGATAGTCCTTGAACCTCGGCGACCCGTCCTCCTTCACGAAGGCCGGCAATCCGAGCCGCGCGCCGAGTTCGATCAGCACCTCCTGGAAGGGCCGCACGTCGCGGTCGGGCTTGATCACCGGCTGGCGGATGGCATCGCCGGGCCCGTGCGAGGAGCCGATCGGGCGATCGAGGATGCTGATCGCATCCCAGCGTTCCAGATACGTCGTGTCCGGCAGGATCAGGTCGGCGTAGGGCACCGTCTCGGAGAAATACGCATCCGAGTAAATCACGTGCGGGATGACGTAGTCGCCATTGGCATCCTGCGCCGTCAGGCAGCGGATGGTCTCCATCGGGTTCATCGCGCTGTTCCAGGCCATGTTCGCCATGAACATGAACAGCGTGTCGATCTTGTAGGGGTCACCCTTCTCGGCATTGCCGATCACGGTGTGCATCATCCCGTGCAGGCCGAGCGGCGCTTCCCAGGAGAACGAATGGTCGATGCGCAGCGGCGTGCCGTCATCCTCGACCAGCAGGTCATCCGGCCCGTGGGTGAAGGAGAGGATGTTGCCGGCCAGCGGCGTGTTCGGCTTGGCCCCCTTGCCCGCCGGCCCCGGCCCCGGCGGGATCGGCCGTGGGAAGGGTGACTTGTAGCGCCAGGAGCCCGGCGTATCGATCGCGCCGAGCATCATCTGCAGGATGTGCAGCGCGCGGCAGGTGTGGAAGCCGTTGGAATGCGCGCTGATGCCGCGCATGGCGTGGAAGGCGACCGGCCGGCCGACCATCGTCTCGTGCTTGCGGCCCCAGACATCGGTCCAGGGAATGTCGAGTGTGAGCGGGTGGTTGAAGGCAATGTCGGCGATCTCGGCCGCAAGGCGGCGGATGCGTTCGGCGGTGATGCCGCAGCGCTCCGCCACCGCCTCCCGCGCGTAGTCGGCGGCCAGATAGCGCTCGGCCATCAGGTTGAAGACCGGCTGAACGCGCCGGCCATCCTCCAGCGTGAAGTCGCCGACCAGGACGGCGCTGAGTGTCACGTCGTCGGCCGCGATCGCGCCGCGCGCACGGTCCCAGGCCAGCGGCTTGCCATCCGCATCGCGCGCGAACAGCCCGTCATCCGCCCCGCCCGGATTGCGCACCACCAGCCAGGGCGCATTGGTGTAGCGCACCAGGAATTCGCCATCGACGCGATCGGTCAGGATCAGCTCGCGGATCAGCGACATGATGAACAGCCCGTCGGTGCCCGGGCGGATGCCGACCCATTCATCCGCCACGGCGGAGTACCCCGTGCGCACGGGGTTCACCGACACGACCTTCGACCCGCGCTTCTTGAGCGCCGCGAGGCCGGTCTTGATCGGGTTGGAATCATGGTCCTCGGCCACGCCGAAGATCATCAGGTATTTGGCGTGCTCCCAATCGGGCTCGCCGAATTCCCAGAAGGACCCGCCGATGGTGTAGAGCCCGCCGGCCGCCATGTTCACGGAACAGAAGCCGCCATGCGCGGCGAAGTTGGGCGTGCCGAACTGCGCCGCCCAGAACCCCGTGAGCGACTGCGACTGGTCGCGCCCGGTGAAGAAGGCCAGCTTGCGCGGATCCGTCTCGCGCACATGCCTGAGCCAGCCGGTGGCGGTCTCCATGGCCTCCTCCCAGCTGATCTCGGCGTATTCGCCCGACCCGCGCGGACCCACGCGCTTCAGCGGCGCCTGCAGCCGCGCCGGCGAATACTGCGTCATGATCCCGGCAGAGCCCTTGCCGCAGAGCACGCCCTTGTTCACCGGATGGTCGGGATTGCCCTCGATGTAGCGGACCCGGCCGTCCTTCAGGTGCACGCGGATGCCGCAGCGGCAGGCGCACATGTAGCAGGTGGTGGTCTTGACCTCGTCCCCGATCGGGCTCGAGTAGGAAATCCTGTCCGTCGCACCGCCGTCAGCCGGCATGATCTGTCCCGTCCATCGCAATCCGGAGATGGAGTAGCGCACGGCGCCCAGCCTTCGCAAAGGGGGCCGACGCGCCATATGGGCTGCATGACCCGGAGTGCCGCCGCATGGCCGCCCACCTGCCCGCCATCCTGTCCTCCCTTCTGCTAGGGGCCTGTTCCGTCGTGGGCATCCGCAGCGGCACCGAGGAACCGCGCTTCGAGGTGGTCGAGACGATCGGCGACGTCGAGATCCGCCGCTATGCCCCGCGCATCGCCGCCCAAACCACCGTGGCCGGCACCGAGGAGGCCGCGCGCAACGAAGGCTTCCGCCGCCTGGCCGGCTACATCTTCGGGGCCAATGCGCGGCGCGACCGGATCGCGATGACCGCGCCTGTCGCGCAGTCGCGCGGCGAGCGCATCGCCATGACCGCGCCCGTCGCGCAGGCCGGCGACGCGGCCGGCTGGACCATCCGCTTCTTCATGCCCGCGCGCTATGCGCTCGACACCTTGCCGGTACCCGAGGATACCCGCGTGACCCTCGTGACCATTCCGGCGGAGACCGTGGCCGTGCTGCGCTTCGCGGGCCTGCCGCGCGCCGATGCGGTAGCGGGCAACACGGCCAGGCTTGATGCCGCGCTGGCCGCTTCCCCCTGGGCGCCAACCGGCCCCGTCCAGCCCTGGTTCTACGACCCGCCCTGGACCGTGCCGGCGCTCCGCCGCAACGAGGTCGTCGCGCCGGTGGCGCGCCGCTGAAAAGGGCGCCGGTGGCGCGCCGCTGAGAAGGGCGCCGGTGGCGCGTCGCTAATCCGCGCGCCGTGCGGAAACGGCCAGCGTCATCTCGTCCGTGCGTGCCTCATACGCGACTCCGCGACGCATGGCCCAGGTGTTCACCTGGAAATACAGCGGCACCAGCGCCGTCTCGTCGCGCAGCGCGCGGCGCGTCGCCTCCTGCGTCAGGCGCTCCCGCTCGGCATTGTCCATGGTGGTGCGGGCGCGCTGGATGATGGCGTCGATCTGCGCGTTGCTGAACCGCCCGCGATTCGCGGTGCCCAGGCCGAGTGCGGTGTCCCAGGAATGCACCTGCGTCTCGAGCATGCCGAGCACCTCCGGGTTCGGCGAGAACCCGGCCAGGTTCACCGAGTAGCGCAGCTGCGCCGCCTCGTTCAGCCAGACGCCGCGGGGCTTGACCTCGACGCTCGCGGCCAGGCCGATCCGCGTCCAGAACTGCGCGATCGCCTGCACCACCTGTTCGTCGTTCACATAGCGGTCGTTGGGACCGTTCACCTGCACCGCGAAGCCGCGGGGAAAGCCGGCCTCGGCCAGCAGGCGCCGCGCCGTTTCAGGGTCGTAGGGCGGCGGCGTGAGGTCGGGCGAGGCGCCAAAATACCCGGCCGGGCCAAGGTCGCCCGCCGCCACCGCCTGGCCCTGCAGAATTCGTGTGACCAGCGCCTCGCGGTTGATGGCGATGGACAGCGCGCGGCGCACCCGCGCATCGCGCAGCGGGTTGCGCAGGGGCGCGCCGTCGGGCGCGCGGACATGCGGGCTCTCCTCACGCCAGGAATCAAGCGTCAGGAAGATCAGCCGGTTCGATGGGCTTTCCGCGGTGGCGAAGCGCGCATCGCCGCGCAGGCGGGCGAACTGGTCGGGCGGGACGATCTCGATCAGATCCACATCGCCGGCCTGCAGC
Source organism: Roseomonas rosulenta (assembly GCF_016106005.1). Lineage (GTDB taxonomy): Bacteria > Pseudomonadota > Alphaproteobacteria > Acetobacterales > Acetobacteraceae > Neoroseomonas > Neoroseomonas rosulenta. The sequence goes on from NZ_JACADR010000088.1 coordinate 13,026, forward strand.
GCCGCCACGCGCGCGCCGGCATTGGCGATGGGGCGGAACTCGACGGTGGCGAAGGCAGGGGCGGCGCCCGCGTAGGCGTCGTTGCGCGTGTAGCGCACAGGCTGGCCGGGCTGCCACGATACGAGGCGGTATGGCCCGCTGCCGATCATGGCCGAGCCGTCGTTGAAGGCGGCGGTGGTCAGCCCCTCGCGCTTCGGCACCACCATGACCAGCGCGAGCTGGTTCAGCAGCAGCGGGAACGGGCCATGCGTGCGCAGGCGGATGGTGTGCGGGCCGACCGCCTCCACCGCCGCCACCGGGCGCGTCGCGTAGCGGAAGGAGGACGGGCTGTTCGGCACGTCGCCGGCGCGGGCGATGGTGAAGGCGATGTCCTCGACCGTGACGGGCCGGCCATCGGCGAAGCGGGCGCCGGGGTCGATCTCCAGCTCCCAGGTGGTGTCATCCACCACCCGCCAGGACCGCGCGATGGCCGGTCGCAGCAGCTGGCGCGCATCCTGTTCCACCAGTGGCTGGAAGACGTGGCGCGCGAAGGCGATGTTGGTGATCAGGCTGGCGTAGTGCGGGTCGAGGCTGGTCGGCCCCGCCTCGACCCCGATGCGCAGCGCGGCGCGGTCCTGCGCGGCGGCGGGCAGCGCGAGGGCGGTGAAGGCAGCGAGCAGTAGGCGCTTCATGTGGCGTCCTTCCAGCTGAGGGTGTCGTCTGGCGCGCTGCCGGGGCACGGCCGCCAGCCGCCCGGCACCCGGGTGAAGATCGGCGTGGCGAAAGCTGCGCGCACGGGGATGTCGGCAGGCCAGGTGCTGCGCCAGCGGTCGCCCTGCGCCATCGCCAGCAAGAGTGCAGTCGGCCGGACCCCCGCGCGTTCAAGCAGCGCGGCACCCGCCAGCGCCGACGACCCGGTCGAGATCACGTCATCCACAAGCAGCACGCGGCGCCGCGCCAGCCGATGCGCGACGCGCGGGTCGAGCCACAGCCGCCTCTCCGTCGGCGCGGTGGAGGAGGAGGCCGGCACCGACAGCGCCTCGTCATACCAGCGCTTGCGCGACCATCCCGGCGCCACCCAGTTCGCGTGCCCCAGGGCTTCGGCCACCAGCGGGGCGAAGACCTGGCCGAGCGTGGGCATGCCCACCACCACCTCGGCGCCCAGGTCGCGCGCGGCCTCCGCCATCCAGCCGCCGATGCGCTTCGCGACCAGGATTGCCGCCTGGTTGGCGATGAAGCCCGCCACCGCGATCTCGCCATAGTCGCGCAGCGGCAGCACCAGGCGCGTGCCGTCGGGCATGGTCGCGGGGTAGCGGTCGGTGAACGGGCCTTCGTCGCGCGCCGGCGCGTCGAAGCCCTGCCAGAACTCCATGGTGCGGCCCGTGGTGGAACGGGGCGCAGCGTGGCATCTTGGCCGCAGCGCAGCAACGGAGGCCCGCGTGCCGACCCCCGACGACCTCGCCCCGCTCGCGGCGGACATGACCGCCTGGCGGCGCGACTTCCACCGCCATCCGGAACTCGGCTTCGAGGAAACGCGCACGGCGGGCATCGTCGCCGGCCTGCTGCGGCATTGGGGCATCGCGGTGGAGGAGGGCATCGGCGTGACCGGCGTGGTCGGCACGCTGACCGGCACGCGCGGGCGCGGTGGCAACCGTGCGATCGGCCTGCGCGCCGACATGGATGCGCTGGCCATGCCGGAGATGACCGGCGCGGACTACGCCAGCACCACGCCCAACACCATGCATGCCTGCGGCCATGACGGGCACACCGCCATGCTGCTCGGCGCAGCGCGCTGGCTGGCGGCGAATCGCGACCGCTTCGGCGGCACCGTGCGCTTCATCTTCCAGCCGGCCGAGGAATCCCGCGGCGGCGCGGCGCGCATGGTGAAGGACGGGCTGTTCGAGCGTTTCCCGGTCGATGCCGTGTACGGGATGCACAACCTGCCCGGCCTGCCGCTCGGCACCGTCGCGGTGCCGAAGGGTGCGGTGCTCGCCTCCTCCGACACCTGGGAGGTGCGCTTCCGCGGCGCGGGCGTGCATGGCGCGCGACCGCATCTGGGCACCGATGCGCCGCTCGCCGCCGCGCAGTTCATCGCTGCCCTGCCGATGATCGTGGCGCGCGAGATCGATCCGCTGCAGGCGGCCGTGCTCTCGGTTGGGCACATGGCGGCCGGCGCGGCCAACGCGCCGAACGTCATCCCGTCCGAGGTGTTCCTCTGCGGCACAGCGCGCGCCTTCACCGAAGCGGTCCGCGCGCATCTGGAGGCGCGCCTCGCCGAGGTCGCGCACGGCATCGCCACGACCTGTCGCGTGCAGGCCGAACCGCGCTACATCCGCCGCATCGCGCCCACCATCAACCGCGCCGAGCAGGCCGCGGTCGCGGTGCGGGCGGCGCGCGCCGCGGTGGGCGACGCGCTCGCCCTCGACGACCATCCGCCGCTCACGCCGGGCGAGGATTTCTCCGAGTTCCTGGCCGAGCGCCCCGGCGCCTATGTCTGGCTCGGCACCGGCGATCCCGCGCATCCCGAGGGCTTCCACCACAATCCGCATTTCGACTTCAACGATGCCGCGCTGGCCCATGGCGCCGCCTTCTGGTGCGCGCTGGTGGAACAGGAGCTGGCATGACCCGCCGCGCCTGCGTCATCGACACCGATCCCGGTACGGATGACGCGGTGGCGCTGTGGCTTGCGCTCGCTGCGCCGGCGCTGGATGTGCGGCTGGTGACGGTGGCGGGCGGCAATGTCGGGCTCGCGCACACGCTTCGCAATGCGCGCGCCATCGTCGGCCTGTCCGGCCGCGCGGTGCCGGTGGTGGCCGGCGCGGAAGGCCCGCTGCTGGGCAGCTTCGTCTCCGAGACGCGAGTGCACGGCGCCGATGGCCTGGCCGGCGTGGCGCTGCCCGAGGGGCCGCCCGCGGCCCCCGGCATCGCCGCGGACGCCATCCGCGCCCTGCTGCGCGCGGAGGACCGTGTCACGGTGATCGGCATCGGTCCGGCGACGAACCTGGCGCTGGCGCTCGCGACCGAGCCCGCGCTCGCGCCGCGCGTCGAGGAGATCGTGCTGATGTCCGGCGCCTGGGCCGAGGGCAACGTCACGCCCTCGGCCGAGTTCAACGCCTGGTCCGACCCGGAATCGCTTGCGGTGTTGCTGACCTGCGGGCGGCCGGTGACGCTCGCGACGCTGGAACTGACGGCGCAGGCGCTGGTCACGCCAGCGCGCATCGCGGCGCTGCGCGCGCGGGGCGGCGGCGCCTGCCTCG
>NZ_JACADR010000089.1 GCF_016106005.1 Roseomonas rosulenta
CGCGTCGCGAGCTCGACCGCGCGCTGGCGTTCCAGCGCGCGTTGTGGCGCATCTTCGCCGCCCCCGCCTTCGACCCGGCCGCCATCGCCGATGGCACGACGGTCTGCCGCTGCGAGGAGGCGACAGCCGGCGCGCTGCGCGAGGCCATGCGCACGGGTGCGCGCACCCTCGCCGCGCTCAAGAAGGAGACCCGCGCCGGCATGGGCCGCTGCCAGGGGCGGATGTGCGGCGCGACCGTCGCGCGCCTCGCCAAGGCCCCCGCCGCCGAGGCCGCCTTCGCCGCCCCCCGCGCGCCCATCAAGCCGATCCCGGCCGCGGCGCTGATGCGCGAGGTGCCGGAGGGCTTCGATGCCCCGGTCATCCACGCCCCCACGCCGAGCACCTGGCGCAGCCCCGCCGTGCGGCTGCGGCCCGAGGACCGCGCCTGCGACGTGCTGGTGATCGGCGGCGGCGTGCTCGGTCTCTCCACTGCGCTGTATCTGGCGCGCGAGGGCGTGGACGTGCTGGTCGCGGACCGCTCGGAGCCCGGCCTCGCCGCCAGCACGGCCAATGCCGGCAGCCTGCATGTGCAGCTGCTGCCCTATGATTTCGGCGACAAGGCGGAAGCACTCGGCACCGCCGGGCCGGCCGCGGCGACGCTGCCGCTCGGCCCGCGCTCCATCGCCCTGTGGAAGGAGATCGCGCGCGATGCCGGCGAGGGCTGCGGCATCCGCACCGAGGGCGGCATCATGCTGGCCGAGACGCCGGCCGAGCTCGAATGGCTGCACGGGAAGACCGCGGTCGAGCGCGGCGCGGGCATCGACAGCCACGTGATCGGTGCGAACGAGTTGCGCGACATCGCGCCCTATCTCGCGCCGCGCTTCCTCGGCGCGGCCTTCTGCCCGGATGAGGGCCAGATCGACCCGCTGCGCGGCACGGCGGCGCTGCTGGCGCTCGCGAAGCGGGCCGGGGCGCGCGTCGTGGGGGGCGTCGATGTCACGACCATCGCGCGCGAGGGCGCCGCCTTCGCCGTGACCACCGAATCCGGCACCATCCGCGCCGGACGCATCGTGGTCGCGGCCGGGCCATGGTCCGGGCGCATCGCGGCCCTGGCGGGCGTGACGCTGCCGGTCGGCGGCCTGGTGCAGCAGGTGATCGCGACCGAGGCGACCGGCCCTTTCATCCCGCACCTCGTCGCCCATGCCGGGCGGCATCTTTCGCTCAAGCAGGGGCCGAACGGGCACCTGCTGATCGGCGGGGCCTGGCCGGGCGTGCACGACGCCGCGACCGGCGCCACCCGCAACCGGCGCGAGAGCATCGAGGGCAATCTCTGGGTCGCCGGCCATGTCGTGCCCGCGGTCGCCGGGATGTCGGTGCTGCGCGCCTGGACGGGGATGAACGTGCATATCGACCGCGCGCCGATCCTGGGCGAGGCGCCGGGCTGCCCCGGCTTCTTCGCCGCCGTCACCTCCTCCGGCTACACGCTCGGCCCCGTGGCAGGGCGCATGACCGCGGATGCGGTGCTCGGGCGTGAGGCGGTGGGCGCGGATTTCTCGATCGCGCGCTTCGGCTGAGCGCGGGCGCGTGCACCCCGTGCCCGGTTGCGATCGCGTCGTGCCCCGGCACGCCCGCGCGCGACACGGCGCAGCCCGCCGCAGTCGATCCGGCGGACCGGCCGGGCGCGAGCATCGCCGGCACCCCGGCAGGTGCAACGGCACCGGACCTCCCGCCCGGAGCATGACGCCCGGCGCAGCACGTGCCCGGCCGGCAGGACCGCACGGCGGTTCCACTCGACCGGAGGGTGGGGTAGGATCAGGGCACCCCGAGCTGAGGCCAGCGCCGGGCCGGCCAGGCCGGGACGGAGAGACGCCCATGCGCACTTCACCCGTGCTCGCGGCCCTGCTCGTCCTTCTGGCGGCCCAACCGTCGCCGGCCCAGGCGCCGGACCCGGTCGCCGACAGCATCGTGCGCAACCTCACCCGCGGCCTGCGCATCCCGAACCAGGGTGATGCGGTCACCGCGCCGGTCACGCCGCTCGACCCGCGCTCGCCTGTGCAGGCCGGCACCACGGCGCTTCCCGATGTGCCGGCGGTATCGCTGATGATCACCTTCGCCACCGGCTCGGCGCAGCTCACGCCGCAGGCCGAGGCGGTGGTGGCGTCGCTCGCGCGCGCTCTCGCCACGTCCGAACTGGCGCGCTCGCGCTTCCGGATCGAGGGACACACCGACACGGTCGGCGATGCCGGGATGAACCAGGCCCTGTCCGAACGCCGCGCCACGGTGGTGCGCGACATGCTGGTGCAGCGCTACGGCATCGCCGCCGCGCGGCTCGAGCCGGTGGGCTTCGGGGAGAGTACGCTGCTGGTCCCGACGGGCGATGGCCGCGCCGAACCGCGCAACCGCCGCGTGCAGGTGGTCAATCTGGGCGAGTAGCGCCCGGCGAACCGTTGCAGCAGCGCTACGGCCCGGCAATTTCACCTGCGCGTTACACAACAAGGGTTTCGCGACCGTTAAGTCACGGTATTACTTGCAAATCCCGTGAGGTGAGCGTGGCGAACCCTTTGATACGCACCCCGGCCCGGTGGCTTGCCGCCTCCCTGGCACTCTTCTCGCCGGCCCTGGCATTCGCGCAGGCGCCGCCGAACATCCCCCGCCTGCCACCGCCGCCGGCCGACCTGATCGACCGCATCGGACCCAGCACGCCGCCGACCCTGTCCCCGCGCACCCAGCCGCCGCCGCCCGAGGCGCAGCGCGGCCCTGGCGAATCGCGCGAGGTCGCGGTCTCGACCGCCATGGCGCAGGGCAACACGGTCCTCGACATCGCCGCCATCCGCGCCGTGCTGGCGCCGATCGAGGGGCGCACCGTCACGCTCGCACGCATCGAGGAGACGCGCCTCACGCTGCTCGGCCTCTATCGCCGCGCGGGCTACCCCTTCGTCTCGGTCGCCGCGGCACTCGCGCCGCAGCCCGACGGGCGCGCCGAGGTCCGCTTCGCCATCACCGAGGGCTATGTCGCGGAAGTGCGCCTCGATGGCGACATCGGCCCGGCGGGCACGCAGGTGCTGCGCTTCCTCGAACGGGTGAAGGACCAGCGGCCGATCTCGACCGCGACGGTGGAACGCGCGCTGCTGCTCGCCTCTGACGTGCCGGGGGTGACGGTGCGCGGGGTGCTGCAGCCGATCCAGGGCGAGCCGGGCGCGCTGCGCCTGGTCGCGCAGCTCTCGCGCGCGGCGGTCAGCGGCTACTTCAACGTCGACAACCGCGCCTACCAGCTGACCGGGCCGTGGCAGGCGCTGCTGGTCGCGGGGCTCAATTCCTTTACCGAGTTCGGCGAGCGGACCGAGATCTCGCTGTTCGGCGCCGAGCAGGCCTCGCAATGGTTCACGCAGGCGAGCGTCGAGACCTTCGTCGGCGGATCGGGGCTTCGCGTGCGCGTCTATGCCGGAATGGGCAACACGCTGCCGACCGGGCAGCTCGCCGAGATCGGCTACGAGGCGGAGAACCGCCTCGCCGGCGTCGTCGCGACCTACCCCATCATCCGCTCGCGCCCGGCCAACCTCTACGCCGTGGCGCAGTTCGACATCTTCGACAGCGACATCTACACCGGTGTCGGCACTTCGTCCGGGCGCAACGTGGCGGGGCGCGACCGCATCCGCACCGCGCGCGGCGGCTTCGACGCACAGGTGCTCGACACGCTGATCCCCTTCCTGCCGCCCGCCACCAACCAGGCGACGGCGCGCATCCACCAGGGCCTCGCGGTGTGGGACGCGACGCCGGCGAACGACCCGCTGGCCACGCGCATCGGCAGCGAGTTCGACTTCACGAAATACACCGGCGACTACCAGCGCGTGCAGCCGATCTGGTCGCCCTTCGACGGGGCGATGTTCAATTTCCAGGCCTATGTTTCGGGCCAGTGGTCGACCAACATCCTGCCGAACGCCGAGAAGTACTACCTCGGCGGCTCGCGGCTCGGCCGCGGCTTCTATTCGGGGCAGGTGACAGGCGACTGGGGCTATGGCTACGCGCTCGAGTTGCAGCTCGACATCGCCTATGACCTCGCGGCGCAGCCGGCGCTCGGGAACAACCGCGGCTCCTCGCAGTTCTATGCCTTCCGTGACATGGGCTGGGCGTACCAGAACCTCGATACCGACGCGGACCGCCGGCTCTCCTCATGGGGAGGTGGCGTGCGCACCGTCCTTGCGGATACGGTGCAGGTCGACCTGGAAGTGGCGCGGCGCATCACGACCCGTCCCGATGGTGCGTTCTCCGATCCGCTGCGTGCGACGCAGCTCTATCTCCGCACGCTGATAAGGTTCTGATCCATGGCAGGCGCGGCGCAGCGCGGTTCCCGGCGGACCGCCCGAAAGACCTTACCGGCAGCGCCGCGGCCCGTGCCGGCGCGGGCGCCGCGCAGGCACGCGGTGCGCCGCGACTGGTTGCTCGCGACCACAGCGCTGCTGCCCATCGCCTCCGGGCCCGTCATGGCGCAGCCCGCGCCGAACACGGGGCCAACCGGCGGGCAGGTGGTGGCGGGGCAGGCCGGCATCACGCGCGCGCCCGGGCGCACCACCATCACCCAGGGCACCGACCGCGCGGCGATCGACTGGCAGCAGTTCAACGTCGGCAGCCAGCACACGGTGCAGTTCGTCCAGCCGAGCCAGGGCTCCTGGACGCTGAACCGCGTGGTCGGGCCCGACCCGTCGGTCATCGCCGGGCGCGTGCAGGCCAATGGCGGTGTCGCCATCGTGAACCAGTCCGGCATGGTCTTCGCCGGCGGGGCGCAGGTGAATGTCGGCTCGCTGATCGCCTCGGCCGCAGGCATCACCAACGAGAACTTCATGGCCGGCCGCATGGCCTTCGACCAGGCCGCACGCCCCGGCGCGCGGGTCGAGAACCACGGCACCATCACGGTCGCGGATCGCGGCCTCGCGGCGCTGGTCGGCCCCGGCGTTTCGAATTCCGGCGTGATCCGCGCCCGGCTCGGGCGCGTCGCACTCGGCGCGGCCGAGACCTTCGTCCTCGATCTCGCTGGCGATGGCCTGATCGGCATCGACGTGACACAGGCGGTGCGCACCGCGCCCGAGGGCGGCCAGGCGCTGGTCACGAATTCCGGCGTGATCGAGGCGGCAGGCGGGTCGGTGCTGATCACCGCCCATGCCGCCTCGGGCCTGGTCGAGGACCTGGTGCGCCAGACCGGACGCATCGAGGCGCCCACGGTCGGCACGCGCACCGGCGACGTGGCGATCCGCGCCGAAGGCGGCGGCGTGCGCGTCGATGGCCGCGTCGCCGCCACCGGCGGCGCGAACGAAGTGGGCGGGCGCATCGCGCTGCAGGCCACCGGCACGGTTACGGCGGGTGCGACCGCGCGGATCGATGCCTCGGGTGGGGCGGGCGGCGGGCAGGTGCTGGTCGGCACCACCGGTCGCGGGCGCAACCAGACCATGGCGGCGCGCACCATCGTCGAGCGCGGCGCCGAGATCCGCGCCGATGCCACCGGGTCCGGCAATGGCGGCATGCTGGTGCTGAACTCGCTCGAACGCACCGAGATGCGCGGCACGCTCTCGGCACGCGGCGGGCCCTCGGGCGGCAATGGCGGCTTCGTCGAGCTCTCGGGCCAGGGTGCTCTGGTGGCCGATGGCACGATCGACGTGCGCGCGCCTGCGGGCGTCAACGGCGAGCTGCTGATCGACCCGCAGAACATCATCGTCAGCGATTCCGCCACGCCCACCCTGCCGAGCGGCGACACCGTAACCTCGATCATCCTTGCGCTCGATGCGCCGCCGACCGGGACTGGAATCGTCACGGCGAGTACCGGCGCCGACACCGAATGGACGCGGATCTCGACCGCAGCGATCGCCGGCTTCGAGGGCACGGTCACGCTGGATGCGGCGCGCGACATCACCGTCGCCTCCGCGATCGACAAGGCCAACGGCGGGCTGACGCTGCTCGCCGGGCGCGATGTCACGATCGGCGCCTCGGTGACGGTCAGCGGTGATTTCGCGGCGCGTGCAGCGACCGGCACCATCACCGTCAATGCCCCTGTCACGGCAGGGACCGGCCAGACCCTGATGCTGCGCGCCGACACCATGGCCTTCGGCGCCGGCGGCAGCCTCTCGGCCCCGACCGGCACCATCGCGATCGGGCCGCAGACCGCGGGGCGCAATCTCCAGGTCGGCGGCAGTGCGGCAAACACGCTGGTGCTCGCGGCGGCCCCACTGGACGCCGCCACGGCCGGCGCGCTGCGCCTGGGCGCGACCACGCTGTCCGGGCTGGGCACCGTCACCGCCGGCAATGTCGACATCACCACGGACCTGACGCGCCCGGCGGGATCCTCGCTGGACCTCGTCTCGGGCGGCACCCTCACGGTGAATGCCGCCGTCGCGGCGGGCTCCGGCGCCACCCTGACGCTGCGCGCCGACACCATGGCATTCGGCGCCGGCAGCAGCCTCTCGGCCCCCACCGGCACCATCGCGATCGGGCCGCAGACCGAGGGGCGGAATCTCCAGGTCGGCGGCGCGGGCGCGAACAGGCTCCTGCTCGGAACGGCACCGCTGGACGCCGCCACGACGGGCACGCTGGTCCTGGGTGCGACCACCCTGTCGGGCCTCGGCACCGTCACCGCCGGGGATGTCGACATCACCGCAGCCCTGACGCGCCCGGCGGGATCCTCGCTGGACCTCGTCTCCGGCGGCACCCTCACGGTGGATGCCGCCGTCGCGGCCGGCTCCGGCGCCACCCTGACCCTGCGTGCCGACACCATTGGCATCGGCAACAACGGCAGCCTGTCCGCGGCCTCGGGCATCGTCGAGATCGGCCCGCAGACCGCCGGGCGCGATCTGCGCGTCGGCAACAATGCCGGCAACACGCTCGTGCTCGCCGCTGCCGACCTGAACGCGATCACCACCGGCCGGCTGCGCCTCGGCGAGACGACGGTGAGCGGTATCGGCACCGTCACCGCCGGCGACGTGACCATCGCCGCCGCGCTGACGCGTCCCGCCGGCAGCGGGCTCGAGATCGTCGCCGGCGGCAACCTCACGGTGAGCAGCGGCATGACCGCGGCCGCCATGCGGCTCGCTGCCGGCACCGGCACCCTTGACATCGGCGCCAACCTGCGCGCCACCAGCCTCGACCTCAGTGCCGGCACGGCGATCGACCAGACCGGCGGCAACATCTTCTTCCGCGGCAACGTCGCCACGCAGCTGGCGGTCACCGCCGTCGCCGGGAACGGCGCGGTCTCGCTGGACAATGCCGGCAACGGCAATTTCGCGCTCGGGCCCAGCAGCGCGACGGCGGGCTTCACCGTGGCGGCGGACACCATCGCCACCACCGGCGCCATCTCCGGCACCGCGGTGTCGCTGACGGCCGATACGGGCGCGCTGACCATCGGCGCCGACATCCGCGCCACCGGCCTGACACTGGCCGGCGCCGCCGGCATCAACCAGACCGGCGGCACGATCCAGCACAGCACCGATGCCGCGACGCAGCTCGCGGTCACGGCGAACGCGACCGGCGGCAACGTCTCGCTGGCCCAGGCGGACAACGGCAACCTCGCCCTCGGCGCCAGCGCGGCCAGCGGCACCTTCACGGTCGCGGCCGACACGCTGTCCACCACCGGCACCGTGAGCGGCACCGCGGTCTCGCTCACCGCCGACACGGGGGCGCTGACCCTGGGCGGCGATATCCGCGCCACCAGCCTGACCCTGGCGGGCGAGGCGGGCATCAGCCAGACCGGCGGCGACATCCGCCACAGCACCGGCGCCACCACCGAACTCGCGCTCACCGCCAATGCGGCGGCCGGCGCCGTCGATCTCTCGCAGCCCGGCAACGGCACGCTGGCGCTCGGTGCGAGCACGGCGGGCGGCGCCTTCACGGTGGTGGCGGATGCGCTGCGCACGACCGGCGCCGTGGAGGGCACCACCGTCACCCTCACCGCCGACACCGGCGCGCTGACCATCGGCGCCGACATCCGCGCCACCGCGCTGGCGCTCTCGGGCGAGACCGGCGTCACCCAGTCCGACGGCAGCATCGCGCATGTGACGGCGGGCACCGAGTTGGCACTCACGGCCAATGCGGCGAATGGCGCGGTGCTGCTCGACGGGGCGGGCAATGATGTCTTCGCGCTCGGCGCCAGCACGGCGAATGCAGGGCTCACGGTCGCCGCCGAGAGCCTGCGCGTCACCGACACCGTGAGCGGCACCGCCGTCGCGCTCACCGCGCGCACGGGTGCCATCGCGCTCGAGGGCGATGTCCGCGCCACCGGCCTGACGCTCACGGCCGCGACCGGGATCGGCCAGACCGCGGGCACCATCGCGAACCGCGCCGGCGCCTCGACCGGGCTCGACCTCGCCGCCACGGTCACCGGCACGGGCGATGTCGCGCTCACGCGCGGCAATGGCGCGCTCGCGCTGCTTTCGGGCGGCACGGCGGATGGCGGCTTCGCCGTCACCAGCGCCGAGGGGATTTCGCTGAAGCCCAACGAGGTGCTGAGCGTCGCGGGCGCGGCCAGCCTGACGGTCCAGGGCAACAACAACACCCTCACGCTCGATGGCGCGATCCACGCGCAATCCGTGGCGCTCGTCGCCGCCGGGGACATCACCCAGGGCGTGGACGGCGTGCTCGCCTTCCGCAACCCGGCCACCGGCCTCGCCGCGCGGGCGACCGCGCTCGACATCTCGGCCGAGGCTACGGGCAACAACCACGACATCGTGCTGTCCGGCGGCAATGGCCGGCTGCGCGTGACGGGCGCCACCACCGCGGATGGCGACATCACGATGCGCGCCCGCGACCTCGACATCGCCGGGACCATCACCGCCAACGCTTCGGGCGGCGGGCTCAGCAACGTCACGCTCACCGCCTACAACGACGCCGGCACGGGCAACCTCGCGATGGGCGCGACCGCGGCGATCACCGCACAGTCGCTGGCGCTCAACGCCCAGCGCGCGATCACGCAGAATGCGGCGGCGAGCATCGCGCTCGATGGCGGGGCAGGCCGGCTGACGGTGCGCGGCGGCGCCGGCGGGAACTCCCGCGCCGGCAGCCTGAGCCTGCTCGGCAGCAACAGCATCGGCGAGGTGGACCTGCGCACCGTCGCCACGCCGGCCGGCGTCTTCACCGGCGTGATCGAGGCGAACGTCGCCGGCAACGTCTCGGTGATCCAGGCGAATGGCGCGAGCGTCGCGCTGACCGCGGGCGGGCTGACCGTCGCGGCCGGGCAGAACGGCGTGACATCGACGGGCGACGTGCGCCTGGTGGCCGATGCCCTGGCCATCAACGCGGGTGTCACCGCCGCCACGGGCGGCACGCTGACGCTGCGCGGGGACAGGCTGTCGGTGGGCGGGGCCGGCAGCCTGTCGGTCGCCGACGGCACGCTCGAGATCGGCCCGCGCACCGCCGCGCGCGTGGTCCAGGTGGGCGGCGCGGCCGATCCTGCCCGGCTGCAGGTGGCCGCGGCCGCGCTGGAGGGCGCGAGCGCCGCCACCATCCGCCTCGGCCGCACGACCGAGCCGGGGACGGGCACGGTCACCGGCGCGGGGGTCATCTTCAGCGAGGCGCTGGCGCTGGGCAGTGGCGTCGCGCTGGAAGCGGTGGGCACCGGTGCAATCGCGGTCGATGCCGCGCTGGGCGCGGGCAGCCTGCGGCTCAATGCCGGGACGGCGATCACGCTCGGCGCCGTCGATGTCACCGCAAGCGGCACGGCCGGGCAGATCGAACTGCGCGCCGGCGGCGCCATCACCCAGGCGGCGGGCGGCGCGCTGGCAGCCACGGGGGGCACGGCCGACCTGGTGGCGCATGCCGGGGTCGGCGGCATCACGCTGGCCGGCCGGGGCGATTTCCGCCTGGCCGATGGCGGGACGCCCTCGGGTGCGGCGGGGCCGCGTTCGCTCTACGCCACCGGCTCCATCGCCTTCGCCACCGACGGCGCGCTCACCGTCGCCACGGCGGCCGAGGCGGCGGCACCGGGCGCGACGCTCTCGCTCACGGGCGCCTCGATGCTGATCGAGGCGCCGCTGATCACGCCCGGCACCAGCGGCACGGTCTTGCTGACCGCGACCGGCGCGGGGCAGACCATTTCCCAGACCGCCGCGGGCACAATCACCGCGAACCTGCTGACCGCCACCGCGGATGGCGCCATCCTGCTCGACCAGGCGCCGAATGCCGTGGCCTCGCTCGGCACCTTCTCCTTCAGGGATGCCTTCGGCTATCGCACCAATACGAGCGTCACCATCGGGTCGGCGGTGGCGCCGGTCGGCGGGGGCAATGCCGACATCACCTTCATCGCGAATGCCGGCAACCTGACGCTGAACGCGCCGATCAGCGCCGGCACCGGCACGGTCAGGCTGGAAGCGACCACCGGGAACATCCAGCAGGCGGCGGCGGATGCCGCGATCACCGCCGGCAGGCTCGAGGTGACGGCCGGCGGGAGCGCGCTTCTGGCGCCGACGCTGCCCGCGGACCGGAACGCGGTGGCGGTGCTGGGCCCCAGCACGGTGGGCGGCACGCTGGCCTTCAACGCCGCGGGCGACCTGGCGCTCGATGGCGCCATCGCGCATTCCGGTGCGGGCGGGCTGCTGCAGGTGAGCGCGGTCGGCACGCTCACGCTCAATGCCGGGGCGTCGCTCGGCTTCGGGACCATCACGCTGACCACGCCGGAGGCGATGACGCTGCGCGGCACGGTCGGCGTGACCGGCGGGAGCAACCCGTCCAGCATCGTGCGCCTCGGCGCCGGCGGCGACATCACGCAGGAGGCAGGGGGCATCCGCGCGGCCGCGCTCGGCCTGCGCAGCGACGGCGCGGTGGACCTCACGGCCGGCACGAACGACGTGAGGGCCATCGCCGCGCTCGCGGCCGGGACCTTCGCGATCGACACGATCGGCGCGCTGACCACCACGACGATCACGGGCGTGCCCTTCGCGGGCGGCGGCGTGGGCGATGTCAGCGGCGTGCGCGGCAGTTCCGTGACGCTTTCTGCTGCGGACCTCTCGATCACGCCCTCGACGGCCCTGTTCGGGGAGGGCGTGGCCGCGACCGCGGTCGGCGGCGTGGTGCGGCTGCGCGCCGACCGGCTGGCCGTCTCCTCCTATGTGCTGGCCAGTGATCCGTTCGCCGCGGCGACCGGCACCATCGACATCGCGCCGCGCAGCCCGACACGCGACATCCGCCTGGGTGGCGTCGACGACCCGGCGTCGCTGTTCCTCTCCGCCGGCACCTTCCCGCTGCTGTTCGCGCAAACCCTGGTCGTCGGGCACGACAGCCCGACTTCGGGCGTGCTCCGCGTTGGCGGGCCGATCACCACATCCTTCCCGAGCAACGCCACGCTGCATGGCGGGTCGATCGCGCTCGATTCGACCTTCAACCTGCAGGCTGCCAATGGACTGTTGACGCTGCACGCGACGTCCGGCGACATCGTCCAGGGCGCCGCCGGGAGCGTCTCGGCGACCCGCCTGTCCGCCATCGCGGATGCGGGCTCGGTGCTGATGGGCTCGCCGGGCGCGCTGAACAGCGTCGGCCAGGTCTCGGGCGGCGTGGCGGCGGGCGAGAGCTTCGTCTTCCGCGCCAATGGCGGCTACGCCGTCGCCGCGCCGGGCATCGCCGCGGCCGGGGCGGAGGTGGACCTGTCCTCCGCCACCGGCGGCATCACGCAGACGACCGGCGCGCGCATCACCGCGGACCGGCTGCGCGTGACCGCGCCCGGCACCGTGGCGCTGGACGGGGGCGGGTCGCTGCTGGCGGCCGACCTCAATGCCGTGGGCAGGCTCGCACCCTCCTCGGGCGCCAGCCTCACGCTGCGCAACGCGACGGCGCTGACGGTCGAGGGTGCGACCGCCACCGCCGCGATCGGCGGCGCGGTGACACTCGAAGGGCCGGGCCTGACGCTGGCGGGCGACATCACCGCCAACGCGCCCAGCGGACGCGCGGTGCTGCGCACGGGCGCGTCCTTCGACGCGCCGGCGGCGGGCACCATCACGCAGGATGCCGGCATCATCCGCACCCAGGGTCTCTCGGCCTCGGCCGGCGGCGACATCACGCTGGGCGGCGCGAACCAGGTGGTCCGGCTGCTGGCCGGGCTCAGCGCCGGGGGCGCGACCTCGACCAACGCCGTGCTGACCGCGCCCGGCGGCACCGTCCTGATCGCCAACAGCCTGTCCGACCTGCAGGTGGGGGCACGGGTGAATGCCGGCACCGGCGGGGCCATCAGCGTCCTTGCCAACGGGCTGAGCGTGACCTTCCCCGGCACGGCCTTCCTGGCGCCCGGCGGGGTGGTGCAGTTCGCCCCCTTCACCGCCGGCGGCACGATCGGCCTGGGCGGCTTCGGCGGCTTCGGCGACACCACCACGATCAGCGCGGCGGCGATCCAGCAGGTCCAGACGGGGCGGCTCATCATCGGCGCGCTCGAGCCCTTCGACCAGGTGAGCTCGGGCACCATCACGCTGCGCGGCGCGGTCGACCTGACCGGCGCCAGCGCGCCGCAGGCGCTGGAACTGCGCAGCGGCGGCAACATCTTGGCGGACGGCTTCGCGCTGTCGGTGCCGCAGCTCAGCGCCTATGCGGCCGGCGACATCGCGATCGGCACGACGGGCAGCCGCATCGGCGCGGTCGTCGCGGGTTCGGCCGACGGCACCTCGGGCATCGCCGCCGGCGGCACCTCCGTCCGGCTGGTCACCGCCGGGGCGGACTTCGCCACCGGGCTGTTCACCCTGTCCGCGCCGATCACCACGGGCGCGGGCGGCACCATCGCGCTGCAGGCACCCGACTTCGCGCTGCTCGCGGGCGCCAGCGTGGATACCGGCGCCGGCGCGCCCGGGCGGATCGAGATCCGCTCCACGCGCACGCTCAGCCTGGGAGGCGACCAGGCGGATGCCGGCACGGTGCGGCTGACCGCCGCCGAGCTCGCGCTGCTCGATGCCAATGGCGGCACGCTCTTCGCCGCCGCCCCCGACATCCGCCTGCGCGGCGCCTGGACGCTCGATCCCGCCGATGCAACGCGGCTCGAACTGGCGCTCACGCCGGGCGGGACGGGCAGCATCACCCAGGTCGCGGGCGGGCTGTCGGCCGGCGCGCTGTTCGTCACCGCGCTGCAGGGCGCGGGCACCGTGCAGATCGCCCAGGCGGGCAACGACCTGCCGGTGGTGGGGGTGCAGGCGCTGGGCGGCATCAATGTCGCGACCGAGGGCGCGCTCGAGGTCCGCCGCACCACCAGCAGCGGCGGCGGCGTGACCTATCGCGCGACCGACATCACGCTGTCCGATGCCGGGCTCGCGCCCGGCCAGGTCACCATCGACAACACCGGCCGCGCGGTGACGCTGACCGCCACCGCCGGCGACATCACAGGCACGACCGCGCAGGCGGCGGTGCGCGCCAACACCCTCACCGCCACCGCCGCGGCCGGCGAGATCCGCCTGACCGGCGACAACACCGTCAACAACGCCACGCTCACCGCCAATGACGGCGTGACCCTGCGCGCCACCGGCGCCACCGCGGTCGGCGCGGTGGGCGCGGGCGGGCCGGGCACCGAGGTAGCGGGGGCGATCGACATCGCCGCCGCCGCGCTCACGCTGAACGACGTGCTGGGCAGCGGCACCGTGACGCTGCGCGCCACCACGGGCGACCTGGTACAGGCCGCCGACGCGCGGCTCTCGGCGGCGACGCTCTCGGCCGAGGCCGCCGGCACGCTGCGCCTGGCCGGCGCCAACCCCGACGGCACCGCGCGCAACACCATCCAGGACCTGACGGCGCTGAGCGCCGGCGGCGACATCACGCTTCGCAACGCACTGGCGCTGACGCTCGACCTGCCGGTCTCGGTCGGCACCGACCGCACCCTCACGCTGGAGGCCTCGGGGCTGACGCTCGCCAACACACTGAGCGCGGCGGGACCCAACGGGCAGATCATCCTGCGCACCGGCAGCTTCAACGGCGGCGCGGCGAGCGGCGGGGACATCACCCAGACGGGCGGCACCATCAGCGCGGCGAACCTCGCCGCCCTGGCCGGCGGGAGCGTCACGATCGATCTGGCGGGCAATGCGATCGGCGCACTCGGCGGCGGGCGGGACGCGAACGGCGTGGCGCTCGGCCTCGGCCTCAACGCCGGTGCCGGCGCCACGCTGCGCAGCAACGGCTTCGGCGGCTCGGCGACGCTCGGCGTGACCGGCGCGCTGCAGGTGGGCACGGGGCAGGCGCTGACGCTGCGCGCCGACGACCTCGCGATCGGCGCACAGCTGCGCGCACCCGGCGGCGTGATCACGCTGCTGCCGATCACCACGGACGCGAATATCGGCTATGTGCTGGGCGGTGCGGCCGGCAGCGCGACCGCCGGGCGGATCACCCTCGACAGCACGGAACTCGGCTTCCTGCCGAGCGGGACGCCGGCGGCGGAACTGCGGCTCGGCCAGATCGGCCAGACCGGGTCGGTCGGCATCGCCGGCACCGTGGACCTGGTCGATGGCGCGGCGCCGCGCGTGGGCCGCCTGACGCTCGCCGGCGACGGCGCGCTGACCCAGGCGACGGGCACGCTGCTCGACGTGCCCGTGCTCTCGGCCAATTTCCCGAATGGCGCCGTGCTGCTCGACCCCGGCGTGGCGGGCAACCGCATCGGTGCGCTGGCGGGCGTGACCGCCGGCGGCGACGTGGTGGTGCGCGGCGGCGCCGGGCTGATGGAACTGCGCGCCGGCACATCCGGCAGCGCCATCGAGGTGCCCAACGGCGCCAACATCTTGCTGCGCGCCGACGACCTCGACATCCAGGCCGCGCTGCGCGCGCCGGCCGGTGTCATCCGCATCCTGCCCGAGACGCCCGGGCGCGGCGTCACGCTGGGCGGCCCAGATGCGGCCGCGGGCACGCTCGCACTCGGCACGGCCGAGATCGCGCGGATCGGTGGCGCAGGTGACACAGGGGCGCTGCGCCTCGTGATCGGCAGCGACGGGACGGTGCGCTCGGCCGGCGACATCCTGGTGGCGGGCGACGTGCCGCTGCGCGCCGGCGGCGTGGTGCGCGTCGACACGCTGGAACTGGTGGCGGGGCAGCCAGGGACTGCCGGGGGCAGCGTGCGGCAGAGCGCGGGGACGGTCGATGTCGCGACCATCACCGGCACCGCGCAGGGGGATTTCGAACTCGGCCGCGCCACCAACCTGTTCGGCACCGCGACCGGCATCGCCGCCGGCACGCTGCCCGTGGCGGGCGCCACAGGGCGGGTGGTGCTCGGCGCGGCCGGCGACCTCGAGGCCAGCGCCATTACCGCGCCGGTCTCGGCGCGCATCACCGCGGGCGGCGCGCTGACGGCCGGCGGCATCATCGCGCCCGCGATCACCCTCGGCGGCAATACGGTGACGTTGGCCGGGCTGGTGCAGGGCAGCACCTCCGTCGCGATCGACAGCGCCGGGAGCGTCAGCCAGGAGGCCGGCGCGCTGATCGTGACCGGCCTGTTCACGCTGAACGGCGGCAGCGTCTCGCTGCCCGAGGACAACCAGATCGTCGAGCTCGGCGGGCTGGTCGCGACCGGGCCGGTGCTGGCGCTGAACACGGTGCTGCCGCTGCTGGTGAGCGGCACCGTCTCGGCCACCGGCAGCCTGTCGCTGAGCACCGACCAGGGGCTGACCGTTACATCCGGCGGCAGCATCGGCGTGACCGGCGGGCCCGGCACCGCCACGCTCGTGGCGGGTGGTGCGATCAACTACGCGGGCGGGCTTTCCGCCAGCGGCCCGGCCAGCCTGACCGCCGGCGGGGCGCTTGGCTTCTCGGGCGCGGCGACGGCGGGCGGCGCCCTCACCTTCGCCGCCGGGACCACGGCCACGCTCGGCGGCACGATCGGGACCGGCGCCACCTTCCTCGCAACCGCGCCGGGTGCCATCACGACCACCGCCACGATCGGCGCGGCGGGCGACGCCACGCTCGCCGCGGGCGGCAGCCTCTCGACCGGCGGGCGGATCGAGAGCACCGGGGGCGACCTTCTGCTGACGGCGGGCGGCGCCCTCAGCGGCGAGCCGACGCTGGTCGCCGCCCGTGACGCCACGCTGCGCGCGAGCGGCGGGCCGATCAACCTGGCGGGCAGCCTCGTGGCCGGCCGCGCCGCGAGCCTCGAGGCCGCGGGCGCGCTCGCGAGCAACGGG
>NZ_JACADR010000009.1 GCF_016106005.1 Roseomonas rosulenta
GCCGCATCCACCACCGCCGCGACGGCGCCGCCGCCCGCCAGCACCTTCGCCGCCACCGCGTAGAGCAGCGGCCCCACCCCCGCGACCACGACGCGGCGCCCTGGCAGCACGCCCTGCGCCTTCAGCAGGATGGTCGCAGCCGCCAGGCCGATCACCCCCGGCAGCGTCCATCCGGGGAAGGGGATGATGCGTTCATGCGTGCCGCAGCACAGCACCAGCGCGCGCGCCGTGACGGTGAAGGGCACGCCATCGGCGCCGAGCGCGGAGAGCGTGAAGGGCGCCGACGCATCGCCCGCCGGCACCAGCGGGCCGCCGCCCAGGCCCCAGACACGACAGCCGGTGCGGATATCGGCGCCGCTCGCCGACAGCGCGGACCGCAAGGCATCGCCGGCGCGGCGATCGGCATCCTGCGGCATCGCGAAGCCCGCGGGCGCGGCGCGATACACCTGCCCGCCGGGCAGCGACGATTCCTCCAGCAACACGGTGCGCGCGCCGCGCGATGCGGCCTCGGTCGCCGCAGCCATGCCGGCCGGGCCGCCACCCAGCACCGCGACATCGTGCATCATGCCGGCGTCACCACCTGGCCCGCCGCGACCGGCGTCAGGCACGCCTGCACCAGACGGCCATCCACGCGCAGCAGGCATTGCTGGCACACGCCCATCATGCAGAAGGCCGTGCGCGGGCGTGCGGGATCGTCGCCCTCGCCGAAGCGCCACTGCCCCGCGGCGATCAGCGCGGCCGCGAGACTCTGGCCGGGATGCGCCAGCACCGTACGGCCGCGCACCGTGATGGTGACGGCGGTGGGGCGCGTGATGCCGGCGATGCGCAGATCCATGGCACGAGGATAAGCCGACGCATCGCGCGCGCAACTCCCGCGCGGGCTTGACGGCACCCTGCTTCGCCCGGAACCATGGTACCAATCGACCCCGGGATATCGCGCTTGGCCTTCCTCTCCATCGCTGGACTGACCGTGAGCTACGGCGGCAAGGTCGACGTCCTGCGCGATGTCTCGCTGGAGGTGGAACGCGGCGAGGTCGTGGGGCTGATCGGTCCTTCGGGATCGGGCAAGTCCACCATCCTGCGCACCCTGGTCGGCCTGATGAAACCGAGGGCCGGGCGGGTCAGCGTCGATGGCGCGCCGATCGACTATTCCAGCCGCGGCAGCCTCCGCGCGGCGCGCGACCGCTTCGCCATCGTCTTCCAGCAGTACAACCTGTTCCAGAACATGACGGCGCTGCGCAACGTCGCCATCGCGCCCACGCTGGTGAAGAAGCGCGACCGCGCGCAGGTCGAGGCCGAGGCCCGCGCGCTGCTGGCCCGCGTCGGCCTGGCGGAGAAGGTGAATGCCTACCCGGACGAGCTCTCCGGCGGCCAGCAGCAGCGCGTGGCCATCGCGCGCGCCTTGGCGCTGAAGCCCGACATCCTGCTGCTCGACGAGGTGACCGCCGCACTCGACCCGGAACTGGTCGGCGAGGTTCTCGACACCATCCGCGCCCTGCAGCGCGACGGCATGACCATGCTGATCGTCAGCCACGAGATGGGCTTCATCCGCGAGGTCGCCTCCCGCGTCGCCTTCCTCGACCAGGGCAGCGTGGTCGAGGTCGGGCCGCCCGCCGAGATCTTCGACACGCCGAAAAGCGCGCGCCTTCGCGACTTCACATCCCGCATCCTGCGCCACTGACGGCGCGGCATAACCAAGGAGAACGCGCATGACCGACCGCCGGGCCATCTTCGTGGGCGGCGCCGCCGCCGCCGCGGCCGCCGCCACGCTGCTGACGCCGAAGGACGCCGCCGCGCGCCCGCTCGAGGATATCCTGCGCGGCGGGGAACTGCGGGTCGGCGTGAACCCCACCCTGCCGCCGCGCGCCCTGTTCAACGACCGCAACGTGATCGACGGCTTCGAACCCGAGGTCGCTGCCGCCATCGCGCAGAAGCTGGGCGTGCGCCTCACGCTGCAGGCGGTGGGTTCGCCCGAGCGCATCCCGATGGTGGCGTCGGGCCGCATCGACTTCGTCATGGGGGCCATGAGCCGCACCAGCGAGCGCGCCAAGGTGATCGACTACACCGTGCCGGTGCATTCGGAGAACTACGGCATCGTCTCGGTCGCCGGCCGCGGCCTCACCACCATCGAGGCGCTGAACAAGCCCGAGGTGACGCTGGCGCAGGTGCGCGGCACCACGGCCATCCCCTACATCCAGCGTGCCATTCCCAACGCACAGGTTCTGCTGCTGGACAACTACCCCGATCGCAACCGCGCCATCGCGCAGGGGCGCGCGCAGGCATCCTTCGACGGTATCGATTCCGTGCGCTTCGCGCTGCGGCCCTTCCGCCAGGTACAGTGGGAAGTCACCGCCGTGCCCGCCTTCGGCGTGACCTATTCCGGGCTGGGGGTGGCGAAGAACAACGACTCGCTCCGGCTGTGGCTCAACATCGCGCTGTATGAGCTGCATACCGACGGCACCATCGAGCGCCTGTGGGAGAAGTGGTTCGACGGGCCGATGTTCACCAAGGTGCCGGTCAGCCCGTTCTTCTGAGGGCGCGTGAACTACAGCCTCATCTGGTCGCAGGTCACGCCCTACATCCCCTATCTGCTGGGGGGTGCGGTGCTGACGTTGCAGCTCGCGGTGATCTCCTTCCTCGTGGGCTGGGCGATCGGGCTGGTGAACGCATCCGTACTGCAGTTCGGCCCGCGGCCGGCGCGCCTGGTGGTACAGGGCTACGTTACCTTCTTCATCAACACGCCGCTGCTGGTGCAGATCTTCTTCATCTTCTTCGTGCTGCCGGATGTGGGGATCCTGCTGTCGCCCTACGCGGCGGTTGCCATCGGCATGTCGCTGAATGCGGGGGCGTATCTCACGGAAATCCAGCGCGCCGGCTTCCAGTCGCTCAGGCGGGAGGAGATCGACGCCGCCACGGCGATGGGCTTTTCCGTGCCGCAGATGGTCTGGTACGTGATCCTGCCGCATATCGCCAAGGCGCTGTACCCGCCGCTGTCCAACCAGTTCATCATCCAGGTGATGACAACCTCGGTCGCCGCGATCTTCGCAGTCGAGGAACTGACCGGGCGCGCCTACAACGTGAACTCGCTGACCTTCCGCTCGCTCGAGGTCTTCTCCATCACCGCGATCATCTACGTGGTGCTCACCCTGGCCTGCTCGCTGGCGTTGGCCCTGCTCGGGCGCTGGCTGTTCCGCGTGAAGGCGAGGATCCTCTAGCATGTGGGAGCAGCTGCTCGAGGACGCGCCGCGCTTCTTCGGCCCCTACAACCTGCTGTTCCTGGGCGAGGCGCTGCTCAACACGTTGCTGCTCTCGTACCTAGGCGCGGCGATGGGCTTCGCCATCGGCTTCGGCCTGGCGATCGGGCGGCACCCGCGCCTGTACGGCGTGCTGCCGCTGCGCATCGTCGCCACGCTCTATGTCGAGACCTTCCGGCGCATCCCGTTCCTGGTGAAGCTGATGTGCGTGTTCTTCGCCTTCCAGCTCTCGGGTGCGCAGGCCTCGCTGTTCACGGTCGCACTGGTCACCGTCGTGCTCTCGGCCGCCGCCTTCGCCGCCGAGATTGCACGCGCCGGAATCGAATCGGTCCCTGCGCCGCAATGGGACGCGGCGGAAGCGATGAATTTCTCCCGTTGGCGGGTGCTGACGCGCGTGGTGGCACCTCAATCCTGGCGCGTCGCACTGCCGCCGCTGTTCGGCTATGCGGTGGGCTTCATCAAGTCCACCTCCATCGCCTCGCAGATCGGCGTGCTGGAGCTGACCTACGCCGCCAAGATCCTGAACACGCGCGGCTTCTCCGCGCTGCTGTGCTTCGGAACCATCCTGGTCGTCTATTTCCTGATCTGCTGGCCCACCAAGCGCCTCGGCGAGAGGCTCGAGGCGCGGCTGGCCCACCGCACCGCACGCTGAGGACACCGCCATGCCATTCACCCCGCCCGGAACGCATCTGCTGCAAGGTGCGATCGACTGCCACGTGCATTGCGCGCCGCACCTGTCGGGCCGTTCGGTGAACGTGTTCGATGCGGTACGCCAGGCGGCCGCGGCTGGGATGCGCGCCATCGGCATCATGTGCAACTTCCAGAACACCTCCGGCTTCGCCGCGTTGGCCAATGACGAGCTTGGTCACCTCGGCATCGAGGCTTTCGGCGGGCTGATCATGCAGCCCACTGCCGGCGGCGTGACGCTGGAGGCGGCGCGCACCGCCATCGGCTACGGCTACGGCCCCGGCACCGGCGCGCGCTTCGTCAGCCTGCCCACGCACCACACGCGCCATGTCGCGACCCGCGAGGGTCGCAGCCCCGCCTTCCTCGAGACGACCTTCTCGGTCCCCGAGAACGGCAAGGTGCCCGATCCCGTGCCCGCCATCATGGAGCTATGCGCCGCGAAGGACGTCGTATTCGACTGCGGCCATGTCTCGGGCCGCGAGGCCGTGGCGCTGACTGAGGAAGCCAAGCGCCGCGGCTGCACTCGCATCCGCACGCATTGCGCGCGCTACGCACCCGATGAGATCGCCGCAATCGTGGCACTCGGCGGCTATGCCGAGTTCTCCTTCTTCGTGTTGACGCACGCGACCCAGGTCGGCCTCACCCACGTGGATGAGGAAAAGCACAAGATCGCTTCCAACAGCACCATCCAGGACTTCACGCCGCGGCTGCGCGCCGCGGGCGACCGCGCCATCGTCTCCTCCGACGCCGGCGTCTACCTGCTGCCGCCGCCGGTCGAGGCGTTCCGCGAATACCTCATGCTGATCGAGAGCGAAGGCTTCACCCAGGCCGAGATCCGCCGCATGTCGGCCGAGAACCCGGCTCGGTTGTTCCGTGTCGGCGGTGCGTCAGTGTGAGAGTAGCACCGGCACCGTCATCTCGCGCAGCAGCGATCGCGTGACGCCGCCCAGCAGGAACTCCCGCAGCCGCGAATGGCCATAGGCGCCGACCACCAGCAGGTCGGCCGAGAGCTCCGAGGCCCGGTTCAGCAGGATATCCGCCGCGCTGATCTCCGGCGCCACGGTGTGCTCGACTGTCACCGTGACGCCATGCCGCGCGAGGTGCCGCGCGATGTCGGCGCCGGGCTCCTCGCCATGCGCGCCGAGCCCGACGCGCGGATTGACCGCCGTGACCGTGACCGACTTTGCCTTCTCCAGCAGGGGCAGCGCGTCATGCACTGCGCGCGTCGCCTCCCGCCCGGCATTCCAGCCGACCAGGATACGTTCGCCGACCGTGGCAAAGCTGCCGGCATAGGGCACCACGAGCACCGGCCGGCCGGATTCAAAGATCGCCGCCGCCAGCACGCTGCCATCCGACGCCGTGCCCTCCGCCGGGTCGGCCTGGCCGAGGATGGCGAGGTCGGCGTAGCGCGCATGCAGGGAGACGAGCTCTGCCGTGATCCCCTCCACCAGGCGCCACTCGCCGGCGATGCCCTCACGCCGCAGGGTCTCGTTGAACGCCGCCTCGACCGTGGCGGCGGCGGCCATGGCCTCGGCCCGCATGCTCTCGATCAGCCCGGCCAGCACGGCGCCGCTGCCGGCATCCGCCGCACCCATGATCGGCGGCGTGACATCCACCACGAACAGGCCGGTCAGATGCGCCTGGTGCCGGCGCGCAAGACCGGCGGCGACGGCGAGCCGCGCAGTCGCCTGCGGCGTGCCGTCGAGATGCACGAGGATGTCGTTGAAGGCCATGGCGTTCTCCCACCCGTGTCTGGTGTCGTGGCCGGCAGATTAGCCCTGAGCCTTCCCCCGCGCTTGATCCGCGTCAAGCCGCCCGGAGTCAGTCGGCGCGGATCCGCCCCGCCAGCGCCGCGACATGGTCGTGGCCCATGCGCGCATAGGTCAGCGGATGGGCGCGGGCCGGGTCCTGCTCCGCCTCCACCACCAGCCAGCCTTCATAGCCGCGCAGCGCGGCGAAGACCGCCGCGAAATCGACGCAGCCATCGCCCGGCACGGTGAAGACACCCTCGAGCACCGCGGCCAGGAAGGGCAGGTCGCGCGCCTTCGCCGCCGCCATCACCGGCGCGCGCACATCCTTGCAGTGCACATGCGCGATGCGCCCGGCATGGCGCCGCGCCGCCGCCACGGGATCGCCGCCAGCGAAGGTCAAGTGGCCGGTGTCGAGCAGCAGATGGAAGTCCGGCCCGGTCGCGGCCATCAGCCGGTCGATCTCGGCCGCGGTCTCGATCACCGTGCCCATGTGGTGATGGTAGGCGAGGCGCAGGCCACGCGCCGCCATGCGCCGCGCCATCTCATCCAGCCGCGGCGCCAGCACGGCCCAGTCGGCCTCGCTCAGCACCGGCCGGCGCGACAGCGGCGTGGTGCGTTCGCCATGCACAGCGTGGGAGACCTCGGCGAAGACGCAGGCGGTGCAGCCCATGGCCTGCAGCAGCGCGAGATGCGGCTCGGCCGCCGCCATCTCGGTCTCCAGGTCGCGTTCCAGCAGGCGCGACCCGTACCAACCGGAGGCCAGCGCCAGCCCGTGCCGTGCCAGGATCGGCGCCAGCGTCGCGGCCTCGCGCGGGAACTTGTTGCCCAGCTCCACCCCCGCGAAGCCGGCCTGTTTCGCTTCCGCCAGACAGGTCTCGAGCGGCGTCTCCGCGCCGAGCTCGGGCATGTCGTCATTGGTCCAGGTCAGCGGGTTGATGGCGAGGCGGATCATCTCAGGCTCCGAGGCGCTGGCGCGCGCGGTTCGACTCATACGCCGCCCGCGCGCGCCTCTGCGCCGCATCGCGTGGAACCGTCGAGACCGGCACGTCCCACCAGGCGCCACCCTCCTGCGTGGAGGCCTGCGGATCCGTCGCGACGACAAGCACGGTTGTACGCTTCGCACCAAAGGCGCGCGGCAGGGCGGCCTCCAGCGCGGCGATGCCATCCACCGCGACCGCCTCCGCCCCCAGGCTGCGCGCATGCGCCACGAAATCAACCGGCGGCGCTGCCTCCGCCAGCAGGTTGTTGAAGGGCGCACCCCCGGTGCCGCGCTGAAGGCGATTGATGCAGCCGAAGCCGCGATTGTCGAGCAGCACGATGGTCAGCTTCGCACCCATCGCAACGGAGGTCGCAATCTCGCTGTTCATCATCAGATACGAACCGTCGCCGACCAGCACCACAACCTCGCGCCTCGGCATCGCGAGCTTAGCGCCGAGACCGCCGGCGATCTCGTAGCCCATGCAGGAATAGCCGTATTCGAGGTGGTAGGACGCGGCGTCCGTGGCGCGCCACAGCTTGTGCAATTCACCTGGCAGCCCGCCGGCCGCGCAGACAATGATGCCGTCCCGAGGCATGGCGCGGTTGACCGCGCCGAGCACCTGCGCATCCGTCGGCAGCGACGCCCGCTTTGGCGCGGCGGTGACGCGGGCGACGGTGGCGTTCCAGCGCGCGACGGCAGGCGCCACGCGTTGCGTCCAGTCGCCCGGTGCGGTCCAGCCACGCAGCGCGACTCCCAGCGCCGTCAGGCCACGCGTCGCATCCGCCACCAGCGGCAGTGCGCCATGCTTGCCCGCGTCGAAGGGCGCGACGTTCAGCGCCACAAGCCGCGCCTGGCCGAACAACGCGCGTGATCCGGTGGTGAAATCGGCAAGGCGGGTCCCGACCGCCAGTACCAGGTCAGCGCGTGCGGCTAGCGCATTGGCCGCCGCTGATCCGGTCACGCCGATCGCGCCCGCATTACAGGGATGGTCCCAAGCGAGGCTGCCCTTGCCGGCCTGGGTCTCGGCCACGGGGACCCCGTGACGCTGCGCGAACTCCGCAAGGGCACCCTCGGCGCCGGCATACTTCACGCCGCCACCGGCGATCAGCAGCGGACGCTTCGAACGGCGCAGCGCCTCGGCGGCTTCAGCCAGCTCGCGCGTATCGGGCTCGGGCGCGCGGATGCGGTGCAGGCGGCGGTGCAGGAAATCAGCCGGTACGTCGAAGGCCTCCACCTGCACATCCTGCGGGAAAGCAATGGTGGCCGGGCCGCATTCCGCCGGGTCGGTCAGCACGCGCAGCGCGGCGGGCAGGGAATGCAGCAGTTGCTCGGGCCGCGTGATGCGGTCGAAGAAGCGCGAGACAGGCCGGAAGCAGTCATTCGCGCTGATGGTCGGGTCGCCGAAATGCTCCAGCTGCTGCAATACCGGATCGGGGCGGCGGTCGGCGAACACGTCGCCCGGCAACAGCAGCACCGGCAGGCGGTTCACGTGGGCGACCGCGGCCGCCGTCACCATGTTGGTGGCCCCCGGCCCGACCGAGGTGGTGCAGGCCATCATCCGCCGCCGCGCATGCGCCTTGGCATAGGCGATGGCGGCATGCGCCATGGCCTGCTCGTTATGTGCGCGGAAGGTGTGCAGGCGCCTGCCCGCCGCCTGCAAGGCGGGACCGAGGCCAGCGACATTGCCATGGCCGAAGATGGCGAAAACGCCGCCGAACAGCGGTACGCGCCGGCCGTCGATCTCGGTCTCCTGCGCCGCAAGGAAGCGGATCGTGGCCTCGGCCGCAGTGAGGCGGATGATGGCCATGGCGTCTCCCCCCAGCGCATTGACGGCAGCGCAGTGTTACGGATGGATGGCGGCGGCCACAAGCAGGACCCACGGGGAACCGCCATGCTCGTCTTCGCGCAATTCGGGGCCGGCCGCATCGGCGCGATCCATGCCGCAAACCTGGCCGCCAGCGGCGCGGCGCGCCTCGCGCATGTTGTCGACGTGAACGGCGCGGCGGCCGCGGCGCTGGCGCGCAAGCACGGCGCGCAGGTGTCGGACACCGCGGCCGCGCTGGCGGACCCGGCGGTCGGCGCGGTCATCATCGCCTCCTCCACCGACACCCATGCCGACCTTGTCATCGCCGCGGCGCGGGCGGGCAAGGCGATCTTCTGCGAGAAGCCGATCGACCTCTCGCTGGCCCGCGTCGACGAGGCGCTAGCCGCCGTCCAGGCGGCGGGCGTGCCGATGCTGGTCGGATTCAACCGACGCTTCGACCCGGATTTCGCCGAGCTCCACCGTCGCATCGGCGCCGGCGCCATTGGTGCGGTGGAGCAGGTGGTGATCACCAGCCGCGACCCGGGCCTGCCGCTGATCGACTACCTGAAGGTCTCCGGCGGCCAGTTCCGCGACATGACGATCCACGACTTCGACATGGCGCGCTGGATGTTGGGCGAGGAACCGGTCGAGGTCTTCGCCTATGGCGCCGCGCTGGTGGACCCGGCGGTCGCCGCCGCCGGCGACATCGACACCTGCATGGTGCTGCTGCGCACAGCCTCAGGCCGCATGGCGCACATCAACAACTCGCGGCGCGCCGCCTATGGCTATGACCAGCGCGTCGAGGTGCATGGCAGCCTCGGCCGGCTGATCGCCGGCAACCGGTTGGCGACCACGGTGGAACAGGCGGATGCGCGAGCCGTGGCCACCGACAAGCCGCTGCATTTCTTCCTCGAACGCTACGCCGCGGCGTATCGCATCGAGCTCGCCGCCTTCATCGACGCCGTGGTGAACCGGGCGCCGATGCCGGTCGGCGCGCAGGATGGCCGTCAGGCGCTGGTGCTGGCCGAGGCAGCACTGCAATCCCTGCATGAGAACCGCCCGGTGCGCGTCGCATGACCGCGCTGCCGAAGGTCTCGCTGAAGGGCCGCGTGGTGCTCGTCACCGGCGGCACCCAGGGCATCGGCGAGGGCATCGCCCGCGCCGCGGTGGAAGCGGGCGCGGACCGCATCGCCATCACGGGCCGCGACATCGCACGCGGGCGGGCGGTGGCGGATTCCCTCGGCGTGCCGGCGGTGTTCATCCCGGCAGACCTGGCCGATGCCGCCGCCGTCGCGCGCATCGTGCCGCAGGCCGAGGACGCGCTCGGCCCGGTCGATGCTCTGGTCAACGCGGCGGGGCTGACCGATCGGGGCACCATCCTCGACACGCCGGTGGAGCTGTGGGACCGGCTTTTCGCGGTGAATGCGCGCGCGCCCTTCCTCCTGACCCAGGCCGTGGCGCAGCGCCTGGTCGCATTGGGCAGGCCGGGGGCCATCGTCAACATCATCACCATGTCGAGCCATGGCGGGCAGCCCTTCCTGACCGCCTATGCAGCGTCCAAGGGCGCGCTCGCCACACTCACGAAGAACACCGCGCATGGGCTGCGCGCGCGGCGCATCCGCGTCAACGGCATCAACCTCGGCTGGGCCGACACGCCAGGCGAGCACGCCATCCAGGCGCGCGACGGCAACCCGCCCGACTGGCTCGACCGCGCGGCACCCGCGCAGCCCTTCGGCCGGCTGATCGAACCGCGCGACGTGGCGGGGCTCGCGATCCACCTGCTGTCGGATGCCGCGGCGATGATGACCGGCGCGCTGATCGACTTCGACCAGAATGTCATGGGAGCCTACGGATGACCGACCTTGCGCGCCGCCGCGACGCCGCCGCCGCCATCACCATCGAGGCCGCGGCGCTCGCGCAGCGCCTGCGCGCCGAGGGCGGCGGCGTGGCCGCCCTGAAGGGCGCGCAGGACTTCATCACCGAGGCCGATGGCGCCACCGAGCGCTTCATCCGGGGGCGGCTCGAGCGGGAGTTCCCGGGCGAGGCGATCCTGGGCGAGGAGATGGGCGGCGCAGCGGACGGGGCCGGCCCGCTCTGGGTGCTGGATCCGATCGACGGGACGTCGAATTTCTCGCGCGGCGGGGACCGCTGGTGCGTCTCGATCGGCCTCGTGATGGAAGGTCGCGCCGTGGCCGGCGCCGTCGCGCGCTACGCCCCCGCCGAAGTCTTCGCCGCGGCGCAGGGCCTGGGCGCGACCTTGAACGGCACGCCGATCCGCGCGGCGCCGACCACCGACATCGGCCGCGCCATCATCGAATGCGGCTGGTCGCTGCGCATGCCGATCGCGCGCTTCCACCGCATGGCCCAAAGCGTGACCTCCCTTGGCGCGGGGTTGCGCAGCGGCGGCTCGGGCGCGCTCGGCCTGGTGGAGGCCGCGGCGGGGCGGCTCGATGCCTACCTCGAGCTGCACATCAACGCCTGGGACGCCGCCGCGGCCATCGTCATCGCGCGCGAGGCCGGCTGCTGGACCACCGACTTCGACACCGGCGACTGGCTGGCAAGCGGCAATCCCATCGGCGTCGGCGCGCCGGCGCTGGGTGCGCAGCTTGCGGCACTTCTCGAGGCTTGAACCCGGTGGCGCGACAGGCATTACTTCCGCATCACGACCACGAACCCGGCACCAGACCCGGGACAGGGAGGAGTACCGCCATGGCGACCCGCCGCCCGTTTGCCATCGCCATTGCCGCGATCCTCGCCGCGCTGCCCGCCGCCGCGCAGGCGCAGGGCAACCTGACGGTCTACTGCTCGGTGCAGGAGGAATGGTGCCGCCCGATGATGGCCGCCTTCGAGCGCGCCACCGGCATCCGCGTGGCCATGACGCGGAAGTCCTCCGGTGAGACCCTGACGCAGATCCGCGCCGAGGCGTCGAACCCGCGCGGCGATGTCTGGTGGGGCGGCACCGGGGATCCGCACATGCAGGCGGCGCAGGAGAACCTGACAGTCGAGTACCGCTCCCCGCGCCTGGCGGAGCTGCAGCCCTGGGCGACGCGCCAGGCGGAACAGGCGCAGTTCCGCACCGTCGGCATCTATGCCGGCGCGCTCGGCTATTCCTACAACACGCGCGAGCTGGAACGCCGCCGCATCGCCGCCCCCACGTGCTGGGCGGACCTTGCGAAGCCCGAGTTCCGCGGAGAGGTGCAGGTGGCCGACCCCAACACCTCCGGCACCGCCTACACCATGCTGGCCACACTCGTGCAGGTGATGGGGGAGGAGCCCGCCTTCACCTATCTGCGCGCGCTCCATCGCAACGTGAACCAGTACACCCGGTCCGGTGCGGCGCCGGCGCGCGCCGCCGCGACCGGCGAGACGCTGGTCGGCATCACCTTCCTGCACGACGCGGTGACGCAGAAGCTGGCCGGTGCGCCGGTGAACATCGTCGCGCCCTGCGAGGGCACGGGCTACGAGATCGGGTCGATGTCGATCATCCGCGGCGCCCGCAACATGGAGAATGCGCGCCGCTTCTACGACTGGGCGCTGAGCCCGGAGGCCCAGGCGATCGCCGCCACGGCCAATTCCTTCCAGCTGCCGTCCAACCGCGCCGCGCCGATCCCACCGCAGGCGCCGCGCTTCGAGGATGTGCGCCTGATCGACTACGACTTCGCCCGATGGGGCAGCAGCGAGGAACGCACCCGCCTGCTGCAGCGCTGGGAACGCGAGGTGCGCGCCGGCGCGCGCTGAGGCGGCGTGGGCGCGCTGGGCCTCGGGCGCGCCGCGCTCGCAGCGATCCTGGCCGGGCTGCTGCTGGCACCCTGGCACGGCATGGAGTCCGGCCTCGCCGGGCTGGCGGCCTGGCCCTCGGGCGAAGCCGCGCCTCTGGCGTCGTTGCTCGCGAATGGCACGCGCTGGTGGCTCTGGCCGGTGGTGATCCTGCTGGCTGCCCCGGCGCCGGCCCTTCTGGCCGGGCGCGTGCCGGGCCACCTGCTCGCCTGGTGCGGCGCGGGGGCGATCGCGCTGGTGTTTCTGCAGGGCCATGCGATCGGCCTGCGCGGGTTGGAGTGGCCCTTGCTGGCGCCGCTGCTGGGCGCGCCCGCGCCGCAACCCGCGTTCGGCTGGGGGGCGGCGATGCTCCTGGCGGGCGCGGCCGCGATGCTCGCCTCGGGGTTCGCGGCGCAGGGGCGCTTCGGTGGGGATGCCTTCATCGCCCTCCTGGTGGCGGGCAGCGCGGGGCTGCTGCTGCTGTTCGTGTTCGTGCCGCTGGCGACCATCCTGGCGGCGGCGGTGATGGAGGATGGCCGCATCGCGCCCGGCGCGCTGGCGGCGCGGCTGACGGCGCCGGAGGCCTGGAGCCTCGCCTGCGTCACCACCCATCAGGGCTGCGGCGTGGTGTGGAACACGCTGCTGCTGGCAAGTCTGACGGCGGTGATCTCCACCCTGATCGGCCTCGCCTTCGCGCTGCTGGCGGCGCGCGGCAACGTGCGTGCGCAGCCGGCCTTCCGCGCCATGACCATCCTGCCGCTGATCACGCCGCCCTTCGTCGTCTCGCTGGCGCTGATCGTGCTGTTCGGGCGCACGGGCATCGTCACCACCGCCTTGTGGGACTGGTTCGACATTCCCCGCAGCCGCTGGATCTACGGGTTGCCGGGCGTGCTTCTGGCGCAGGTGCTGGCACAGGCGCCGATCGCCTTCGTGCTGCTCGAAGGGGCCGTGCGCGCGATCGGGCCTTCCCTAGAAGAAGCCGCTTCTACCATGGGCGCGCGGCGCTTCACCGTGTTCCGCACCGTGACCTGGCCGCTGCTCCGCCCGGCCATCGCCGCCTGCCTGCTCCTGGCCTTCGTCGAGAGCCTCGCGGATTTCGGCAATCCGCTGGTGCTCGGCGGTGATTTCGACGTGCTGTCGACGCGCATCTTCTTCGCCATCGCCGGCGCGCGGCACGATCCGGGGCGGGCGGCCGCGCTGGCGCTGCTACTGCTGGCGCTGACCTTCGGCGCCTTCGCCCTGCAGGCGCTGTGGCTTGGGCGGCGGCGATACACCACGGTCACGGGCAAGGGCGATTCCGGCGTGCCGGCGCCGCTGCCGCGCGGGCTGAAGTTCGCCTGCGGCGCCCTCGCCTGGCCCTGGATGGCCTTCACCGCCGCGGTCTACGGCATCATCCTGGTGGGCGGGTTCGTGCACGATATCGGCCGCGCCGACCTCTCCTTCACCTGGCGCCACTTCATCACCGGCTTCGAGGTCGAATGGGTCGATGGCATCGCCTTCCGCGGATCGGCCTGGGACAGCCTGTTCACCACCATCCAGGTGGCGGCGATCTCGGCGCCGCTGACGGCGGGGCTCGGCATCCTGCTCGCCTGGCTGCTGGCGCGGCAGTCCTTTCCCGGGCGCGGCAGCCTCGAGTTCATGACCATGCTGTCTTTCGCCATCCCGGGCACGGTCGTCGGCGTGTCCTACATCATGGCCTTCAACGAACCGCCGGTGGAGCTCACGGGCACCGCGCTGATCCTGGTGATCTGCTTCGTGTTCCGAAACCTGCCGGTGGGCGTGCGCGGGGGCATCGCAGCGCTGGCGCAGATCGACAAGTCGCTGGACGAGGCATCGGCCACCATGGGCGGGAGTGCGCTCGAGACGCTGCGCCGCGTGGTCCTGCCGCTGCTGCGCCCGGCGATCGTGGCCGCGCTGGCCTTCAGCTTCGTGCATGCGATGACGGCGGTCTCGGCGGTGATCTTCCTCGTCTCGGCACGGCACAACCTTTCGACCGTCTACATCGTCGGGCGTGTCGAGGCCGGCGAGATGGCGCTGGCGATCGCCTATTCCACCGTGCTGATCGTGGTGATGCTCGCGGTGGTGCTCGGCATCGAGCGAATCGTCGGCCGTGCGCAGATCGGCCGGCGCGCCGTCCCGGCCACCCCGGTCGGGGCCGGACCGTGAGCCCGCCCTGCGTTGCGTGGCCTCAAGCGGCCGGGCACCGGAGCCTCATGCGGATGACCACGAGATGATGCGCGACGCCGCCATCCGCTTCACCGGCGTGACCAAGGCCTTCGGCCTCGTGCGCGCGGTGGACGACGTCTCCTTCGACCTGCCGCAGGGTGCGCTGGTCACGCTGCTGGGTCCCTCGGGCTGCGGCAAGACCACCACACTCCGGCTCGTCGCGGGGCTCGAGCTGCCGACCGCCGGACGCATCGAGATCGAAGGCCGCGACGTCACGCGCCTGGCCGCGGCCGAGCGCCGGATCGCCATGGTGTTCCAGTCCTACGCACTGTTCCCGCATATGACGGTGCTGGAGAATGTCTCCTATGGCCTCGTTGTCGGCGGTGCGCGGCGCCAGGCGGCGGAAGCCGAGGCGCAGGCGATGCTCAGGACGCTGGGCCTCGATGGCCTCGGGGCGCGGCTTCCCTCGGAACTCTCCGGCGGGCAGCAGCAGCGCGTGGCGGTGGCGCGCGCACTGGTGCTGCGCCCCAAGGTGCTGCTGTTCGACGAACCGCTGTCCAACCTTGATGCCCGGCTGCGGCGCCGCGTGCGCGAGGACATCCGCGACCTGCAGAAGCGGCTCGGTCTGTCGGTCGTGTATGTCACGCACGACCAGCAGGAGGCACTGGCGGTCTCCGACCTGGTGGTGGTGATGAAGGATGGCCGCATCGCCCAGAAGGGCACGCCGGCCGAGCTCTACGACGACCCCGCCGACGCCTTCGTCGCCGACTTCATGGGCGAGGCGAATGTCCTGCACGGCGAGGTGCTGGGCGAAGGCCGCATCGCGATCGGCGGCGCGGTGCTGGAGACCGTGATGCGATCGCATCCGCCGGGCCCGGCCGCGCTGGCGGTGCGCCCGGAATCCATCCGCCTGCTGGTGCCGGAGGAGGGCGCGGGCCTGCCCGGCCGCGTGCAGCGCGCCGCCTTCCTCGGCCAGACGCGGGAATACGAGGTGGAGACGGCGGCGGGCATGCTGTTCGTCGTGACACAAGCGGCCGCGCCAGCCTGGGAGGAAGGGGCCGCGGTCTCCTGCCGGCTTGACCGCGCGATCCCGCTGCGCGGCTAGGCCGCCTTCGCCTCGCGCGCCAGCACAACCGCCAGCATCCGCCGCATCAGCACGCCCGGGCGGTCGGAGGGCATGTTGAACTCGATCCCCGCCTGGTCCAGCGGCACGTCCGGGTCGGTGGATTCCAGGATGTCGCGGTCCTCGTTCGTCACGATGCGGTCGAAGGCGATCACATCCTCCGCCTTCGCATCGGCCTCGGTGTCGTTCCTGAAGACGAACTGCACTACCTGGCTGGTGCGGTCGTCGATCGGCGTGGCGGCGGTGACGATGCTGTGGCTGAGCCCGTTCGGGTAGCGGATGCGCAGCTTGCGCAGGAAGGGCATGTACCAGCGCCCGCGCATGGAACGCACGGTCTCGTCATTCTCCATGCGCAAGACCTTCTTCTGGATCTCCGGGTTGCGCACCGGCACCTCGGTGATCATCAGGAAGCCGTCCGGGTGTTCCTCGATCTCGAGCTTCGCGGGTTCCGGGTGGCCCTGGTCCCCGAAGGAGGCACGATGGACGAAGGAGAAATGCGCGTTGTCGAAGCTGTTCTCCATCAGTCGCAGCCCGGCGCAGTTCCACACCTCGTAGAATTCGTCGATGCGCCGGAAACCCTCGGCCTCCTCCTCGAAGACCGGGATGTCGAAGAGCGGCTCGTCCAGCGCCACCCAAAGGTAGCCGTAGCGCGCCTCGGCGCGGTAGGCGGGCGTGCCCATGCGCATCGCGCCCTGCCGCTCGGGCGGGCGCTGCGGGATGCGCAGCACCGTGCCGTCGCGCCCGAATTCCCAGCCATGGTAGCCGCAGGCGAGGCGGCCTTCGCTGTAGAACCCCTTGGACAGCTTCGCGGTGCGATGGCAGCAGCGGTCGTCCATCGCCGCGGGTCGGCCCTCGCCATCCACCCAGAGCACCAGGTCGCGCCCGAGCAGGCGGAAGGGCCTCGGGCCGTCCGCGAGCATCGCCATCGGCATGACGGGATACCAGAAACGCGTCAGCAGCGGCGTGGCGGTCGCGAGCATGGCGGGGCCTCCGGTCGGGTCCGCCGAGCAGCGCTGCAAGCTATGGACCATGTCCGCGCGCGGCGGGCGACACGCGCCCTGCACATTCACACGGCAAACCTTGCGGCATCATCGCCCGCGATGAGGGCAACGGGCGCCGCGGCCCTGCGGCCGCCGGCTGGTCCGCTGCTTGCTACCCGTTGCTCCTGGCAAAACCACGGGCGCCCGCCGCCGCCCGCAACCGGGAGACACATCATGTATCGCCGCACTGCCTTTCGTGCCCTGGCCGCGCTGCCGGCGGCCGGCCTCGCCGCGCCGGCGGTGCAGGCGCAGACCCTGCTGCCCGTGCGCTTCAGCCTGGACTGGGCTTTCCAGGGGCCGCAGGCCGCCTTCCTGGTGGCGCTCGAGCGCGGCTACTTCCGCCGCGAGGGCCTCAACGTGACCATGGACCGTGGCTTCGGCTCCGGCGACGTGCCGGTGAAGATCGCCGGCGGCTCGTACGATGTCGGCGTGGCGGACCTGAACCCGACCATCCGCATGAAGCTCGAACGGCCCGAGGTGGACCTGTTCAGCCCCTTCCTGGTCTATGACGCGACGGCACTGGCGGTGATGACGCTGCGGCGCGAGGGCATCGCGCGCCCCGCCAACCTGATGGACAAGTCCGTCGCCGCGCCGGAGTCCGATGCCGGGCGCCAGTTGTTCCCGGCCTTCGCCAAGTCGGCGGGCATAGATGCATCCCGCATCCGCTGGCAGACCGTCACACCGCAACTGCGCGAGACGATGCTGGCGCAGGGCCGCGTGAACGCCATCACGGGCTTCATCACCTCGGGCATCCTGTCGCTGCGCGGGCTCGGCGTGCCGGCGAACGATATCGTCACCATGAAGTACAGCGACTTCGGCGCGGATTTCTACGCGACGTCGCTGATCACCACGCGGCGCTGGGCCGAGGCGAACCCGGCCGCCGTGACCGGCCTGATCCGCGCCCTGGTGCGCGCGCAGTACGACAGCCTGGCCGATCCCGCCGGCGTGATCGCCGTGCTGCGCGCGCGCGAACCGCTGACCGACGTGGCGCTGGAGCGCGAGCGCCTGGAACTCGCGCTGAACGAACTGACCTTCACCCCACATGTCCGCGCCAACGGCTTCGGGCGGATCGACACGGCGCGCCTGCAGCGCGGCATCGACATGGTGCGCGAGGCCTTCTCCATCGCCCGCCCGCTGCCCTGGACCGAGGTCTATGATCCGCGCTACCTGCCCCCGGCAACCGACATGAGGCTCTCGTGACGCTTCCCACCCGCTACTGGCAGGACCTGCCCTGGCCGGCCTTCCGCAGCCTGCCGGCGAACACGGTCGCGGTGCTGCCGGTGGCGAGCATCGAGCAGCACGGGCCGCACCTGCCCGTCTCGGTGGACACCACCATCAACCAGGGCGTCGTCGCGCGCACGCTGAAGGTGATCCCCGACGAACTGCCGGTGCTGGTGCTGCCGACGCAAAGCGTGGCGCTGTCGGTGGAGCACCTGCGCTATCCGGGCACGCTGACCACCAGCGCCGAGACGCTGCTGGCGCTGGTCTGCGACATCGGCGCCTCCGTCGCGCGCGCGGGGGTGAAGCGGCTGGTCTTCGTGAACAGCCATGGCGGAAATGTCTCGGCGCTGGACATCGCGGCGCGGCGGCTGCGGATCGAGCAGGGCCTCTTCGCCGTCAACGCCATGTGGGCGCGGATGGGCAAGCCGGAGGCGCTGCGCGAGCCGGTCGAATCCCGCTTCGGCATCCATGCCGGGCGGGACGAGACATCCGTGATGCTCGCGCTCACGCCGCACCTCGTGCACATGGACAAGGCGCGCAACTTCGTCAGCCGCTGGCAGGGCGCGTCGAACGCAACGCCGTCGATGGCGCCCGATGCCGGCGCGCCGCTGGCCTGGCAGGCACAGGACCTGCACCCGGCGGGCGCGGTAGGCGATGCCTCGGCCGCCACCGCCGAGATCGGCGAAGCGCTGCTGGACCACGCCGCTCAGAAGATGGCCGCGCTCTGGGCGCAGCTGGCGGCTATGGACGTGGAGGGCTGGCTGTCCAACGCGCCCGATCCCGATGCCTGACATCGCCGCCCTGTCCGCCGCTCTCGCGGGGATCGAACAGTCGGACGACGCCGCGCTGCTGCGGCAGAAAAGCCGCGACTTCTACTGGTACAGCCCGGTGCTCAAGGCGCAGCTGGACGGCAAGCGCGCCGATCTGTGGGTGCGCCCGGCAAACGAGGCAGAGGTACTGCGCGTTCTGGGTGCCGCGCGCGCCCAGGGCGTGCCGGTGACGGTGCGCGGCGGGGCCACGGGGAACTACGGGCAATGCGTGCCGCTGAACGGCGGCATCGTGCTCGACACCACGGCGATGACGGCGCCGATCGGCATCACCGACGGCGTGCTGGAGGCCGAGGCCGGCGCGCGCATGATCGACCTCGATCTCTGGGCACGCGACCGCGGCTGGGAGTTGCGGCTCTGGCCCAGCACCAAGCGCACCGCGACTATCGCGGGCTTCGTCGCCGGCGGTGGCGCGGGCGTGGGCGGCATCGTCCATGGCACGATGCGCGAGCGCGGTAACCTCAACGGCGTGCGCGTGGCGACGCTGCAGGACCCGCCCGCGCTGCTGGATCTGGAAGGCGACGCGGCCGCGCCGGTGAATCGCACCTACGGCACCACCGGCGTCATCACGCGCGTGCGCATCCCGCTGGTGCCGGCACAGGCCTGGCGCGACATGGCGGTGACCTTCGCCAACTTCGCGGACGCCGCGCGCTTCGCATTGGCGCTGGCCTTCGCGGACGGCGTCCAGAAGAAGATGGCGGGCGTCTTCGATGCGCGGCTGCCGCCCTTCTTCCGCGGCCTCGCGGATGTCGTGCCGGCGGGCCATGCGCTGGTGCTGGCGATGGTGGCGCCGTCCGGCCTGGTGGGCTTCCGCGACCTGGTGCGCGAGCATGGCGGGACCATCGTGGCGGACCAGGATACGGTAGCGGCGGAACGCGACCCGGACGCCACGCCCTTCTACGAATACTGCTGGAACCACACGACGCTGCAGGTGCTCAAGCGCGACCGCGGCGTGACCTACCTGCAATGCCGCTTTCCCTTCGAGGACACGCTGCGCGCGGTGGAGACGGTGCGGCTGAAATTCCACGACGAAGTCTGGATGCACACCGAATGCGTGCGCTTCGGCGGCCGCACCACCATGACCGCGCTGCCGGTCATCCGCTGGACGGACGAGGCGCGACTGAATGCCATCATGGCGGGGTTCGAGGCCGAGGGCATCGCCATCGCCAACCCGCATGTCTTCACCATCGAAGGGGGCTCGGGCTATCGCCGCGTGCCGGGGGATCAGCTCGGCTTCAAGCGGCGCGTCGATCCGCTCGGCCTGTTCAACCCCGGCAAGATGGCCAGCTTCGACAGCCCGGAGACCGACGCCGCATGACCGCCGAGTTGATCGCCGCCCTGCCGGGCATCGAGTTCATCACCGACGCCGCGCTGGTGCGCCAGCGCAGCCGCGACTTCTTCTGGTACAGCCCTGTGCTGAAGCGCCAGTTGAACGGCGTGAAGGCCGATGCGGTGGCGCTGCCGAAGGACGAGCCCGAGGTGATTCGCATCCTGGCCGAATGCCATGCGCGCCGCATTCCGGTCACGCCGCGCGGTGCGGGTACCGGGAACTACGGCCAGGCGATGCCACTGAAGGGCGGCATCGTGCTCGACCTCTCGGCGATGGACCGCATCGTCTGGGCGAAGCCTGGCGTGCTGCGCGCGCAGGCGGGGGCGAAGCTGATCGCGATCGACGAGCAGACGCGCCGTGAGGTGGGCGGTGAATTGCGCTTCCATCCTTCCACCAAGCGCACGGCCACGATCGGCGGCTTCATCGCCGGCGGGTCGGCCGGCGCGGGGTCGTGCATGTGGGGGTCGCTGCGCGAACCGGGCAACATCCTCGGCCTGCGCGTGGTCACCATGGAGGCGACGCCGCGTGTGCTTGAGCTGCGTGGCGCGGAGATCGACAAGGCGAACCACGCCTATGGCACCAACGGCGTGATCACCGAGGTCGAGGTACCGCTCGCCCCCGCCCATGACTGGGTGGACGTGATGTACGGCTTTCCCACGCTGATGGACGCAGCGCGCTTCGCCGATGCGCTGACGCGCGCGGACGGGATCGTCAAGAAGCTCGCTTGCGTGATCGCGGCACCCGCGCCGCAGCAGTACTTCAAGCATTTCGAGGGCGTCGTCCCGGCGGGCAGGCATGTGGTGCTGGCGATGGTTGCCGCACCCTTCCTCGAGGCGCTGCCGCCCTATGTCGAGCGCCACAACGGGCGCGAGCTGTATCGCTGCGCCACCGACCAGGCCGCGGTGCCGCTCTACGAGCACTCCTGGAACCACACCACGCTGCAGGCACTGAAGGTGGACCGCAGCATCACCTACCTGCAGACGCTGTTCCCGCCACCGGGCCACCTCGCGCTGGTGGAGAAGATGGCCGCGATGTTCGGGGACGAGGTGCCGATGCACCTTGAATTCGTGCGCTTCGGCGGCGAGGTGACCTGCTTCGGCCTGCAGCTCGTGCGCTACACCACCGAGGAACGCCTGGCCGAGATCATCCGCCTGCACGAGGAGAATGGCTGCCCCATCTTCAACCCGCACGCCTTCACGCTCGAGGAGGGCGGCATGAAGCGCGTCGATGCGCAGCAGCTCGCGTTCAAGCGCGAGGCCGATCCGCTCGGCCTGCTGAACCCCGGCAAGATGCTGGCCTGGGACAACCCGGCCTGGACGCCGGATGCGCCACGCACGCACTACATGTTCGGCGACGCGGATGCGCCGGAGGTCGAGGACGCGCTGGAATAGCCGCATGGCCATCCGCCCCGCGACGCGCGAGGATCTTGGCCGCCTGCGCGAGATCCGGGGCACGGTGCGCGAGAACATCCTCACCGATCCTGCGCGCGTCACGCAGCGCGACTACGAGGACCACCTCGGCCCCGCCGGCCGCGCCTGGGTGCATGAGGAGAACGGCGTCATCCTGGGCTTCTCCGCGGCGACGCGGGAGGGTGCGAGCATCTGGGCGCTCTTCGTGTAGCCTGGCCAGGAAGGGCGGGGCATCGACCGCGGGCTGCTGAATACCGCGGTGGCCTGGCTGCGCTCCTAAGGCGCGGGGGCGATCCACCTGTCCACCACGGCCGGCACGCGCGCGGAGAGGGTCTATCGTGCGGCGGGCTGGATCGCGCAGGGCCAGGCGGTGGACGAGGTGACCTTCGTGCTGCCCGCCGCGCAACCTTAGCGGAAGCTGGCCATGCGCGCCCGTACGCGCGCCACGAAGGCCTCCCGCTGCGCGGCCGTCGCGCGGTTCATGTCATACAGCGCGTGGTACTCCGCCTTCGCCTTCCACCCCGTCAGCACGCGCAGGTAGCGCGTCACCGCCATGCGCGGCGGGTCGCCCATCAGCAGCGCCGTCCACCAAGGGCGCCCATAGGTGACCACGCCAGCGATGCGTCGGATGTTGGTCAGCGACGGCTTCGCCACGCCATCCTGCAGGGTGAAGGACACG
The DNA here is from genome assembly GCF_016106005.1 of Roseomonas rosulenta. Classification (GTDB taxonomy): domain Bacteria; phylum Pseudomonadota; class Alphaproteobacteria; order Acetobacterales; family Acetobacteraceae; genus Neoroseomonas; species Neoroseomonas rosulenta. The sequence goes on from NZ_JACADR010000009.1 coordinate 22,027, forward strand.
CCCGGCAGGAAGACACGGTCGAAGAAGCCCTTGAGGATCGCCGGCGGGCCGAAGCACCAGGTGGGGAAGACGCAGACCATGGCCTCGGCCGCCTGCACGCGCGCAACCCAGGGTGCCACCAGGCGGCGGTTCAGAGCGGGGTCATGGTAGTCGCGGCGTTCCTCCGCGGAGAGCACCGGGTCGAAGCCCTCGGCATAGAGGTCGCAGTCGTCGATCTCGTGGCCCCCCTGTGTCAGGCCCTCGAGCGCAGCGCGATGCAGCGCGGCGTGGAAGCTGTCCGGCAGCGGATGCGCGTAGAGCACCAGCACGCGCATCAGCCGCGGCCCGTCAGCACCGCGATGTCCTCGGCCGCGAGGTCGACCGGCGTACCGTCGCGGATCAGCTCCGCGAAGCCTTGGTTCGGCGTCATGAGCGTCAGGCAATAGAGCTTCGTTGTGCCGGTGTTCTCGACCACATGCTCGACACCCGGGCGCAGCACGAAGCAATCGCCAGCGCCGATCGGCATGGCCTTACCGTCCGCCATGGCCACGCCGCTGCCCGCCAGCACGAAGAAGCATTCCTCCGCCGCGCTGTGCGTGTTGGGTGGCGTCCTGCCGCCCGGTTCGAAGATCTCGACCACCAGGGTGAAGGACACGCCATCCGCCAGCGGGTCGAGCAGGCAGGCGAAGTAGTTCGTGTCGGTGGGCGTGATGCGGAAGCCGCGCAGATCGGCCGCACGCTTGCCGATGACGGGGACGCTCATCATGGGGCGATCGCCTTTGCCAGGTCGTTGGGCGCCACGGTAACGCCGAAGATCTGGTGGATGTCGAGGATGGTCACGTCGTGGCGGAAGCGCGGATTGGTGGCGGCCGCGCGGTCCTCGACCAGGATCGTGCCAAAGCCCGCGACATTCGCTGCCGCCAGGTGTTGCGCGCCGATGGCCCGATCGGGATCATGCGGCGCGTCTCCCCGGCATGCCGTCTGCATGGCGGGCGCGGATCCGGAGCCCCGCATGCATGTCCTGATGATCTTCGCCCATCCGTGCGCCGACAGCTTCTCCGCCGCGCTGCGCGACACCACGCGCGCCGCGCTCGAATCCGCCGGCCATACCGTCGAGTTGCGCGACCTCTACGCCGAGCGCTTCGACCCCGTGCTCTCGGCCGATGAACGCGCCCGCTACCACACCGAGGGCGACAACGTGGCCGGCATCGAGGACCACGTCGTGGCATTGCGCCGGGCAGAGGCGCTCGTGCTCGTGTACCCCACCTGGTGGTACGGCATGCCCGCCATGCTGAAGGGCTGGATGGATCGCGTCTGGTCGCCGGGCGTCGCGTTCCGCCTCGGCGCCGGCGCGATCGAGCCGCTGCTGACCAACATCCGGCGCATCGGCGTGGTGACCACCTATGGCTCGCCGCTCTGGCTGCTCTGGTACATCGGCTGGCCCGACCGCAAGCTGATCGGGCGCGGCATCAGGCGGCTCTGCGCGAAGGGATGCCGGCTCGACTGGGTCTACCTGAATGCGATGGACCAGCGGAAGCCGGCGGAACTGAAAGCCTTCGTGGAGAAGGTGCGCGCGCATTTCAGCCGCTGGTGAAAAGGTGGTCGAGCTCCCGCCAGTCGGGCAGCTCGGCGTCCAGCACGCGCCCGGCGCGCAGCACGATGCGGTCGGCTTGCGGGCGCGAGAGCAACTCCGTCATCACCCGCGCGCGGAACAGGATGAGGTCGGCAGCCGCACCGACACGGATCACGCCGTGATCGCTCAACCCCATCGCCGCGGCCGGTGTCGCGGCGGCGGCGCGCGGCCAGTCCCCGAAGGGATGATCGAGGTGCAGGATGCGCGTCGCCGCGCGGAACACCTCGACCATGTCGAGGTCGCCATAGGCGTAGAACGGGTCGCGCGTGTTGTCGGAGGCGATCGAGACAGGCACGCCCGCCGCGCGCATCTCGTGCACCAGCGTCACGCCCCGCCAGCGCGGCGTGCGGCCCGGCGCGCGATCCTGCAGGTACATGTTGCACATCGGCAGGACGATGACGGCGATCCCCGCCTCGGCACACAGGCGGATGGTCTCGGCGGCGAACTCGTCCGGGTGCAGAGACAGCGCGCAGCAATGGCCGCACTGGATCGGGTGCCCGAAGCCGCGCCTGAGCGCCGTCGCGGCAATCTCGCGCAGCGCGCGCGCGCCGGTCTCGCCGCTCTCGTCCACATGCAGGTCGAGCGCCAGGTCCCGTTCCTCCGCCAGCGCGAAGAAGCGGTCCAGCATGGGCTGGAATTCCGCCGGCAGGTCATCGTGAAGTCCGCCCGTCAGGCGCGTGACCATGCCGAGCACGCCGCCCGATTCCGCCACGATGTCGGCCAGCGCCGCGCCTTCCTCGCCGGCGAAGCGATCGAGCGGCGCAATGGACGACGCCTGCAGGGTGATCCGCCCCGCCCATTCGTCCCGCAGCGCACGGAACATCGCCCAGGCATTCGGCGCATGTGGCATGTAGCTGTCGAGATGCGTCCGCAGCGCGACGGTTCCATGCGCGTAGGCGGCGCGCAGCGCGAAGTCGGCGCGCGCGCGCATGTCGGGCACCGACCAGTTTGCGCCGCGATCCGCCATGACCGCGGCGATCGCGCCCCCGAAGGTGCCGTCCGGGTTCGGCATGCGCGGCCAGATATGGCCCTTGTCGATGTGCGTATGGCCATCGACGAGGCCGGGCCAGACCTGGCCACCATCCAGCGAGGGGCCGTCCTGCGCCGTGCCCGCCGGCGCGATGGCGGCGATCCGTCCATGCGCGATGGACAGGTCCACGCCCACCAGCCCTTCACCATCGACCGGGCCCGGCGGCGGGACATCGAGCAGGCAGGCCGGCACGCGCGCATCGCGCAGCCAGAACGCCGTGCCGGCGCCGGCCAGCGCCCCGCGCAGCCTGGTCATCGCCTGGCTCATCGCCGATCTCCTCGCCCCATCGCGCTCTCGTGCCACTTGCGAAGCAGCAGGTGCGACAGAAGCGTCAACGCAAGGAAGATCGCGATGCCCGTGCCGCTCACCAGCACCAGCGCGGCGAACATGCGTGGGATCTGCAGCTGGTAGCCCGCCTCCAGGATGCGGTACGCGAGGCCCGAGGCGCTGCCCCCCGTACCCGCCACGAATTCCGCCACGATCGCCCCGATCAGCGCGAGCCCGCCTGAAATCCTCAGCCCCGCCAGGAAATATGGCAGCGCCGAGGGCAGCAGCAGCCGCACCAGCACCTGCCAGCGATTCGCCCGGTACAGCCGGAACAGGTCGATCAGGTTGTGATCGGCGGAATTCAGCCCGACCGTGGTGTTCGACAGGATCGGGAAGAAGGCGACGATCCAGGCGCAGATCAGCAGCGAGATGGTGACATCGTTCACCCAGATGATGATCAGCGGCGCGATGGCGACGATGGGCGTGACCTGCAGGATCACCGCGAAGGGAAACAGCGACAGCTCGATGATGCGCGACTGCGCGAACAGCACCGCCAGCACCAGCCCCAGCACGGCGGCCACGGACAGCGCCATGAAGGTGATCTTGAGCGTGATCAGCAGCGAGACCGACAGCGTGCCCCAGTCGCGCACCAGCGTCTGCGCCACCAGCACCGGGCCTGGCAGGATGTAGTGCGGGATGGCGTTGATGCGCACCACCGCCTCCCAGCCCCCGAGGAACAGGAAGGCGATCACGGTCGGTGCCAGGATGCGCAGCCAGGCCTCCGTCCCGCCCAGGCTCGGCAGCGCGCGTTCGGGGCTCGGTTCGTCGCTCATGCGGGGCGCTCGGCGGGGTTGATGGTGGCCGACAGCGCGGCCGAGACGGTGCGGCAATGCTCGGCATAGGCGGCCGAGGTGCGGAAGGCCTCGTCGCGCGGGCCCTCCACGGCGATCCCGACCTCCTGCGCGATGCGGCCGGGGCGCGGCGCCATCACCACCACGCGCTCGGCGAGGAAGACGCTCTCGAACACGGAATGCGTGACGAACACCACGGTGAAGCGGTCTTCCGACCACAGGTGCAGAAGGTCGTTATTGAGGCGGAAGCGGGTGATCTCGTCGAGCGCGGCGAAGGGTTCGTCCATCAGCAACAGGCGCGGGCGCGTGACCAGCGCGCGGGCGATGGAGACACGCATCTTCATCCCGCCCGACAGCGCCCGCGGATAGGCCTTCTCGAAGCCTTTCAGTTCCACGCGCGCGAGCCAATCGGCGGCGCGGTCCTCCGCCTCGCTGCGCTTCATGCCGGCCAGTTCCAGCGGCAGCGTCACATTGCGCATCACGCTTGCCCAGGGCATAAGCGTGGGCTCCTGGAAGACGAACCCGATGTCGCGCAGCGGGTCGCCGCTCGCGTCGTGCGCCGCCTGGGGCCAGTCGATCGAGCCTGAGGACGGCGCCGACAACCCCGCCAGGATGCGCAGCAGGGTCGATTTCCCGCAGCCCGAGGCGCCAAGCAATGCCACGAACTCGCCCTGCCGAATCGACAGGTCGATCCCGTTCAGCGCCAGCGTCCCGGTGCGATAGCGCTTGGTGACCCCGCGCAGCGCGACCAGCGGACGGTCTGCGGTCAAGCCAACCCCACCCGCTTGTTCACGAACTGCAGCGAATAGGCGCGCTTGAAGTCGAGCCCGGGTGGCATGGCGCCCGCATCGCGCATGGTGGTGTAGAAATTCTCCCAGCGCGCATCGGTCATGGCACCGATGCCCAGCGTCTCGGCATCGCCGGACATGACGATGCCGCGCTCGTTCATCACCCGCACGGCATAGGCGATGCGATCGGCCGTCATGTCGGGGTTGTCGCGCATGATCAGGCGGTTCGCCGCCTCGACATCCTGGCCGCGCATGTATTGCGACCAGCCCTCGATGGTGGCGTTTACGAAGCGCTGCACCAGGTCGGTCTTCTCGTTCACCATGCGCTGCGAGACGTCGATGGTGGTCTGGTAGTTCGGGAAGCCCGCATCCGCGATCAGGTGCACCCGCGGCCGCGCGCCGCCGGCAATGGCCGAGAACGGCTCGGACGACAGGAAGCCCTGCTGGATGGCGCCCTTGTCCGCCAGGAAGGGCTGGATGTTGAAGGTGTAGGGACGGATCTGGTCGTCGGTCAGGCCGAAGCGCGCGCGCAGGAAGGGCCAGTAGGTCACGCGCCCGCCGGCGCCGATGAGGATCGGCCGTCCGCGCATCTGCTCGAAGCCGGCGATGTTCGCTTCCTCGTGGCTCATCAGGATCTGCGGATCCTTCTGGAAGATGGCCGCGATGGTCAGGAAGGGTACGTTCTCCCGCACGAAGTTCAGCGCCTGGAACCCGTTGGACATCACCATGTCCACGCGCCCGGCCAGCAGCAGCTGCGCCGGGTTCTGCTGCGGACCGCCCATGCGCAGGTCGCACTCGATCCCGTAGCGGCGGTAGATGCCGGCCGCGACCGCCTGGTAGTAGCCGCCGTGTTCGGCCTGGGCGCGCCAGTTCGTCTGGAACGACACCCGGTCGAGGCTCTGCGCCGCCGGGACCCGCACGCCGCTCATCGCGACCAGGGCGAAGCCTGCCGCACCCTGCAGCGCGGCGCGCCGCTCGATCCGATACCTGGTGCGCATCCTGGCCTCCGTATGCGTTCCGCCTGCGCGCGATAGCGCAAATTCGCCACGGATGCAGCAAGGGACATGCCAGGGAGGCATCCGCATCCGCACCATGGCGACCCAGCATGCTGCCCGCCGCGCAGGCAGATGGCGGTAACCTGCCCGAGGATCGCGCAACCGTGTCGCGCGTGCTGTATCGCCGGATCGGTCCCGGCATGGCACGGTTCTTGGACACCCCCCTTGGATTTCGGCTGTCGGCTTCCGTGACCCACCTCCTGCTCGAACGGCTCACCAGGCGCTACGGCGCGCAGACCGTGGTCGATGGTCTCGACCTCGATGTCGCGCGTGGGGAATGCATCGCGCTGCTCGGCCCCTCGGGCTGCGGCAAGACCACCACGTTGCGCATGGTCGCGGGCTATGTCGCGCCCGATTCCGGGCGGATCGTGGTGGATGGGCGCGCGATCGAGCGCGCGCCGCCGCACAAGCGCAACATCGGCATGGTGTTCCAGAACTACGCGCTGTTCCCGCACATGACGGCCGCCGGCAATGTCGCCTTCGGGCTCGAGATGCAGGGCGTGCCGCGCGCAGAACGGGACGCGCGCGTGGCCGAGGCGCTCGCCATGGTGGGCCTCGCCGCCTTCGCCGCGCGCTACCCGGCGCAGCTCTCGGGCGGACAGCAGCAGCGCGTGGCCCTCGCCCGCGCGCTGGTGATCCGCCCCGCACTGCTGCTGCTCGATGAGCCGCTGTCGAACCTCGATGCCGGGCTGCGGGTCGAGATGCGGCAGGAGATCGCGGCACTTCGGCGGCGCACCGGCATCACCACCCTCTTCGTCACCCACGACCAGGAGGAAGCCCTCGCACTGGCCGACCGCATCGCGGTGATGCACCAGGGCCGCATCGTGGAATGCGCGCCGCCGGCGGAGCTCACTGAACGCCCGCGCCACGTCTTCACGGCCGGCTTCCTCGGCGCACGCACCGTGCTGCCGGGGCGCTTCGAGGGTGGCCTGTTCCAGGTCGCACCCGGGCTTGCCATCGCGCCCCCCGCCGACGCACCGGCGCGTCCCACGCACCTGGTGCTGCGCGCCGCGCGGCTGCGCCTGGCCGCCGACGACGCCGCCCTGCTGCGAGCGCCCGGCCGCATCGCGGAGGCCGCCTGGCTCGGCGACGAGATCCACTACGAGGTCGCGCTCGATGCCGGCCCGCGCATCCGCGTGCTGCGCCCCACCACCGAGGCCGCGCTGCCGCCGGGCACCGCCGTGACGCTCGCCGTCGGCGCCGACGCCATCACCTTCCTCGATGATTTCGGAGACACGCCATGACCAGCACGACCCGCCGCCTGCTGCTCGGCGCGGGCGCCGCCGCGCCCTTCGCCTTCATGCGCTCCCCCGTCGCGCAGATCAGGCGCGGGGATGAGCTCACCGTCGGCGTCTGGGGCGGCATGCAGGAACGCATCCTGCGGGAATTCGTGGCGACACCGCTCGAGCAGCAATACGGCGTGAAGATCAACTTCGTCCTCGGCGGCACGCCGGAGCGCCGGGCGCGCGCCTATGCCGAGCGCGGCCGCCCGTCCTTCGACATCGTCTACCTGAACATCTTCGAAAGCCGCCAGGCGGTGCGCGACGGCGTGACCCAGGCGCCCACCGACGCCGTGCCGAATGCGGCGAATCTCTATCCGGCGGCGAAGCTCGGCGGCTATGGCGTGGCCTTCAACCCGGTGACGATCGTGTATGACCGGCGCGCCGTGGCATCCCCCATGACCTCGTGGAAGGATTTCTGGCGCCCCGACCTGCGCGGCAAGGTGATCTGGCCAACCTATCCCGGCGCGCAGGGCACCGCCGCGCTGCTCATGGCGGCCAAGGTCTGGGGCGGCAGCGAGAACGACATCGACCCGGGCTTCCGCCAGATCGCCGCACTCAAGCCCTTCGCCGCCATCCAGGGCAGCCAGGACCAGCTGTTCACCATGTTCGACCAGCAGGTCGGCGCGGCCAGCGTGGAGTTTGGCTCCTTCACCCGCGCCTATGCCGAGGCGCGCAATCCCAACATCGTCATCGCCGATCCCGTCGAGGGCCAGGCGATCGCCACCAATGTCGCCTGCATCACCGTGGGCACGCAGAAGCAGGCGCTCGCCGAGGCCTGGGTGAACCTGCATCTCTCGCCCGAATGCCAGCGCGCCTATGCCGAGCGCATCTACTACAGCCCGACCATCCGCAACCTGACCCTGCCGCCCGAGCTCACCGCCAAGCTGGTGATGGGCGAGGACTCGGTCGGCAAGCTGGTCGATTTCGACTGGGATGTCGTGATCCGCAACCAGCCCCGCTGGTCGTCCCGCTTCACGCGCGAGATCGCCGGATGAGGCGCCTGACGAAAGCAAGGGTCCTGGCGGCGTACCAAGGGTACGCCGAAGCCGCGAATGCGGCCCACCGGAAGTCGGGTGTCGCGCCGGAGGCGTGCCTCCGACGCGACGGCAAGGCGGGCGGATGCCCGCAGCCCGCCGTCTGAGGGCGCATGAAGAATTCCGCCACGGGGCCGGTTCTCGCCGCCCCGTATTTTCTGTGGCTGATGGCGGCCTTCGCGGCGCCGCTCGGCGCCGTCGCGCTGCTCTCGGTGCAGGAGAGCAGCGAGTTGTTCGCGCCCCTGTCGCTGAACCCCTCCGCCATCCAGTACCTGGACCTGGCGACCGATCCGTTCAGCCAGCGCACCATCCTGCGCACGCTCGCACTCGGCGCCTGCGTCACGCTGGCCAGCGCAATCCTTGGCTACCCGATCGCGCTGTGGCTCACGCGCCTGCCGCCGGGCTGGCGGCCGCTCGGCTTCGCCTGTGTCCTGGTGCCGCTGCTGACGAATGTGGTCGTGCGCAGCCTCGGCATCATCCTGCTGCTCGCACCGGGCGGGCTGGTGTCGAATGCGCTGGCCTTGTTCGGGCTGCCGCGCGTGAACCTGCTGTTCGGCTGGTTCGCCGTGGGTCTCGCGCTGACGCAGGTGTTCCTGCCCTACATGGTTCTGGCGCTGTACGACGTGCTGGAAGCGCAGGAGAAGCGCCTGGCGGAGGCCGCCGCAGGCCTCGGCGCCGGGCCGGTCGTCACCTTCTTCCGTGTGACCCTGCCACTGTCGCTGCAAGGGCTTCGCGCGGGGCTCGTCATCGTCTTCCTGCTCTCCTCCACCGCCTATGTTTCGGCCACGCTGGTCGGCGGGCGGCAGGTGATGGTCAGCGGCATGGTGGTGCTGAAGGAGGGGCTCGAGATCCTGAACTACCCGGCCGCCTCGGCGCTCGCGATGGTGATGCTGGCGGCCTCGGTGCTGGTCACCTTCCTGATCGGCCGCGCCGTTTCCTTCGCGACACCCTGGATTACCGGACGCCCGCCGCGGCGCCTGCCATCGTTGCCCCGCGCACTGGTTGCGGCGCTGGAAGCGATCGGCCCGGCCGTGTCGCGCCTGCTGCTCGCCATCGCGCTGCTGCTGCTGCTGTTCCCGCTGCTGCTGGTCGCCGTCTCCTCCTTCAACAATTCGCCGCAGGCAACCGTCGCGCAATGGCTCGGCTTCACGTGGCGCTGGTATGCCGCGGTGCTGGAGAACGACCGCTACCTGGCCGATGCCTGGGTCAGCCTGAAGCTTGGCCTAGCCGCCACCGTTGTTTCGCTCGCCATCGCGCTGCCGGCGGCGCTCGCACTCGTGCGCGGCACGTTTCCCGGGCGCGAGGCGCTGTCTGCCTTCTTCATGCTGCCGCTCGCACTTCCGGGTATCGCCATCGGCCTTGGCATGCTGCGGCTGCTGCAGTGGTTCACCGCGCTGCCGGCCTTCCTCGGCATTCTCGCCGTGCACGTGGTGCTGGTCGCGCCTTTCATGCTGGCCATGCTGCGTGCCTCCGTCGCCGCGCTGGATCGCGGGTTGGAAGAAGCCGCCGGCGGGTTGGGCGCACCACCGTGGCGCGTGTTCCTGCAGATCGTGTTGCCGCAGCTCGCCCCGGGCATCGCGGTGGCCTGCCTGATCGGCTTCCTGATCTCCTTCGGGGAGGTCACGGTCACCGCCTTCCTCACCACCGCCCGGCTGCAGACGCTGCCGGTGCGGCTCTATGCCGAGGCTTCCTTCAGCCTCGAGAACACCATCAATGCCATCAGCACCGCCTTCATCCTGTTGACGGTGGCGCTGCTGCTGTTGATGCACCGCCTGGTGCCGCTGGATCGCGTCTGGCGGCGATGACAGGATCGCGCCCATGCTGACCGAGACCGACACCAGCCTGCTCCGCCGGGCCATCGCCTTAGCCGCCGAGGCCCGCGCACGCGGCGACCGGCCCTTCGCCGCCGTCATCGCGGACGCCGACGGCACGGTGCTGGCCGAGGCCGGTTCCATGCAGGGCGCATCGGGGGCCGGCACGCTGGCGCATTCCGAGATGAACGCGCTCTCCGCCGTGCTCGCCGCCGGCGTGCCGCGCCCGATGCTGCGCGCGGGCACCATGTATTCCTCCGGCGAGCCCTGCGCGATGTGCGCCGCGGCCGCCTTCTACGCCGGCATCGGGCGCGTCGTGTACGGGCTCTCGGCCCAGGCCATCCTGCATCTGCGCAATGCCCAGGCGCATACGGCGGGGCTGTCGCTCTCCTGCCGCGCGGTGCTGGAGACCGCGGCGGAGCCTGTGGAGGTCGTCGGACCGTGCCTGGAAGACGAAGCGGCCATTCCGCACCAGGGGTACTGGACCGAGGGCGCTGCCTGACGCAGGCTTTCGGCCGAGGCGCGGCGACGCGCCTGTCCAGCATCCACCACCCCCTGCCGCCGCTGCGCAGGGCCCGCCCCACCGACATCAAGCCGGGTTGACCGATGTACGCCGCCCCGCCCGAAGTCACCGCCCAAATCCATACCGAAGTGCCCGAGGCGCTGCGCATCGGCGGCCGCACCAGCGAATGGCTCTATGGTCGCCCCGGCCCGACGCCGCATTCCTTCCTCGAAGGACCGTCCTTCGACCGCACCGGTAATCTCTGGCTGACTGACATCGTCTTCGGCCGAATCTTCCGCGTCAGCCCGGCCGGCGACTGGAGCGTGGTCGCGGAGTACGACGGCGAACCGAACGGCCTTGCCTTCCATCGCGACGGCTGGGCCGCCATCACCGACGCCAAGCGCGGCCTGCTGCGGCTCGATCCCGCCACGGGCGCCGTGACTCCCCTGCTGCCGCGCGCGCGGCGCGAGGGCTTCCGCGGCGTCAACGACTGCACGTTCGCTATGAACGGCGACCTGTTCTTCACCGACCAAGGCCAGACCGGCCTGCAGGACCCGGCCGGGCGCGCCTATTGCCTGCGTGCCGGCGCCGACCAGGCCGATGCGCTGGTGAGCAATGTCCCAAGCCCGAACGGCCTGGTGCTGACGCCCGATGGTCATGCGCTTTACGTCGCCGCCACCCGCGACAACGCCATCTGGCGCGTGCCCATCACGCCCGATGGCGGCGTGATCCGCGTGGGACGCTTCATCGCCATGTCCGGCGGCTTGGCGGGGCCGGACGGCATGGCGCTCGACACGCAGGGCAACCTGGTGGTCGCGCATGCCGGCATGGGAACGGTGTGGATCTTCTCGCGGCTGGGCGAACCGTTGCTGCGCATCCGATCCCCGCGCGGGCTCGGCACCACGAATGTGTGCTTCGGCGGGCCCGACAACCGCGACATCTTCATCACCGAGAGCGAGACCGGCACCGTGCTGCGCACCCGCTGGGAGCATCCGGGCCAGCCGCTGTTCTCCCACGCGTGAACGAAGTGGAAAGGCCGCCCGGTCAGGATGCGCGCCGCTGCAGGAGGCAGCGCGCATGCCCGACCGGACCTTCCGTGCCCTGACCGGAGGCGAAAGCCCGCGCGTCAAGATCATCGACATCGGCGCCAACCCGATCGATTCCGAACCACCCTATGCCGCCATGCTGCGCGCCGGCGATGCCGAGGTGGTGGGCTTCGAACCGAACCCCGCTGCCCTGGCCATGCTCGAGCAGCGCCGCGGCCCGCTTGAGCGCTATTTCCCGCACGCCATCGGCGACGGGCAGCGCCACCGGCTGCATGTCTGCCAAGCGCCGGGCATGACCTCGCTGCTGGAACCGGACCCCGCGGTGCTCGGCCTGTTCCATGGCTTCCCCGACTGGGGCCGGGTGCTCTCGACGGAACCGATCGACACCGCCCGCCTGGACGACCTGCCGGAGACCGCCGGCGCCGACCTCCTCAAGCTCGACATCCAGGGCGCCGAGCTCATGGTGCTGCGCCACGCCGAAATCCGCCTGCGCGACGCCGTGGTGATCCAGGCCGAGGTCGAGTTCCTGCCGCTCTACAAGGACCAGCCGCTGTTCGGCGACATCGACCTCTTCCTGCGTGCGCGGGACTTCGTGCTGCATCGCTTCTTCCCCGCCGTCAGCCGTGCCGTGCAGCCGATGATGGTGAACGCCGACCCCTATGCCGGGCTCGGTCAGCTCGTCTGGGCGGATGCGGTGTTCATCCGCGACTTCGCGCGGCTCGATGCGCTCACCGACCGACAGCTGCTGGCAATGGCGGCAATCCTGCACGATTGCTACGCCGCCTATGACATCGCCTTCCGGCTGGTGGCGGAGCATGACCGCCGGCGCGGCACCGGTCGCGCCGCGGCCTACCTGGCCGGCCTTCAATCACCCCTGCCGCGCGCGGCCTGAGACAACGAGACGCCCCATGAGCATCACGGCCGAGGCCCCGCCCACCCTGCGCCGCCTCCTGCATGTCGGCTGCGGCATGCAGGACCCGCGAAAGCTGCCGCCCGCCTTCTTCGCGCCAGGCGAATGGCGCGAGGTGCGGCTCGACATCGACCCCGCCGTCGCCCCCGATATCCTGGGCTCCATCACGGACATGCCGATGGTCGGGAGCGCATCCTTCGACGCCGTCTGGTCGGCGCACAACCTCGAGCACCTGTATGCGCACGAGGTCCCGCTCGCGCTGCGCGAGTTCCGGCGCGTGCTGCGCCCCGGCGGCTTCGCGCTGATCACCCTGCCCGACCTGCAGCGCGCAGCGGAGCTGGTGGCGCAGGACCGGCTGGCGGAACCCGCCTACATCTCCCCCGCCGGGCCGATCGCGCCGCTCGACATGCTGTACGGCCATGGCGCGGCGATCGCAGCGGGCAACCACTTCATGGCGCACCGCACAGGCTTCACCGCCCGCACGCTGGAAGCTGCCCTGGTCGCCGCGCGCTTCGATTCCGTGCGCGTCGTGCGGGACGAGCACTACGCGTTCTGGGCCACTGCAACCGTCGCGGGCTGACCGGTCCGGACCGCGCCGGGGGTGCTGCCGAAGGCGGCGCGATAGGCCGCCCCGAAGGCCGGGGCGCTGGCATAGCCCACCGCGGCGGCGACCTGTGCCGGAGTCATGCCGTTGGCCAGCAGCGCCGCCGCCTCCGCCAGCCGCAGCGCCTGGCGCCAGCGCGCGAAGCCCATGCCGGTCTCGGCACGGAACAGGCGGCGCAGGGTGCGCGGGCTCGCCCCGGTGCGTTCCGCCCATGCCTCGAGCGTCAGCGCGCTGTCGGGCCGTTCCGCCAACGCGGCCACCAGGCGCTGCAGCCGCGCGTCCCGCGGCTGCGGCACCGCCAGCGGCAGGGTCGGCGCGCGGGCGATCTCCTCGAGGATCAGCGCGGCCAGATGCCCGCCGCGTCCCTTCTCGTCCCATTCCAGTGGTTCGGCGCAGGCGGCCAGGATCAGTTCGCGCAGCAGGGGCGCCACGGACAGCACCGCGGGATGCGCCGGCCCCGCCCCGGCGGCATCGGCCCGGAGGAACAAGGCCCGCATCGCCAGTCCCCGCGGCATTGCCACCGCATGGGGCAGCCCGGCCGGGATCCACAGCGCACGCGCCGGCGGCACGGTGAAGCGCGCGGCATCGGTGGTCACTCGCATGATTCCGGCCGTCGCATAGAGCAGCTGCGCCCGGTCGTGGCTGTGGCGCGGCACCGTCTCGCCCTCGGCGTAGTCGCGCGCGAAGGCGGCCAATGGCCGGTCCACCCGGTCCTGCGGGATGTCCCGCCGCGGAGCCTGGCCATTCCGCGACAGCATTTGGCCTGACGTCGCCATGCGGCCGAGGCTAGCCTGCCGCGACACCCGGGCGGAAGTCCCGGCATCGAGGACCAGCCATGACCGCGGCCCAGCGCCAGGTGGTGTTCATCAACGCCGCCCATAGCTTCACCCACTACTGCCTGCTGATCCTGGCCACTGCGGTGCTGGCCATGGTCACCCAGGATCGCGCGATGTTTGGCGGCGACTACGGACCGATCCTGGCGTTGGGCACGGCGATGTTCGTCACCTACGGCCTTGGCGCGCTGCCGATGGGTTGGCTCGCTGACCGGCTCGGCCGGCGGGCGCTGATGACCGCTTTCTTCCTCGGCACCGGCTTCTTCATGGCCGTGGCCGGCCTGATGAACAGCCCGGTGACGATCGGCGTCGCGCTTGGCCTGATGGGCTGCTTCGCCGCCATCTACCATCCGATCGGCACCGCGGTACTGGTCGAGGCTGCGGGCGAGAAGGTCGGCCGCGCCATGGGCATCAACGGCGTCTTCGGCAATATCGGCGTCGCCACCGCGCCTGTGGTCACCGCCTTCGTCGCGGCCGCGCTGGGCTGGCGCTGGGCCTTCATCATCCCGGGGGTGGTCTGTTTCGCGGTCGGGCTGCTTTATGCTCGCGAACCCGATTTCGACGCGGTGAAGGCCGGCGGTGGCGCGCGGCCCTTCCCCGAGATCCCGCGCAGCGTGGTGCGGCGCGCCGTGCTGATCCTGATGTCGATCGCCGCTGTCTCGGGCCTCGTTTTCAATGCCTATACGCTGCTGATCCCGAAGCTGATGCAGGAACGCCTGGCCAATAGCCCGGACCTGCTGCCGGTGGTCGGTCTGCTGGCCTTCCTCGCCACCATTTGCGGCGGGCTCACGCAATACACCGTGGGACATATCATCGACCGCACCACGCTGAGGCGCGTGTTCATGCCGCTCGGCATCGCCGTGGTGCCGGGGCTCCTCGCGCTGTCCTTTCTGGATGGATGGCTGGTGCTGCCGGTTGCGGGCCTGGTCGCAGCCTGTGTCTTCGGCCAGGTCACGGTGAACGAGACCATGACGGCGCGCTACATCGCCCCGCCTCTGCGCGCGAAGCTGTATTCGATCCGTTTCACCGTCGGCTTCCTCGGCGCCGCGATTGCGTCCCCCCTGGTGGGCTTCCTGCACGAGGCGACCGGCTCGCTCGCGGTCGCGATGCTGATGCTGGGCAGCTTCGCGATGATCACGCTGGTCTGTGCCTTCGCCTTCCCCGACCGGCCGGAGGAGCTCAAGCCGGAACTGTGGGCCCGGGCGCCCGAATTCGCTGAAACCGCGCGCCCGGCTGCTTTGCCGGCCGAATAGGCTGCCACGGCGATATCCGACCTGATCTGAACATCAGGTTGGATCTCCCGCGGTGGGCAACAGCGGTCCCGCCGCATCCCATGTCCAGCTGGCGGGACCGCGCGCCGGTTCCCCGCGCCTGGCTGCGTCCCTGGGCCTGGCGCGCCACGCGGTCGAGCGCTTCGCGCACCAACATCGCTGCAAGGTCCTGCAGCACGTGCCACACGGGTCCGGCAGCCGGTGTGGTGCTACTGCGGCGAAGTATCGTCACCAGTGGCGGTACCGGCACCGCGGGCTTACGCCCCCCGCCACTGGACCCGCACCATGGCAACACCCGGCAGGCGCGTGGCGGCTTCCGTAGCCGTGCCACCGCCATCCAGGCGATGTGCCTCAAGGATGTCCTATGACAGGCTGACCACGGCACCAAAGCCAAGCCGGCCGGCTTCAACGCTGCCACCGGTTCGCAACATTACGGATCGGAATTCGTTCCAGGAGTTGCCGCTCTCGAGGGGCAAGCATGGCCCACCGAATCATGCAGCCCGGCGCCGATGCCGGTGTCCGCCCTCTTGCATGTCATCCACCGGCCGGGCTTGCTGCGCGAATGCGCCTTCTCACCGGTCACGCGCGCCTTGCCGGGGTTCTCGGCTGGCCCGTCTCGCATTCCAGATCACCGCGCCTGCATGGGCATTGGCTGGCAACGCTGGGCATCGATGGCGCCTACCTGCCGCTGCCGGTGCATCCTGACCGTTTCGCTGCGGCGGTGCGCGCGCTGGCTGATCTCGGGTTTCGCGGCGCGAATGTGACCATCCCCCACAAGCAGGCAGCCTTCGCTGTGTGCGACGTGGTGGACGCCACGGCGCGACGGGCCGGCGCGGTGAATACCCTGGTGTTCCGTGACGG
This sequence comes from Roseomonas rosulenta, assembly GCF_016106005.1. Classification (GTDB taxonomy): domain Bacteria; phylum Pseudomonadota; class Alphaproteobacteria; order Acetobacterales; family Acetobacteraceae; genus Neoroseomonas; species Neoroseomonas rosulenta. The sequence goes on from NZ_JACADR010000009.1 coordinate 37,785, forward strand.
CCGCATCGAGGGCTCGAACACCGACGGATTTGGCTTCCTGGAAAGCGTGCGGGAGGGTGCGCCGGGCTGGCAGCCAGCCGACGGGCCGGCCGTGCTGCTGGGTGCTGGCGGGGCCGCACGCGCCGTGGCTGCCGCCCTGCTCGCTGCCGGCTGCCCGCGCGTCACGCTGGTCAACCGCTCGCGCGACCGTGCCGCGGCCCTCGCGCGTGACCTTGGCGGGGCGGTGGCGGTGGCCGATGCCCCTCCGGTGGACGACGCCGCGCTGCTCGTGAACACCACCTCGCTCGGCATGCAGGGCCAGCCGCCCCTGGAGATCGACCTTGCCGCACTGCCGTTTGCGGCCGTGGTCGCCGACATCGTCTATGTTCCGCTCGAGACGTCGTTACTGGCGGCTGCCCGTGCCCGCGGCCTGCGTGCCGTGGACGGGCTGGGCATGCTCCTGCACCAGGCACGCCCGGGCTTCGAGGCCTGGTTCGGCGTAGCCCCGATCGTCGATGCCGGCCTCCGCGCCGTGGTCGCAGCCGATATTCCACCCCGATGATCATCCTTGGCCTGACCGGCGGCATCGGGATGGGGAAGTCCACCGCGACTGCCACGCTGCGGCGCCTGCGGATCCCGGTCTTCGATGCCGACGCGACGGTGCACCGGTTGCAGGCGCGCGGCGGCCGTGCCGTGGCGGCGATCGCCGCAACCTTCCCCGGTAGCGTGCCGGACGGCCGAGTGGACCGGGAGGCGCTGCGCCGTGCCGTATTGAGCGATGCCGCTGCGCTGAAGCGCCTCGAGGCGATCGTCTGGCCATTGGTACGTGACGAGGAACGCCGTTTCCTCGCCCGTTCGCGCCGCGGCGGCGCCCGTGTGGTGGTGCTGGACGTGCCTCTGCTGTTCGAGAATGCTGGCGAGGCGCGTGTGGACCAGGTGATCGTCGTCTCCGCCCCACTTGCCGTGCAACGCGCGCGGGTGCTGCGTCGGCCTGGCATGACTGCCGATCGCTTTGCCGCCATCCATGCGCGCCAGATGCCGGATGGACAGAAGAGGCGCCGCGCGGATCATGTGGTGCGGACCGGCCTCAGCCGCTTCTTCGCCCAGGCGGCGATTCGGCGCATCATCGGCCGGCTCCGGCACAGCAAGCCCTGACCGCGGGATTCCAGCATGCGCGCCGCGCTGGTAGCATCCGGCCATGCGGCAGATCATCCTCGATACCGAGACCACCGGCCTCGACCCGCTGCAAGGCGACCGCGTCATCGAGGTGGCGGCGGTCGAACTCGTGAACCTGTTGCCGACCGGCGCCGTGTTCCACCGCTTGGTCGATCCGCAGCGCGACATTCCGGCCGAGGCCACTCGGATCCATGGCTTCACCAACGGTGACCTGGCAGGCAAGCCACGCTTCGCCGATATCATCGCGGAGCTGGTCAGCTTCCTGGGCGATGCGCCGATCATTGCCCATAACGCGCCCTTCGACTTCGGCTTCCTCGACGCCGAATTCCGCCGCTGCGGCGTCCAGCCGCTGGATCGCGGCCGCATGATCGACAGCCTGGCACTGGCCAAGCAGCGCTATCCCGGCATGCCGAACAGCCTGGACGCGCTGTGCCGGCGCCTGGGCGTCGACAACTCCATGCGCAGCTCGCACAACGCCATCCTGGATTGTCGGCTGCTGGCCGAGGTCTATCTCGAACTCATGGGCGGCAAGCAGCCAGGCTTCGAGCTGGCCGCTGCCCTGGCCAGCCGCGCCGAGACACTCGCAGTGGGAGAAACCGTCGCCTGGACTCCGCGACCCATCCTGGTGAGCGAGCCGCAGGCCACCGATCATGCGACATTCCTGCAGGCGAAGGTGAAGGACTCGCTCTGGCTGAAGCCGCCCTTCGCCGGGGCACCCTGATGCGCATCCTGCTGGGCATCGTCCTCGGCCTGGTCATCGGCTGGGTCGCGACTACTGCTGCCGTGCTGATCTATGGCGAGATGGCGCATGTCAGCCAGGCCGAAGGCGCCTTCGCAATGGGGGCGATCTTCCTGATCGGCCCTGTGGGCGGCGTCGCCGGCACGGTAGCTGGGGGAATCCTTGGCATGCGCTGGGCCCGGCGCGCCAGGGCGCGGTAGCCGCCTCTCAGGCCGAGCGCAGGATCCGCATGAGCTGCGTCACGTGCTCCGGCGGGGTTTGCGGCACGATGCCATGCCCCAGGTTGAAGACGTAAGGGCGCCCACGCATCGCGCCCAGGATTGACCGCGCCTCGGCTTCCAGCGCGGCCCCGCCCGCTACCAGCGCCAGCGGGTCGAGGTTGCCCTGCAGTGCCATCGTCGCCGGCACGGCCTGCGCCGCCCAGCGCGGGTCCATCGAGGTGTCGATCGCCGTCGCATCTACCCCCGCCCGCGCCGCGTAATCCGTCAGCAGCGGCCCGGCGAGGCGCGGGAAACCGATCAGCGGAATGCCTGGGCAGCGCTTACGCAGCGCGCGGGTGATGGCGGCGGTCGGCTCGATCACCCAGCGGCGGAACTGGCCCGGCGAGAGCATCCCGGCCCAGGAATCGAAGATCATCAGCGCCTCGGCGCCTGCTTCCACCTGCGCCACGAGGTATTCCACCGTGGCCTCCTGCAGGGTGCGGATCAGCCGGCCGAACAGTGCCGGATCCTGGTAGGCGAGGCTGCGCGCGGTCGGGAATTCCTTGCTGCCCTTTCCTTCCAGCATGTAGCAGGCGACCGTGAAGCACCCGCCGGCGAAGCCGATCAGCGTGGTGCGCGGTGCCTCGGCCGCGAGGCCTTCGCGTACACGGGACACTGTCTCGAAGACCGGGGCGGCGCGCGCCACAACCACGGACGGGTCAAGGGCCGCGATCGCTTCCGCCGTCCGCAGCGGCTCGAGGAGCGGCCCCTCGCCCTCGGCGAAGCGCAGCGGCTGGCCGAGCGCCCAGGGGATCATCAGGATGTCCGAGAACAGGATCGCCGCTTCCATGCCGTAGCGACGGATCGGCTGCAGCGTGACCTCGGCCGCGAGCGGCGGGGTGGTGCAGAGGCTGATGAAATCCCCCGCCTGGGCGCGCAACTCCCGGTATTCCGGCAGGTAGCGCCCGGCCTGGCGCATCAGCCAGGCGGGCGGAGGCCATACGGCCTCGCCACCCAGGGCACGCAGGAGGGGCTTGGCCGGGATCGTCGGGCGTTCAGTGTCCATGACCAACCCTTCGCAAGGAATCAGGTTTTAAGGAAGGGTGTGAAGGCTGTTGGGGGTGTGGATGACGGGGATGCAGGTCATCCCCGGCCCGTGTCGCGGCTTGTCCACCGGGGCGCTTGTGCTCGAAGCCCAGGTCAGTCCTGGCCTTCCCCGGCCTGTCCACACCATCCCCCGGGTCGGCGCCTGGATTATCCCGGGCGGATGGAACAGTGCCGGCGATTCACCATGTCCAGCCGCACGGCCAGCCGTCATGATTCCATCCCCGTCATCCACAGCGAAGCACGCTATCGTCCCCAAGATGATCCACCGCCAGATCAACCTGCATCTCGTCTCGGACTCCACGGGGGAGACGCTGAACTCGATCGCCCGCGCCACCCTCGCGCGGTTCGACGACCATCACGTGATCCATCACCGCTGGTCGCTGGTGCGCTCCCGCCTGCAGCTTGATCGCGTGCTCGAGGGGATGGAGCACGAACCCGGCCCGGTGCTCTACACCCTGGTCGATTCCAGCCTGCGCCTGGCGCTGGAAGAACACTGCGGCCGCCTTGGCCTGCCCTGTTTCTCGCCGCTCGACCCCGTGATGGAGCTGCTGCAGGGGGCCTTGGGCGCGCGCGCGAAGGAAAAGCGCGCGGCACAGCACGTCATGGATGCCGATTACTTCCGCCGTATCGATGCCATGCACTACGTGCTGAGCCACGATGATGGCCAGGGCACGCTCGGCATCCGCAACGCCGACGTGGTGCTGGTAGGGGTGTCGCGATCCTCGAAGACGCCGACCTGCTTCTATCTTGCGAACCGCGGCATCAAGGCGGCGAACGTACCGATCGTGCCAGGTGCGGGCCTGCCCGACGCTCTGGAGAACCCCCCCTGCCCGGTGGTCGGCCTTTATATCGAAGTGAATGCGCTGATCGACATCCGCCGTCACCGGCTCAAGATCATCGGTGCCGGCGGGGTGCGGCAGGACGCGACCGACTACATCGACCCCGAGGCTGTGAAGGCGGAGATCGTCGCCGCGCGGCGGCTCTGCACGGCGCGCGGCTGGCCGGTGATCGACGTGACCCGCCGCAGCATCGAGGAAACCGCGGCGACGGTGCTGCAGCTGATGGATGCGTGGCATGCACGCCGGAAGGATGCCGCCGCTCCGCCGCCCCCCGACGATCCCGCCGCGAGCGTGCTGGGCGTGCGCGGCGCCGGGGCATGATCCAGGCTGATTCGCCGCCGCTGGTGCTCGCCTCGGCCTCGGCGGCGCGTCGTGGATTGCTCGAGGGCGCGGGCCTGCGCTTTGAGGCGAGACCCGCTGCGGTGGACGAGGCTGCCATCAAGGACGGGGCGCAGGCCGAGGGCATACCAGCGGCTGATGCCGCGCTGATGCTGGCCGACGCCAAGGCCGAGCGGATCGCGCGCCGAAATCCCGAGGCGCTGGTGATCGGTTGCGACCAACTGCTGGTCTGCGAGGGCCGCTGGTATGACAAGCCGCCCGACATGGACACCGCGCGTGCACAGCTTCTGTCACTGCGCGGCCGTGCGCACGAACTGGTCACCGCCGTCGTCTGCCATCGCCATAGCGGCCGCATCTGGCAGCACGTGGCAGTGCCGCGCCTCATGATGCGCGCGTTCAGCGAAGACTTCCTGGACGAATACCTGGCGCTGGAAGGCGATCGCCTGCTGGGTTCGGTCGGAGCCTATCGTCTGGAAGGTCCTGGCATTCATCTGTTCACCCGCGTGCAGGGCGACCATGCCACCATCCTTGGCCTGCCCTTGCTGGAGCTGCTAGCCTTCCTGCGCCAGCACGGCGTGCTGCAAGGCTGATCATCCCCGGGTAGGGGGCAGCACGAGGGGCGCAAAGGTCCGCTCGCTCTCACATCATCGCCCGAACGCCCAGCATCGTCGCCAGCCCCACCATCAGCGCCGGCAGCATCCGCCTCTGCATCGCGAGGCACGCCAGCACCCCTGCTGCGAGCCCCGCGAGCCGCGCCGCCAGCGGCACCTCCGCCAGTGCGCCCGCCGGCGCCACGATCGCGAGCGTCACGAAAGCCGCGAGTGTCGCCTGCGCCACCGCCGTGGCCCAGGCGATCGCCGGATGGTCGGTGCTCAGTCCCCCGGCCAGCCACACGCCAAGGAGGCGCAGCGCCAGGCAGGCCGCGGCCGTCAGTGCCAGGGCAAGGTCAGCCTGCGCCACGGCGCTGCCCCAGCAGGAAGGCGGCCGTCCCGCCCGCCAGCCCCGCGGCGAGCAGCGCGACCGAGGCCGGCAGCAGCACCGCCAGCCCCGCCGCCGCGG
>NZ_JACADR010000090.1 GCF_016106005.1 Roseomonas rosulenta
GCCGCCGCCGAGGCCCGCGCCGCCGCGGCCGAGGCGCGCGCTGCGCAGGCGGCACTCGCCGCCGCACCCGCGCCTTTCGCGCCCAACGTCGCCGGGCTTCAGGCGCCGAGCGCGCAGGGCGACCAGACGGCCACGGGCGACGCTCTGCGTTCCGACCTGCAGGGCATCGCCTTTCGCGTGCCGGGCACCGATACGCAGGTGCGCCTCTACGGCTTCGCTAAGCTGACTGGGTACTACGATTTCGGCGGACGCAACCAGACCGACGCGCCGCCGCCGCAGACCATCCCGCTGGCCGGCAGCCCGGCCGACGCGCAGGGCGGCGACTTCGGCATGACCGCGCGATTCAGCCGCTTCGGCCTGGACACCCAGACGCTGACGCGCTGGGGCACGCTGGAGACGCGGCTCGAGGGCGATTTCGGCGGCGGGTCCCCGACCTCCACCAATGCGGTGTTCCGGCTGCGCCAGGCCTGGGCGGAACTCGGCGACGACAGCCTGCGCGTGCTGATCGGCCAGGCCAACAGCCTGTGGAACGAGGGCGTCTTCGAGACGCTGATCGACGCCACCAACCTGAACCAGTCCTTCATCCGCCAGGCGCAGCTGCGCGTGACTTGGGGGCCGCCGCGCGGGAACGGCGTGATGGGCATGATCTCGGTCGAGGCGCCGGAGACCTCCTATACCTCCGCCGCCGGTGCCTTCACGCCGGGCAGCAGCCTCGATGGCGGCGCCAGCCCGGCCTTCAATTCGGTGCCCGACCTGCTGGCGCGCGTGAGCTGGCGGCACGATGGCGCGGAGGTGATGGGCCGCGCGCTGCTGCGCCAGCTGGAACTGCGCACCGACGGCACGGCTGCGGCGGGCATCGCGCCCGTCTCGGACACGGCGCTGGCCTGGGGTGTCTCGGGCCTGGTGCGGCTGCCGATGCGCTGGCTGGCGGAGGCCTTCGGCCCGGATGAGATCGTCGGCATGGCCTTCTATGGCGAGGGCATCGGGCGGTATTTTGCGGGGCAGAATTCCGGGCAGGACGCGCTGACCGACCTCGGCCTGCCGGGTGTGCTGCAGGCGGGGCTCGATCCCGTGCCGACCTATGGTGCGACCATCGCCTACCGGCGCTTCTGGACGGACCAGCTGCGCAGCAACGTCACCTATGCCTATGCGCGCAGCGACTTCCCCGGCTACGCCATGAGCTTCGCGCCAGGTTCGGCGGCGGCGACCTCGCTCAATCGCGAGTACCAGCAGGTCTTCGCGAACCTGATCTGGAGCCCCTTCGGCACGGTGAGCAACGGCGTGTTCAACAGCGGGTGGCTCGATGTCGGCATCGAATACCTGTTCACCCGGCGCGACCTGTTCGGCGGCGCGCAGGCCGGCGGGTCGGCGGGGTTCGGGCACGCCATCGCGAACCGCGTGCTGTTCGCGGCGATCGCGCGGTTCTGAGCGTCTGTGGCGCGCCCCGCCGCCGGGTGTCGCGCAACTGTCGCGCAGAGGCCGCTTCCCGGCATCCGCCGGCGCGACCTAGGATGCAGGGCCGCGTCCCGCGCCGCGAGACCCGCTGGCGGAAGGTCCTGGCAGGAGCGAGACGCCCGATGAGCCTGTCCGTGATGCGACGCCTGTGGCTGGTGCCGTTCCTGCTGCTGGCGCTGGCCGGCTGCGGCAGCATCGCGCGGCTCGATCCGCCGCCGCTGCGCGCCACCGAGACACTGCCCATCCTGGGGCTGCAGAATGCGCGCTTCTGGCTCGACGCTGACACCGCGCCGCTGTCGCGCGAATGGCTGATGATGCAGGAGCGCCAGGTTGCGGCGCTGCCGCCCGGGGCACGCGGGCGGCTCCCGCCATCGAACCTGTTGGCGCTGTCGGGCGGCGGCGACAACGGCGCCTTCGGCGCCGGGCTCATGGTGGGCTGGACGGCCTCGGGCCAGCGGCCCTCCTTCGACCTGGTGACCGGCGTTTCGGCCGGCGCGTTGATCGCGCCCTTCGCCTTCATGGGCCCCGACTATGACCCGCAGCTGCGCGAGGTGTTCACCGAGGTCGCGCCGACCGACGTGCTGGTGATCGGCAGCAAGCTGCGCGCCCTGCTGTTCGGCGAGGCGCTGGCCGACACCTCGCCGCTCTATCGCCTGATCGAGCGTCATGTGAACGAGGCGCTGATGGCCGGCATCGCGCGCGAATATGCCCGCGGCCGGCTGCTGCTGATCGGCACGACCAACCTCGACCTCGGTCGGCCCGTGTTCTGGAACATCGGCGCCATCGCCGCGAGCGGGCGCCCGGAGGCGCTGGAGCTCGTGCGGCGCATCCTGCTCGCCTCCGCCTCGATCCCCGGCGCCTTCCCGCCGGTGCTGGTCAATGTCGAGAGCGGCGGGCGCGCCTACCAGGAGATGCACGTGGATGGCGGCGCGGCGCTGCAGCTGTTCCTCTATCCGCCGGGGATCGACCTGCGCGGGGCCGGCGCGCCGCGGCTGCGCGAACGCACCGCCTGGGTGGTGCGCAACGGGCGGCTCGATACCGAATGGTCCAGCACCAACCGGTCGATCATCTCGATCACCGGGCGGGCGGCCTCCACCCTGCTGCACTTCAGCGCGGTGAACGACATCGTGCGCGTCTACCTGACCTCGCAGCGCGACGGCGTGCGATTCCGCCTGGCCTATATCGGCACCGACTTCACCGAGACGCGCGACCAGCCCTTCGAGACGGCGTACATGCGCGCGTTGTTTGCCTATGGCGAGGCGCAGGGGCGCCAGGGCGGGCGGTGGCTCGACGCGTTGCGCCCGATCGGGTCGATCGACCCCTCGGCGCCGCGGTAGCACGGCGGACGCACGGCCAAATGCTGGAACGAATGGAATAGTCCGGCCGCGGAAAAAGCGGATATCGTCGCGCGGCGCGGCGGCGAATCCGCGAGGGGGGAAGTGCATGGATCAGCTCGAGGCCGTCCTTGCCCGGATCGACGCCGATGCCGATGCGGCGCTGGGGCGGCTTTTCGCCGTGCTGCGCATCAAGTCGATCTCGACTGACCCCGCCTATGCCGAGGAATGCCACCGCAACGCCGAATGGCATGCGGAGGACCTGCGCAGCATCGGCTTCGAGGCGAGCGCGCGCGCAACGCCGGGCCATCCCATCGTGGTCGCGCATGACCGCAGCGCGCCCGGGCGCTCGGCGCTGTTCTACGGCCATTACGACGTGCAGCCGGTCGATCCGCTGGAATTGTGGGACCGCGATCCCTTCGAGCCGACCATCCAGACCTTGCCGGACGGCACGAAGATCATCACCGGCCGCGGATCCGCCGACGACAAGTGCCAGCTCATGGCCTTCGTGGAGGCCTGCCGCGCCTGGAAGGCCGTGACCGGCCGCCTGCCGATCCCCGTCACGGTGTTGCTGGAGGGCGAAGAGGAATCGGGCGGCGCCAGCCTGCCCGCCTTCCTGGCCGAGCACGCGGCGGAGCTGCGCGCGGATATCGGGCTGATCTGCGACACCAGCATGTGGGATGCGCGCACGCCGGCGATCGTGACCATGCTGCGCGGCTTGTGCGGCGAGGAAGTGACCATCCACGCCGCCGACCGCGACCTGCATTCGGGCTTCTACGGATCGGCGGCGGCAAACCCGAACCGCGTGCTGGCGCGCATCCTGGCCGACCTGCACGACGAGACGGGCCGCGTGACGCTGCCTGGCTTCTACGACGGTGTGCCGGAGCCGCCGGCCGAACTTGTCGCGCAATGGGCCACGCTCGGCTTCGACGAGAAGGCCTTCCTCGGCGCCGTCGGGCTGTCGGTGCCGGCGGGCGAGCGCGGGCGGTCCGTGCTGGAGCAGACCTGGTCGCGCCCGACCTGCGAGATCAACGGCATGGGCGGCGGCTACCAGGGCGAGGGATTCAAGACCGTGATCCCCGCGGTGGCCTCCGCCAAGGTCAGCTTCCGCCTGGTCTTCGACCAGGATCCGCACAAGGTGCGCGACGCCTTCCGCGCGCACGTCCTGGCCCGCCTGCCCGCCGATTGCCGCGCCGAGTTCAAGGAGCACGGCTCGGGCCGCGCCATTGCCTTCCCAGTGGACAACCCCGCCTTCGGCAAGGCGCGCGATGCGCTCACCGCCGAATGGGGCAGGCCGGCCGTGTTCATCGGCGGCGGCGGGTCGATCCCGGTGACGCAGATGCTCAAGACCTCGCTGGGAATGGATGTGGTGCTGGCGGGCTTCGGGCTCGATGACGACCGCATCCACAGCCCGAACGAGAAGTACAACCTCACCAGCTTCCAGAAGGGCATCCGCTCCTGGGCGCGCATTCTTCACGCATTGGCGGACTGACATGAGCACGACGACGGAAGCGCCGAAGACGGCGATGCAGAAGGTGCTGGACGCGGTCGAGCGCGTGGGCAACCGCGTGCCGCACCCGGTGATGATCTTCGTCTACCTGATCGCCATCGTGATCGTGCTCTCGGCCGTGCTCGGTCTGCTGGGCGTGCGGGTCAGCTACCAGGCCTATAATCCCGCGACCGGGGAGATCGAGCCGGCCAGCACGGCGGCGCGCAGCCTGCTGACGGTGGACGGCATCCGCTTCATGTTCACCGGAATCGTCCAGAACTTTATGAACTTCAATGCGGTCGGCGTGATCATCGTGGCGATGGTGGGCGTGGGCGTCGCCGAGGAATCGGGGCTGGTCAAGGCGCTGATCCGCAAGCTGGTGGTGGTCGCGCCGCGCAAGCTGCTGACCTACATCCTGGTCTTCGTCGGCATCGTCTCCTCCATCGCGGCGGATGCCGGCTACCTGGTGCTGATCCCCCTGGCCGCGGCGGCCTTCATCAGCGTGGGGCGGCATCCGCTGGCGGGCCTCGCGGCGGCCTTTGCCGCGGTGGCCTCGGCCTTCCTGGTCAATATCCTGATCGTGCCGACCGATGGCATCCTGACCGAGATCACCAACGACGCGATCCGGCTGGTCGATCCGAACAAGTCGATCGATCTTGCGGCGAACCTGTGGTTCTCGATCGGTTCCGTGGTGCTGCTCACCATCGTGATCGGGCTGATCACCGAGAAGGTGATCGAACCACGCCTCGGCCCCTATACCGGCGATTACGTGGTGCCCGGCGAGACCGGGCTGAGCGACGACGAGTATCGCGGGCTGCGCTACGCGCTGTACGGCATGCTGGCGGTGTTCGGCGTTCTCGCGCTGCTGGTGCTGCCGCCCGGCGCGCCGCTGCGCAACCCCGAGACCGGCGCGATCATCGGCAATTCGCCCTTCATGACCAGCCTGATCGTGTCGATCGCGTTGATCTTCCTTGTCTGCGGCGCGGCCTATGGCATCGGCGCGGGTACCATGAAGGGCACCAACGACGTGGTCGCCGCCATGCAGAAGGCGATCATGGGCCTGTCCGGGCTGATCCTGCTGCTGCTGGTGATCAGCCAGTTCATCGCCTTCTTCAACTACACCAACATGGCGACGCTCGCGGCCGTTTCCCTCGCGCGCATCCTGCAGCAGATGAACCTCGATGCGCTGTGGCTGCTGCTCGGCTTCGTGGTGGTGGTCTTCCTGCTCGACCTCATCATCACCGCGGCTATCGCCAAGTGGGCGATCTTCGCGCCGATCTTCGTCCCCCTGCTGATGCAGCTCGGCGTCGAGCCGGAGGCGGTGCTGGCCGCCTATCGCGTCGGCGACAGCCCGATGAACTCGATCACGCCGCTCAACGCCTATTTCGCGATGATCGTGACCTTTGCGGCGAAGTACCAGAAGGATGCCGGGGTGGGCACCGTCATCGCGCTGATGCTGCCGTATGTGCTGGTCATCTGCGTGATCTGGACGGCGTTCCTGGCGGGCTGGCACCTCCTCAAGCTGCCCTGGGGCCTGTGATGGCGGGCGCTCGCGGCTTGGGGCATAAGGGGGGCACCGTCATCGCCCCGGAGAGACCGGTTGAACAGAGCCACCTTCCTGGCCGCCGCGGCCACGTTCGGCCTCGGTCTGGCCATGCCGCCGGCCCGCGCCCAGCAGCGTGGCCGACAGGACCCCAACCCCGACGGCTCGATCGAGATCGAGCAGGTGCGCGTCGGCGTGCTCGCGGTTGGCACCTCGATCGGCGGCGGGCGACTGCACTTCCGGGGCGAGGAACATCGCTTCTCGGTGCGCGGCATCGAATTCGGCAGCGTGGGCGTGTCATCCCTGTCGGCGCGCGGGGAGGTCTTCAACCTCCGCCGGCTCGAGGATTTCGCCGGCCGCTACACCGAACGCGTCGTGCCGCGCACGCAGGGTGCGCCGAGCGGGCCCGAGACGCGCTTCCTGCGCAACCAGGCCGGCGTCGAGCTGCGCCTGCGCACCGAGCGTGCCGGCGGCCAATGGCGTTTCAACGAGGCCGGCGTGACCATCGAGCTGCGCTGACACTCGCCGCCCCCCTCCGGGGGGCAGCGCGATGATCGACGGCTTCCTGGTGGCGAAGGCGCTGTCCTTCTGGCTGTTCGGCTTCTCGACGCTGCTCAGCATCATCAACCCCTTCGGCGTCGCCTTCGTCTTCCACGACATGACGCGCTGGCTGACGGCGCGCGAACGCTCCCGCCTGGCGCGGCAGATCGCGATCAACTCCTTCATCGTGCTGGTGGTAGCGCTGTTCCTAGGCTCCCGCGTGCTGTCCTTCTTTGGCATCTCGCTGGAGGCGCTGCGGATCGGCGGCGGGCTGGCGGTAGCGGCCTCGGGCTGGGTCATGCTGCGCGCCCCACCGGAGGAATCGAAGGCACCGGCTGCGATGGACACCGCGCCGATCGAGCGCATGGCCTTCTTCCCGCTCACGCTGCCCTTGACCACCGGCCCGGGGTCGATCGCCGCCTCCATCGCGCTGGGGGCTGAACGCACCACCGAATCCCAGGGCGTGCTGGTGGTCAGCGCCTTGTCCTCGCTGTTCGTCGCCGCGTCCGTCGCGGCGTGCATCTGGCTTGCCTATGCCTATTCCGAGGCGATCGCCCGGCGGATCGGCCCGCAGGGTACGCTGGTCGCGACCAAGCTCACCGCCTTCCTACTGCTGTGCATCGGCTGCCAGATCATCCTGACCGGCGTGACCGACGCGCTGCGGCCGCTGATCGCCGTGCGCGCCGGCTGATCGACGGGACCCGCCATGACCACAGACCTCATCCTCGTCCTCGCGCTGCTCGGCGCGTCGATCGTCATGTTCGTCATCAACCGGCCGCGCATGGATGCGGTCGGGCTGCTGATGATGGCGATGCTGCCCTTCACCGGCGTGCTGACCATGAACGAGGCGATCGCCGGCTTCGCCGACCCCGCCGTTGTGCTGCTCGCGCTGCTGTTCGTGGTGGGGGAGGGGCTGGTGCGCACCGGCACCGCGCAGCGCATCGGCGACATGCTGAGCGCGCGCGCGGGCGGCAGCGAGACGCGGCTGCTGGTCCTGCTGATGGTTGCCTGCGCGGGGCTTGGCTCCTTCATGAGCGGCACTGCGGTGGTCGCCATCTTCATCCCGATCGCGCTGCGTATTTGCCAGCAGACCGGCGCTGCGCCGTCCAGCCTGATGATGCCGCTCTCAGTCGCGGCGCTGATCAGCGGCATGATGACGCTGGTCGCCACCGCGCCGAACCTTGTCGTCAGCGCGGAGCTCGTGCGCCAGGGACATGCCGGCTTCTCCTTCTTCGCCTTCACGCCCTTTGGGTTGCCGGTGCTGGTGGTCGCGATCGGCTACATGCTCTTCGCCAGGCGCCTGCTGCCGGACCGCCGGCCGCCCGGCACCGACAGCCATCGCCCGCCAAGCCTGCGCGATTGGGCGGAGACCTACGCCCTGACGGGCCGCGCCTTCCGCGTGCGCATCCTAGCCGAATCGCCGCTCGTCGGACGGCGGCTCGAGCAGCTGGAACTGCGCAAGGAGGGGATCAACATCCTCGCCATCGAGCGCCAGGCCCGCTTCGACACCGAGATTATCCGCCCCGACGGCACCGCCGAGCTGCGCGCGGGCGACCTTGTGCTGATCGATGCGCGCTCGGCGCCCGAGCGCGGCCGGCAGCTCCAGCAGCAGCTGCGCGTCGAGGTGCTGCCGCTCGAGGGCAGCGACTATTTCTTCGACCGCACGCAGCAGATCGGCATGGTCGAGGCGATCGTGCCGCCGGATTCGCCGCTGGTCGGCAGCACCGTGCTCGAAGCCCGCATCCGCGCTGAGCACCGGCTGACCGTGATCGGGCTGCGCCACGGCAGCAAGCCGGTCGGCGAGGGGCTACTCGAGGAGAAGCTGCGCGCCGGCGACACGCTGCTGCTGACCGGCTTCTGGTCCGACATCGCGAAGCAGGAAGCCGACAGCCACGGCCTCGTGGTGCTCAACATGCCCGCCGAACGGGCCGACGTGCTGCCGGCGGCTGGGCGAGCCCCGGCAGCGGTGGCCATCCTGGCGCTGACGGTCGGCCTGATGATCAGCGGCTGGGTGACCAACGTCCATGCCGCGCTGATCGGCTGCCTGCTGATGGGCATCTTCCGCTGCGTGGACCTGCCCAGCGCCTACGACTCGATCTCCTGGAAGAGCCTGGTGCTGATCGTGGGCATGCTGCCCTTCTCGATCGCGCTGCAGCGCACCGGCGGCGTCGAGCTCGCAGCCGATGCGGTGGTGGAGCTCGCCGGCGCGGCATCGCCGCGCGTGCTGCTGGCAGTGATCTTCGTCATCACGGCGATGCTCGGCCTGTTCATCTCGAACACCGCGACGGCGGTGCTGATGGCGCCCGTGGCACTCGCCATCGCGAAGGAGACCGGCGCCTCGCCCTATCCCTTCGCGATGATCGTGGCACTTGCCGCCTCGACCGCCTTCATGACGCCGGTCTCCTCGCCGGTGAACACGCTGGTGGTGGGGCCGGGCAACTACGGCTTCGCCGATTTCATCAAGGTGGGCGTGCCGCTCTCGCTTGCGGTGATGGCGCTAAGCGTTCTGCTGGTGCCGATCATCCTGCCGCTGTAGCGGGCCTATTCCAGGCGCAGCGCGGCGCGCATCTCGGCAGCCCCCGCCGGGTCGATGATCGCGGCCAGCCGCCCCGCCGCGAGGAGTGCGACACGGTGCAGCAGCGCGCGCCGGCGCGCCGGCGCCAGGCGATGCTCCGGCGCGTCGCGCAGCAGTGCCGCCTCGCGGTCCTCCGCCACCAGCAGTCCGGCATCCGCCGGCAGCAGCGCCTGCGGGAAGTCGAGATCGACCGCGAAGAACAGCCGGTCGCACCAGGCGCGATAATCTTCCCACTTCGCGTCCGTGAGGTAGTCGCGCGCACAGGACTTCACCTCCAGGATGGCGAAGTCGCCGCCGGGCAGGAGGGCGAGGATATCGGCGCGGCGGCCATCGGGCAGCGGCACCTGCTCGACCGGCGCCCACCCGCGCAGAATGCAGAAGCGCATCGCGGCGCGGGTGACCGACAGGGTGCGTTCGGGCGCGTCCATTCTTCCATGTTCGTGCTTCGTTCGCGTCGCGGTCAAGCCCGCGATCAGCGCACCAGGCCGCTCGGCTTGGGCGTGGCGCCGACATTGCCGGCGGACCGCCCGGCATCAACCGGCAGCGTTACGCCCGTGATCCAGCGCGCCGCGGGCGAGGCCAGGAAGCAGGCCGCTTCCGCCACGTCCCAGGCGCTGCCCTCGATCTTGAGCAGCCCGGAATTGGCGCGCTGCTGGCGCAGTTCCTCGCTCATGCCGCGCGAGGCGACCATCGGCGTGTAGACATAGCCCGGAGCCACCGCGTTCACGCGGATCAGGTCGCCGCCATGATGCGCCGCCATCGCGCGCGTCATCTGCACGATCGCGCCCTTCGTCGTCGCGTAGAGCAGTCCCGGATGCCCGCCCTGCAGCCCGGCGATCGAGGCCATGTTCACGATCGCGCCGGCACCCTGCTTGCGCATCTCGGGCACTGCGTATTTCGCCATGAGCATGACGGACTTCACGTTGACCTGCATCGCGTGGTCCCAGGCGGCCTCGTCCACCGCGGTGGCGTCGCCGGGCGGGCCGCTGATGCCGACATTGTTGACCAATATGTCCACGCGGCCCCACAGGCGCACCGCCTCGGCCACCGCGGCGGCGCAGTCGGCGGGCTTGGAGACGTCGCAGACTGCGCTGGCGCAGGTGCCGCCTTCGGCGCGGATCATGTCCTCGGTGCCGCGCAGCCAGTCCTGCGTGACGTCCAGCAGCAGCACCCGCGCGCCGCGGCGGGCGAGCAGCACCGAGATGGCGCGGCCATTCCCGACCGTGGTGGCGTTGGTCCCCGAATCGCGCGAACCGGCCCCGGTGACGATGGCGACGCGGCCATCGAAGCGCGTGTTGTCCTGCATGTGTCGTTCCCTCCGATGCGCCGAGCCTGCACCGGGATGGCCGGGGGCGGAAGCCCGGGACGGTTGCGCGCGGCGGGATGTGGGACCACCTCCGCGCCATGATCCGCCGCACCCTTCTCGCCCTTACGCTGCTCGCCGCGCCGGCCGCGGCGCAGGATGCGCCCATCACCTCGGAGCGCGCGACCTTCCGCGTCACCACCTTCGCGCAGGGGCTCGAACACCCCTGGGGCGCGGCTTTCCTGCCGGACGGGTCGCTTCTGGTGACCGAACGGCCGGGGCGGCTGCGCCGGATCGGCACGGATGGGCGCGTCTCCCCGCCGCTCGCCGGCGTGCCGCAGGTCGAGGCGGCCGGCCAGGGCGGGCTGCTCGACATCGCGCTCGCGCCGGATTTCGCCCGGACGCGGGAGGTGTTCCTGTGCCAGGCCGCGGCCGTGGAAGGCGGCGCGCTGACGCGGCTGGTCAGCGCAAGGCTCTCGCCGGCCGGGGATGCGCTGACCGGCATTCGCCGCGTGCTCGATGCCACGCCGGCGCAGGCCAGCGGCCGCCTGCACTACGGCTGCCGCATCGTCTTCGGGCGTGATGGGCACCTCTACCTGTCCACCGGCGAGCGGAACGAGCGCGCGCGCGCGCAGCGGCTCGACGACCTAGCGGGGAAGGTGATCCGCCTGACTCGCGACGGGCGCGTGCCGGCCGACAATCCCTTCGTGGGCCAGCAGGGCGTACGGCCGGAGATCTGGTCCTATGGCCACCGCCACCCGCAGGGCCTGGCCGTGAATCCCTGGACCGGCAGCCTGTGGGAGGCGGAGTTCGGCCCGCGCGGCGGGGACGAGATCAACGTCATCCGCCGGGGCGAGAACTACGGCTGGCCGGTGGTCAGCCACGGGCGCGAATACTGGGGGCCGCGGATCTCGCGCGACACCTCCGCACCGAACATCGCCGACCCGATCCATGTCTGGGTGCCCTCGGTCAGCCCGTCCGGCATCGCCTTCTACGACGGCGCGGCCCTTCCGGGCTGGCAGCGCAGCCTGTTCGTGGCGGCGCTGAACACGCCGGGCCTGGTGCGCCTGAGCACGGATGGCGACCGCGTGACCGGCGAGGAGCGGCTGCTCTGGGGCAAGGCGCGGCTGCGCAACGTCCTGGTGGGTCCGGACGGCCGCGTTTACCTGCTGACGGATGCTCCCGATGGCGCGGTGCTGAGGCTCGACCCGGCCTGACGTCAGCGCCCTTCGAAGGAGGGCGCGCGCTTCTCCAGCATCGAATCCACCGCCTCGCGGTGGTCGCGCGTGCCATGCGCCAGCGCCTGGTACGCGGCGGACATTTCCAGCAGCGCGGAGAGGCGCATGTGCTGGCCCTCGCGCAGCAGCCGCTTGGTCAGGCGCACCGCCTGGGGCGGGTTCACCGCGATGCGGGCGGCCATGTCGCGCGCGGCGTCCATCAGGTCGCCCGGTGCGACCACCTTCGACACCAGCCCGCAGCCCAGCGCTTCCGCCGGCGTGATGGGGTCGCCGGTCAGCGACATCTCGAGCGCCTTCGACATGCCGACCACCTTCGGCAGCAGGTAGGCGCCGCCATCGCCCGGCACGATGCCGACCTTGACGAAGGATTCCGCGAAGCGCGCGGCCTCGGAGGCGATGCGGATGTCGCACATGCAGGCCAGGTCCAGCCCCGCGCCGATCGCCGGGCCGTTGATGGCGGCGATGGTCGGGATGTCCATCTCGTAGAGCGCGAGCGGGATCATCTGGATGCCGAAGCGGTATGATTCGCGGATCTCGGCGCCGGTCTCCCCGCGCGTGATGCCGGTGCGGTCCCGCATGCCCTTGAGGTCGCCGCCGGCGCAGAAGGAACTGCCCGCGCCGGTCACGATCACCACGCGCACGGACGGATCGCGGTTCAGCGCGCGGCAGGCATCCGCCACCTCGGCGCATTCCTCCGCGCTGGAGATCGCGTTGCGCTTCTCCGGCCGGTTCAGCGTGAGGGTGACGACATGGCCGTCGCGCTCGGTCTTGAGGAAGTCTGTCATGCGGAAGGTTCCTGGTCGCGGGACGTGAGGAAGGTCCAGAGCGGGCCGGGCGCGGACTGCACGAGCGCCCCGATGCGCGCGGACCAGAAGCGCTCGGACCCGCCCTCCTCGCGCCAGGACCACAGGCGGCGCGTGAGGTGGTGCAGCGCGTGCTCCTCGGTGATGCCCATGGCGGCGAGCACCTGGTGCGCGATGGCCGCCCCCTTCGCCGCGGCCTCGCCGGCGGTCACCTTGGCGCAGCCGATCTCGAAGGTGGCATCGGCCAGGCCGCGCGCGTCGGCGGCGCGCGCGGCGGCGGACGCCGCGACGGAGGCGGCGGAGGCCTCCGCGGCGAAGACCGCGAGCTGCTGCTGCACCGCCTGGAAGCGCCCGATCGGACGGCCGAACTGCTTGCGCGTGTTCGCGTGGTCCACTGCCAGCGCTAGCGCGGCCTGCAGCGCGCCGGCGATCTGCGCGGATCGCAGCATCGCGGTCAACGCACGCGCCGCGTCGCTGCCCCATGCGTTCGGCAGCATGCCCTCGGCGAGCGGTACGCCGGTGACAGTGGGCGTGTCGCGGGCCTCGCGTGCGATGTTGCTGCCATGGGCCCAACGCAGCGATCCAGCGGCATGCAGCGTGACCCGCACGCCATCAACCAGTACGACATGTGCCGCGTGGCGGCCCCAGGGGATCGTCGCGCCGGCGGCAGCGAAAGTCAGCACGCCCGGCGGCGGCTCGATGCCCGCGGCGGCGAGCAGCGCCGCGGCGCCGATGCCTTCCGCCAGCGGCACCGGCGCGCCGGCGCGGCCGAGCGCTTCGAGCAACTGCATCACATCCGCGAAGCCCAGCCCCGCGCCGCCTCGCGCTTCCGGCACCAGCGCGGCGCCGAGGCCGAGCGCGTCCAGCGCATCCCACGCCGCCTGCGGGAAGGCGCCAGCTTCCAGCAGGCGTAGCGTGGTCACGTCCGACGCATCGGCCAGCGCGCGGGCCATCTGGTCGGCGAGTTCGGCGCCGATCATCAGCGCAGTCCCAGTTCGCGCGCGATGATGCCGCGCATGATCTCCCGCGTGCCGCCGCGCAGCGAGAAGGTGGGTGTGATCTGCGTGAGGTAGTCGTGCATGCGGCGCATCGGCTCAGGCATCGCCTCCACGTCGCGCAGCGCGCGCATGGCGCCCGGCAGCGCCTGTTCGAAGTCGTTGCCGAGGTCCTTCACCAGCGCGGCCTGGCGCACCGGGTCGGCGCCGTCCTGCAGCATGCCGGCAATGGCGGTGGACATGGCGCGCAGCGTCCAGAGCCGCGCGACTTCACGCCCCAGGGCGGGTGCCGCCGCCGCATCGGCGCGCAGGGCATCCAGCCCCGCTTCCAGCAGCGGGTGGGAGGACATGTAGCGGTCCGGCCCGCTGCGTTCGAAGGCGAGCTCGGACGTCGCCTGCGCCCAGCCCGCGCCCTCCTGGCCGACCAGCGCATCCTCCGGCAGGCGCACGTCGTCGAAGGTGATCTCGTTGAAGCCTTCCTCGCCGACCAGGTCGCGGATCGGGCGGATGGACACGCCCGGCGCGCGCAGGTCAACCAGCACCTGCGACAGACCCTGGTGGCGCGAACCGCCCTCGGGTGCGGGCGAGGTGCGCACCAGCGCGATCATCCAATCACACAGGTGGCCGAAGGTGGTCCAGATCTTGCGGCCGTTCAGCAGCCAGCCGCCACCGACACGGTCCGCGCGCGTGCGCAGCGAGGCGAGGTCCGATCCGGAATCCGGTTCCGAGAGGCCGATGCAGAAGGCGAGTTCGCCGCGGGCGATGCCCGGCAGGAACTTCTCGCGTTGGGCTTCCGTGCCCAGGCGCAGGATCAGTGGACCCGATTGGCGGTCGCCGATCCAGTGCGCGCCGACCGGGGCGCCGGCGGCGAGCATCTCCTCCAGCACGATGTTGCGTTCGAGGAAGCTGCGCTCTGCGCCGCCGTATTCCCGTGGCCAGCACATGCCGATCCAGCCGCGCGCGCCGACCGCGCGCGTGAAGGTTCGGTCGAAACCCATCCAGGACCGCGCCCGCACTTCGGGCGTCCATGCGCGCTCGTGCTCGGCCAGGAAGGCCCGGACCTCGGCGCGCAGTGCGGCCGCGCCGGGCGGCGGGTCGCGAAGGTCGAAGCGCAGTCCGGTCATGCGATGTTCCTCCTCGTGGCGCGCATCACACGATCCCCGCGGCGCGGGCGGCGGCGATCTCGGCCGCATCCATGCCGGCGAACTCCGCGAGCAGCGCATCGGTGTCCCCGCCCGGCGCCGGGATGCCGTGGCGATACGTCACCGGGGTCGCGTCGAGCCGCAGCGGCGAGCCCGGCACGCGCACCGTGCCGCCCGCGTGGTGCGGGAGTTCCACGATCAGCCCGCGCGCGCGCAGATGCGGGTCGGCCTCGACGTCGCGCGCCGTGTTGATCGGGCCGCTGGTGATCTTCGCCGACTCCAGCCGCGCCAGCCACTCTGCGCGGGGACGCGTGCGCAGCAGCGTGCGCATGCGGTCGAGCAGTGCCGCGCGGTGCTCCGACCTGTCGCGCGCGCGCTTGAAGCGCGGGTCCTCGGCCCATTCCGGATGGCCGAGCGCCTCCGCGAGCCGCACGAACTCGCGGTCGTTCAGCACACCGATGACGAACTTCGCGTCCGACCCGTCGAACACGCCGTAGGGCACCGCGACGGTCGCCTCGTTGCCGCTGCGCTGGAGCAGCTTGCCAGCATTGAGCCAGGAGGACATCGGCGCCTGCATGAGCGAGGCCATGGTCTCGAACAGGTTCACGTCGATGCGCTGGCCCTGCCCGGTGGCATCGCGATGGCGCAGCGCGGCCAGGATTGCAACGGTGGCGGCGAAGCCGGTGAACATGTCGGCCACCGGGACGCCCACGCGCTGCGGGCCACCGCCCGGGGTGCCGTCGGCCTCGCCGGTCACTTCCATCAGTCCGGCCATGGCCTGCGCCACGAAGTCGTAGCCCGAGCGCCCGGCATAGGGACCGTCCTGCCCGAAGCCGGTGATGGAGCAATAGACCAGGCGCGGGTTCACCGCGCGCAGGTCGTCGTAGGAGAGGCCGTAGCGCGCCAGCGTGCCGGTGCGGAAATTCTCGATCAGCACATCGGTGCGCGCGACCATTCGCTTCAGGATGGCCGCGCCCTCGGGCCGCGCGAAATCGACCGAGACGGACCGCTTGTTGCGGTTCAGCGTCACGAAATAGGTGCTGTCCTCGCTGTCCTGCACGAAGGGCGGGCCGAGCGCGCGCAGATCGTCGCCATCGCCGCGGCGCTCGACCTTCGCGACATCGGCGCCGAGGTCGCCCAGCATCTGCGCGCAGAGCGGGCCGGCGACCACCCGCGTCAGGTCCACCACGCGCAGGCCATCCAGCGCCCCGGCCATGTTTCCTCCGTCCTCTTGGGCCGCGCAGGGTGGCGCAGGATGGGCGCCCGGGAAAGCCCGGCGCGCGTGGTGGACTTCGGGGGGGCGAATGTGCTGCCGTTGCGGCTATGAAGCGGATCCTGATCGCTGCCCTGGTGCTGCTGCCGCTGCCCGCGCTGGCGCAGCCCTCCTTTGATTGCACCCGCGCGCGCGCCTGGGACGAACGGCAGATCTGCGGCCAGGCCGACCTGGCCGAGCTCGACCGCCGCATCGCCGCGGCCTGGCGCACGGCGACGGAGCGCGCCACGCCTGAGCAGCGCACGCAGCTGCAGGCGCAGCAGCGCGCCTGGCTGGCGGAGCGCCGCGCCTGCGAGGGGCCGGCGGCGCGGGAG
>NZ_JACADR010000091.1 GCF_016106005.1 Roseomonas rosulenta
CGCCAGCAGCAGCGCGCGGAACAGCGCCAGCGGCGGGTAGCCGGGCCGGCCGGTGGGTGCGCGCAGCGGCGCCAGCAGGCGCTCCATCGGCGCCCAGTCGATCAGGCCGACAATGCAGTCCAGACGACGATTGGAACCCGCCCCTGCCGGCAGAAGCGCCTCCGCCAAGCTCGCCTGTCCGATCCGACGCTGACCCATCTCCGCCTCACAACTGCCATCACCAGGCTCAGCGAATCAGCCCATCTGTCGCTCAGCAAGGCGTTTCGCAGGGATCTCCTGCGCGGCAGCCTCTCGTGGCCGTGCCGTGGTTTGTCGCAGCAGCTGCTGTCTCAATACCTGCCGACGGGCGTGATTGCCGTAACGCCTGAGCGCCTTTTCCCGATCCCGACGCCGCAGCCGCATCACGTCGCGGAGCAATGCCACGATGCTCCCCTCGGCCGCGTCTTCTGGGAACAGATCGTCCTCGCGACTCCTGAGCACGGCCCGCATCTCCTTGATGCCGCGCTCGCTGACCCTGAATACCTTGGCCGCGATCTTGACGGTGAGGAGGTGGGGCAAATTTGCCCCATTTCCCTCCCGTTCCCGTAACGAACGGAAATCGGTCAGCATCGTCGCCATGAGCGTGCGCTCGCTCGTCGTTAGATGGCGACGGGCGAAATTCCACCCATAGACGCGTTCGATGATCTCCACCTCGGGCAGCTCCGGGTCGAGATCCTCGAAGCGCGCCTCGATCCCCAGTCGCTCACAGATTTCGTGGCGCAGGTATCCGTCCACAATCTTGCCGCGCCAGCGGCGGATCGGCTGCAACAAGCCGTCGCGGCGAATGGAGTCCTCAAGTGCCGCGCGATCCTCCTCCCGTGCTGGGAACAGGAACGCCACGGCGTGGTACCGTTCGAGCGCGCTCTTGTCCTTCACCGCCCGCAGGATTGCGGTTTGCTCCTCGGGCGTTTCCGGCTCGTCGTCTTCGTCGTCATCCGGGGGCGTGTCGTCAGCCGTCGGGTGATGATTCCGCGAAGCGACAGCTTCCTCGGCACCATCAACTCCGATGTGCGTCGGGATCGGTTGGCGGCCGCTGGCGTCATCCGGGGTCGGCACGCTCGTCCTCCTGGGTGTCTGGGCGGGCAGGGCCACGACCGAACCATGGGCGCGCGTTGTTTGAATAGCCGGCGCATGGGGACGGTCCCCATAGGACGACGCAACGAGGGGGGACATCCGCGCGGAACATCGCGTGCGATGGCCTGGATGTGGATAGCCCAGGCAATCAGGGGGGCCAGCCCCGAGCGCCGAGGGGGGGCGACCCGCGGACGGGGTAAGCTGGCCCCGGCCTCAATCGCCCCGGCCGAACCCTCGGGGATACGAAGTGCCGTAGGTATCCCCCGCGTATCCCGGGGACAATCAGCGGTGTCGGATAGATTCCCGCAAACGGTGAGAAAATGTGGCGTCCCCGGCGAGATTCGAACTCACGGCCCCAGGATTAGGAATCCTGTGCTCTATCCTGCTGAGCTACGGGGACCCACCGTCGACAGCATACCACGCGGTCACCGCCGCCGGAACCGCTCCACCGCGCCCACCAGCGCCGTCCGTACCCCTGGCTCCAGCGCCGAATGCCCCGCATCCGGCACCACCGTGAGCCGCGCGCCCGGCCAGGCTGCCGCCAGTTCGAAGGCGGTCTCGGGCGGGCAGACCATGTCGTAGCGGCCCTGCACGATCTCCGCGGGAATCCCCGCCAGCCGCCCGACCCGTCCGAGCAGCCCCTCCTCGGGCAGGAACAGGTCATGCGCGAAGTAATGCGCCTCGATCCGCGCCAGGCCCAGTGCCGTGCGGTCCTGCGCGAAGGACGCCACCGTCTCGGGCGAAGGCAGCAGGGTCGAGCACGACCCCTCGTACTGGCTCCAGGCGCGTGCCGCCGGCAGGTGCACCGCCGGATCGGGGTGGCACAGCCGCTTCAGGTAGGAGCCGAGCAGATCCTCGCGCTCCTCCGGCGGCAGATGCTCGGCGAAGGCCGCCCAGGCATCGGGGAAGACCCGCTTCAGGCCGGTGAGGAACCATGCGACTTCCTCCTGCCGGCCCAGGAAGACGCCGCGCAGGACGCAGCCCATCACCCGTTCGGGATGTTCCTGCGCATAGGCGAGGGCGAGGGTCGAACCCCAGGACCCGCCGAACAGCAGCCAGCGCTCGATGCCGAGGAAGCGGCGCAGGGTCTCGATATCGCCGACCAGGTGCGGGGTGGTGTTCTCCCGCAGCTCGCCCAGCGGCCGCGAACGGCCCGCCCCGCGCTGGTCGAAGATCACCACGCGCCAGTGCCCGGGGTCGAAGAAGCGGCGATGCACCGTACCCGCCCCGGCGCCGGGCCCGCCATGCAGGAACAGCACGGGCTGTCCACGCGGATTGCCGACTTGCTCCCAATACATGACATGCCCCCCGGAGAGCGGCAGCAAGCCGGTTTCGTAAGGCGCGATGTCGGGAAAAAGGTCGCCGCGGGGCATGGCGGCGATCATGTGCCCAACCGGGCGTTGCTTCGCAATGGGGCGCCCGCCGCGGTCGCGATTCCGGCGCAGCGATTTCTGGTCTAGGATGACGGTTCCATGGCCGAGACGCCGTCCACCTCCCCGCGTTCCGCCGCCGCCGGGCACGTCGCCTGCGGCGTCTGTGGGCGTGAGAGCCGCCAGCCGGCCTTCCGCCCGCCGCCCCCCGAACAGGCGCCGGACCTCGACCTGCGGCCGGGCGAGCCGGTGCGCTCGACCATGTCGCGCTGGCTGCAGCAATGCCCGCATTGCGGCTATGCCGCGCCTTCCATCGCCAAGGCGCATCCGGCCGCGGCGGCGGCGGTCTCGGCCGCACCCTTTCGCGCGCTGATCGCCGATGCCTCGCACCCGCCGCTGGCGCGCCGCTTCCTGGCCTGGGGGCATGTGCTGGAGGAGACCGGTGCCCTGCATGCCGCCGCCGAGGCGACCCTGCAGGCCGCCTGGGTGGCCGATGACGCCGGCAAGCCGGAGCTGGCGCGCGCCTGGCGGCAGGAGGCGGTGGCGCTGTGGCGCTCAGGCCCGCCGCTCGATGCCGAGCAGACCGTGCGCGTCGTCGATGCGCTGCGCCGGGCCGAGGCATGGGAGGATGCGGAAGCGACCGCCGCCGAACTCGCCCGCCTCTCCCCGCCCGAGGCGGTGAGCCAGGTGATCGCGCTGGAACGCCGGCTGGTGGCGGCGCAGGATGCCGGGCGGCACACGGTGGCCAGTGCCCTGCCGCCGCCGGCGCGCCGCCCGCACGCGACGCACCAGCGGCGCGATATCACCGGCGGCGGGATCGTCGCCTGGCTGCGGCGGCTCTTTGGGCGCTGAGGGGCGGACGGTCGGCCGGCCTGGCCGGTGAAGCCGCGGCGGGATGAGCCTGCGGCGAGACTGCGCCCGGGCCCCGGCCCTTGCGGCTTGGAAACGGTGGCCGCGAGGCAAGACCCGCCGGCGGGGCCGGGTGGGCGTCCTGACAGGAGGTCCAGCGCCTTCGGCGTGCCCAAGGGCAGGCGCGCGGCCGTGGCTCGGGGCGGGGTCCTGCGACGGCCAGGGCTTGCCAACCCCGAACGGCCTCAGTAGCGTTATAGTATAACATATTAGAAAGCACGCCTCCGTGAACCGTCGCTCCCTGCTTTCGCTCCCGGCGCTGGCGCTCGCCACCCGCGCCGTCGCCCAGGCCGCGCCGATGCCGGTCGTCGCGTCCTTTTCCATCCTGGGCGACATCACCGCGCGCATCGGCGGCGATCGCATCGCGCTGCGCGTCATCGCCGGCCCCGACGTCGATGCGCACGGCTTCCAACCGCGCCCGTCGGATGTCGCGGTACTCCGCGATGCGCGCCTCGTCATCCGTAACGGCCTCGGCTTCGACGCATGGATGGACCGTCTGGTGCGCGCGGCGGGCTTCCGCGGCGCTGTCGCCACCGCCACTGAGGGCATCACCCCGCGCAGCACGGCGGCCCACGCGCACAACCACGCCCATGGCGGCGCCGAGCGGCGGCAGTCGCACAGCGTCGGCCCACGCAACGTGCCCGACCCGCATGCCTGGCAGGATCTGCGCTTCGGCCAGGTCTACCTGCGCAACATCGCCGCGGCCCTCGCCGCCGCCGATCCCGGCGGCGACGCGACCTACCGCGCCAATGCCGGGGCCTTCGCCGCGCGCCTCACGACGCTAGACCGCTGGGTGCGCAGCGAGGTCGCGAGCGTGCCCGAGGCACGGCGCCGGGTCGTCACCAGCCACGACGCCTTCGGCTATTTTGGCGCCGCCTATGGCATCGAGTTCCTCGCACCGCAGGGCGTCTCGACCGAATCCGAACCCTCGGCGGCCGAGGTCGGGCGGCTGATCCGCCAGATCCGCGACCAGCGCATCACCGCGGTCTTCCTGGAGAATATGGCGAATCCAGCCACGCTGCGCCGAATCGCCGCCGAGGCCGCCGTCACCGTGGGTGGGCGGCTCTTCGCCGATGCGCTGTCCGGCCCTGGCGGCCCCGCGCCGGACTACGAGGCAATGTTCCGCCATAATGTCGGGCTGCTGGTGCCGGCGATGCGCGGCGGCGCCGCATGAGCCGGGCGCTGATGGCCGCGGCGCTGATCGCCGCCGCCCTGCCCGCCGCCGCGCAGGAGGTGCGCTTCCCGCAGCTCAACGCCGAGATCGACATGAGCATGATCGGCGTCGGTACCACGCGCGCAAGCGACCCCTCGCGGCGCGGCGCCAGCGTCTTCCTGTTCGGCGAGGTGGCCATGGGCCTGTCGCTGAGCGAGACCCTCTCCATCCAGGGCGTGCTCGTGACCGAGCCGATCGGCGAGGGCGATTCGACCGGCGGCTTCCCCGATGGCGGCGTGATTGGCTTCCGCCGCCAGGCGCTGTTCTTCGAGCAACTCCACGTCCAGTGGAAGCCGGACCAGGCGCTGTCGCTCCAGGCGGGCATCTTCGTGGCGCCCTTCGGCCGCGGCTACCATGACTTCCCCGGCATCCTCGCCAATGTCCGCGCGCATGAGGTCTACCTGGTGGACCAGTCGCTCGGGATCGCCGGCACCTGGACCTGGCTGGACGACCCGCGCTTCGGCACGCATGACGTCTCGGCTGCCGTGTTCACCCTGGACCGCACCGTCCTGACCGGGACCTACCTGACGCCGCGGCGCTGCTGCAACGAGCGCTACGAGCGCTACAACCGCAACACGCTGGCGCAGGGTGGGCCAGGCAACAATGGCACCTTCAACAACTTTGCCGTGGCGCTGGACGGCGACCGCATGCCGTTCCTGCCCGGCTTCTCCTACCACCTGGCGGTGATCTCCCAGGCACCGGGCTCGGACGGGACGGCGCGCGAATGGGGCTATGCCGCGGGTCTGCGCTACGAGCACCGCTGGAACGCCGCGCAGTCCACCCTGATCTTCGCCGAGGGCGTACAGTTCCGCAACGCCGGCGGCCGCCCGCGCGTCGAGGTCGAGACCCTCTCCACCGATCCCGACACCGGCGAGGACGTCACGGGCACCGCCGAGACCACGCTAAGCGAGAGGCTTACCTTCACCACGCTCGGCCTGCAGCACCGCATCGGGCGCTGGCGCGGCACCGTGGCGTGGCAGCAGCTGCGGCAGAAGCGCAGCCTCGATCCTGTGCCCGCGCAGGACTGGTTCGAGGGATCGGTCGGGCGCGAGCTCGGCTCCGGCTTCAGCCTCGATGTCGGCTACCAGTATGCACTGTATGTCGATGACGAGACGGGCCAGCGCGGTACGTCGCATGCCATCCTCGCACGGCTGCGCTTCGCCGGCGGCCTCTGATCCGTGCCACTCTGCGGCGGATGACGCCGCAGATCCCGCCGCACTGGCTGCTCCCTGGAACCGTCGCCCAGGCGCGCGCGGCGCAGGCCGAGATGGCGGCGCGCGTGGTCGCGCGCGACGACCTGCCGGCGCGACCGCGGATCGGTGCGGCCGACGTGTCGAACACGCGCTTCGACCCGCGTCGGCGCGTCCATGCGGCGGTGGTCACGATAGATGCCGCGGGCGGCTTGATGGCAACGGCAAGCGAAAGCCGTGCCGCCGACTTCCCCTATGTGCCGGGCTATCTCGGCTTTCGCGAGGTGCCGGCGCTGGTCGCTGCCTGGGCGCGGCTCGACCCGAAGCCGGGACTGCTGCTGGTGGACGGGCAGGGGCTGGCGCATCCGCGTGGGCTCGGCCTCGCGACGCATCTCGGCGTGGTGCTGGACGTGCCGACCATCGGCGTCGCGAAATCGCGGCTGGTCGGCGAGGGCGAACCCGGTCCGAACGCCGGCGATGCCGCGCCCCTCCTGTGGAAGGGCGAGCGCATCGGGACCGCGCTGCGGATTCGGCGCGGGGCGCGGCCGATCTATGTCTCGATCGGCCATCGCGTCTCGCTGGAGACGGCCGAGGCGCTTGTGCGCGCAGCCTGCGACGGGCGCCGCCTGCCGGGCCCGATCCGCGCGGCGCATGCGGCGGCGAACGCCGCGCGCCGCGCGGCCGAGGCCTACCTCACCAGCGGGCAGCCGCCCTCGGCGAGCGGGCGATAGGCCTCGTTGCCCGGAATGGTCTGCACCACCTCGAGCAGGTCCCATTCGCCGCGCGCCTGGGCGGGCTGCTTCGCGCGCATCAGGTACATGTCGCGGATGACGCGGCCATCGGCGCGGATGCTGCCGTTGCTGGTCATGAAGTCGTTGATCGGCGTCTCGCGCATCTTTGCCATCACTGGCGCCGCGGCATCGGTGCCGGCCGCCTGCACCGCCTTCAGGTAGTGCGTGACCGCGCCCCACATGCTGGCCTGGAACATGGTCGGCGGGCGGCCATGGATGCGGGCGAAGCGGTTGGAGAAGGCGCGCGTCTGGTCGTTCTGGTCCCAGTAATAGGCCTCGGTGAAGACCATGCCCTGCGCGGTGTCGAGCCCGATCGCCTTCACGTTGGTCAGCAGGCAGAGCAGCGCCGCCGGCTGGATGCCGCGGCGCGCCAGGCCGAACTCGCCCATCTGCTTCACGATGTTGATGAAGTCGGTGCCCGCCGCGGCGATGCCCACCACGTTCGCCCCCGACCCCGCGGCACGCACCAGGTGCGACGAATAGTCCGTCTCGCCAAGCGGCGCGCGGGAGCTGCCCACCACCTGCCCGCCCAGTCCGCGGATCGCCGCGGTGGCGTTGGCTTCCAGCGAATGCCCGAAGGCGTAGTCGGAGGTGATGAAGTACCAGCGCCGCCCGCCGCCCGCCATGACCGCGCCCACCGTGCCGCGCGACAGGGCGTAGTTGTCGTAGGTCCAGTGCACGCCAAAAGGCGAGCAGGCCGGCCCGGTCAGGTCGGTGGTGCCGGCGGCGATCACCACGTCGATCTTCTGCTTCTCGCGCGCCAGGTTTTGCACCGCCAGCGCCACTGCCGAATTCCCCAGGCCGAAGATCGCGTCCACGCGTTCCTGGTCATACCAGCGCCGCGCCACCGCGAGCCCGACATCGGCGCGGTTCTGCAGGTCGCCATAGACCAGTTCGATGGGCATGCCGTTCACGCGCCCGCCGAAATCCTCGATCGCCATGCGGGCGGAGACGACGTCCCCCATGCCCTGCTGGTCGGCGAAGACGCCCGACATGTCGTCGAGCACGCCGATCTTGACCACACCGTCCGAGATACCGGATTGCGCGCGCCCCTCGGAGGGGCGGATGGCGGTGAGCGGCAGCGCGGCGGCGGCGCCGAGCAGATGCCTGCGGTTCATGGTGCTTCCTCCGGTTGGTCGTTCTTGCCCGGCATCATGCCACGCGCAGCAGCGCCGAACAGGGGGTCAGCCAACCGCAAAGCCCGCCGCGCGGAATCGCGCCTGCCCCTCGGGCGCGGTCAGGACGGCCAGGAAGGCCGCCGCGCCCGCGCGATCCGCCGCGCGCGTCGTCATGGCGGCGAGGTAGGACGTGACCAGTTGCGCGCTGTCGGGCAGCGGGCCGACCAGCACCGCACCTGGCACCGCGATGATCTCGCTGACCTGCGTGAGCGCGAGGGCGGCGCGCCCCTCCGCCACCGCCTGCACCGCCGCGCCGCCCCCGGGGAAGACCAGCGTGCGGGCGCGCATCTGATCCGCGATGCCCAGGCGTTCGACAAGGCGCGCGGCATGCGTGCCGGCGGTTGCGCCGGTCGCCGGGTCGGAATGCGCGATCGTCGGCGCGGCCAGGATCGCCGCGCGCAGCGCCGCTTCGGTCGAGATGTCAGGGCGCGGCGCGCCGTCGCCTACCGCGACGCCGATCAGCATGCGGCCGAGCTCGCGCGTCGTCGTTCCATCGAGCAGCCCGTCGGCGGTGAGCCGCCCCACCTGGTCGGCGCTGTTCAGCATGAGATCCGCCGCCTCGCCCTCGCGCAGGCGCCGCGCCGCGACGCCGGCATTGGCCGTGGCGATCACCACGGTCCGCCCCGTCCGCGCCGTGAAGCCGGATGCGAGGTCCTGTGCCGCGGCAGAGACAGCGCCGGTGCCGAGCACGCGGAGCGGCGCGCCGACCTGCGCGCGAGCGATGGCCGGTGCGCCCAGAATGGCGAGCAGCAGGCGTCGGTGCATGGGGTTCCTCAGTTCTCGTTGGGCCAGATGCCCGGCGTCGCGAACTCGCCGAGATGGCCGTCGGGGTCGCGGAAGTACACGCTGGTGCCGCCGCGCGGCCAGTGCGTGCGCGCCTCCTCGGCCACGCCATGGGCGGCAAGCCGTGCCTCCCAGGCCGGCAGGTCCGCCGCGGCGACCGCGAGCGCGAAATGGATCGCCCCTGAACCGCCATGCGGCGGGATGGTGCCGCCGGGCAGCACGATGGCCTCGGCGGTCGCACCCTTCAGGAACAGCAGCAGGACCGACCGCCCGACCGGATAGGCGGCCAGGCGATCGTCGGCGAACATGGGCGAAAGGCCGAGGACCTGCTCGTAGAAGCGCCGCGCGCGCGGCAGGTCCGCGACATAGAGCGCGGTTTCGAGCACGCCGGCGATCGGGGGTGCCGTCATGACGCCATCTTGCCCGCGCCGCCCCGCTGGGGGAACCTTCGGAATCATCCCGGAGACACGGCCATGGCCCATGCCCTCGGCGCGCCCGCTGCGCCCGCCATCCTGCGCAACACGGAACTCGACGCCGACGCGGTGCGCCAGGCGCGCATCGACCTCGCCGCCTGCTTCCGCATGGCCGCGCGGCTCGGATTGCACGAGGGCATCTGCAACCACTTCTCCTTCGTGGTGCCCGGGCGTGACGACCTGTTCCTGGTCAACCCCTATGGCTGGGCGTTCAGCGAGATCACCGCGTCGCGCCTGCTGGTCTGCGACTTCCATGGCAACGTGATCGCCGGCGAAGGGGTGCCGGAGGCCACCGCCTTCTTCATCCATGCCCGCGTGCACCTGAACAAGCCACGCGCCAAGGCCGCCTTCCACACCCACATGCCGAATGCGACGGCGCTCGCCATGCTGGAAGGCCCGCCGCTGGTCTGGGCCGGCCAGAGCGCGCTGAAGTTCTACGGCCGCACGCTGGTCGACGAGGAATATGGCGGCCTGGCGCTGGACGAGAAGGAAGGCGACCGCATCGCCGCCAGCATCGGCGATGCCGACATCGTCTTCATGAAGAACCACGGCGTCATGGTGGTCGGCGGGTCGATCGCCGAAGCCTGGGACGACCTGTACTACCTCGAGCGCGCGGCGGAGGTGCAGCGCATGGCGATGGCGACCGGACGGCCGCTCAAGCCCGTGCCGCCCGAACTCGCCGCGCGCACCTACGCCCAGATGCGCGAGGGCGACCGCGAGAGCGCGCGCCTGCACCTCGAGAGCATCAAGCGCATCCTGACCCGCGAGGAGCCGGAGTTCATGCATTGATCGTGGCGGCGCTCCGCTGCGCGCTCGGCGCCTGCGCGCTCGCGGCCGCGCTGCCCGCCATGGCCGAGGAATCGCCGCCGCCGCCGCGCCGCGACAACGGCGTGGCGATCTTCGCCGGCCTCTATTCGTCGGATGTCTTCAGCGACATCGTGACCTCGCCCTGGGATACGCGCACGGAGAACATCTACCTCGTCACCCTGTCCTACAACCGGCGGCTCGCGACGATCTTCCGTCATCTCGACATCGAGGTGGAAGGCGGCGTCGGCCGTCGCTTCGGCGACAATGACAGCTTCGAGGCCTATGCCGCGCTGGCGCTGCGCTGGACGGAGTTTCCCTGGAACCGCCACCTGCGCACCACCTTCGCGGTCTATCCGATCGGGCCGTCCTAGGTGGCCAATCTCTTGCCCTCGGAAGTTTCGAAGGATGGCCGCTCGGCGAACTGGCTGAACTACTTCGCGCTGGAACTGACCTTCGCCGCTCCCGCCCTGCCGGAGCTCGAGGTGCTGTTCCGTCTGCACCATCGCTCGGGCGCCTTCGGGCTGATCAACGGGTCCACCAACGGGGCTGATTTCCTGTCGGTCGGCGCGCGCTACAGGTTCTGATGGCGCGCCCCGCGCCGCGGCCGGATGCGGCAGGGCTGGTGCTGCTGGTCGCCACCACCATCGGCTGGGGGCTGAACTGGCCGGCGATGAAGCTGCTGCTGGCGGAACTGCCGGTGCTCTCGACCCGCGCGGCGCATGGCATGCTCGGCTGCTCCGTCCTATTGGCGGTCGCGCTGCTGCGGCGGGAGAGCCTGGCGGTGCCGGCGGCGCTTTGGCCGCGGCTGCTGGTGGCCTCCCTGCTGAATGTGACGGCCTGGATGGGCCTTGCTTCCTTCGCCCTGCTGTGGCTCTCGGCGGCGGAGGCGACGATCGTCTGCTACACCATGCCCGTCTGGGCGGTGCTGATGGCCTGGGCGATCCTGGGCGAGCGCCCTGGCCGGGCGCGTATCGCCGGGCTGCTGCTGGCGATGGGCGGCCTTTCGCTGCTGGTGCTGGGGCAGGGGCTGGCGGTCGGTCTCGACAAGCTGCCGGGGGTAGCGCTGGGGCTCGGTTCGGCGGTGCTGTTTTCGCTCGGGACGGTGGTGACGAAGCGCTGGCCGCTCGGCCTGCCGCCGACCGCGGGGGCGGTGTGGCAGGTGGGCGTGGGCATTGCTCCGCTCGCGGCGCTGGCGCTGGTGTTCGACCCGCCGGCCTTCGGCGCGCTGTCGGTGCAGGGCTGGGGGCTGATCGCCTATGGCGGGGTCTTCGCGCTGGGCCTGTGCTACCTGTCGTGGTTCGCCGCGTTGCGGCGCCTGCCGGCTTCACTGGCCTCGCTGGGCACGCTGCTGACGCCGATGGTGGGCGTGGCGGGCGCGGCTCTTGTCCTGGGCGAGCCCTTCGGCTGGCGGGAAGCGACGGCGCTGGGACTGACGCTGTCGGGCGTCGCGCTGGCAGCGCGCGGATAGATGGCGCGCTGGCAGCGCGCGGATAGATGGCGCGCTGGCAGCGCGCGGATAGATGGCGCGCTGGCAGCGCGCGGGTCGTGGCCGCGCGCTCTCCTTCAAGGATCCTGCGGCGGCAGCGCGCGGATATACGCGACAAGGTCGCGCAGGTCCGCCGGCGCGATACGCGCCCAGACCGGCGCGCGGCCGCCCATCGGCGGCGCAAGGCGCCGGCCATCGGCCGATACCCCGCGCGTGATCGCGCCGATGATCTGCTCATCCGTCCAGCGTCCAAGGCCGAGCTCGGGATGGGAGCTGATGTTGCGCGCCACCACGACGCCCCAGGGCCCTTCCAGGAGCAGGCCGGTCGCGCCCGTGCGCGCCGGATCGCGGCGGCCTTCCGAGATCTGCCCCGAATGGCAGTCCATGCAGTGCGCGAGCGCGACCGCGATGTATTCCCCGCGCCTGACCGTGTCATCGCCTGGTGGCGCCGGGACCGAGGTGACCGGGGCGCCATGCGGCGCCAGCGCGAAGGGATAGCGGGATCGCTCCGCGACCGCGTGGCGCACGGGCGGCACCGTGCGCAGGTAGGCGACCATGGCGGCGAGGTCGCGGTCGGCGATGCCGCGATAGGACTCGACCGGCATGGGCGGGCCGATCAACGAGCCGTCCGGCCGTCGTCCGTTGCGGATCGCGTCGGCGATCTGTGCATCGGTCCAGCGGCCGATTCCGGTCTCCATGTCCGGCGTGATGTTGGGCGCGACAGCGCGGAAGCCGCGCTCCTCGAAAATCCGGCCGCCGGCCTGCTCCATGCCCGCCACCAATTCGCCCTGCGGCCCGCGCGTGGTGTGGCAGGCCCCGCAGAAGGCGACGACCT
Organism: Roseomonas rosulenta; assembly: GCF_016106005.1. Classification (GTDB taxonomy): domain Bacteria; phylum Pseudomonadota; class Alphaproteobacteria; order Acetobacterales; family Acetobacteraceae; genus Neoroseomonas; species Neoroseomonas rosulenta. The sequence goes on from NZ_JACADR010000091.1 coordinate 12,149, forward strand.
CGACCAGATATCGGCCGCGCTCCAGCAGGGCGGGATCGAGTGTGGCGGCGGGTGCGCGCTCGGCAGGAGCGGCGCCGGGGGCGCCTTGGGCCGCGGCGCGGCCCGCGGCGGGCAAGGCCAGGGCGGCGACGGCAAATGCGATGCGCACGGCCTTTGCGGTCAGGATCACGACACGTCCTCCCGAACAGTGCCTGCCGGAACGACGCCCGTCCGCCCGCGGCGGGTGCGGGCGCGCGGCCGTCTCGCTCATGGAGCGCGCTCGACGCTACGCCTGCTCGTCCTGGCCCCGCAACAGCCGATGGCGGCACGCCGGCCCCGAAGCCTGCGCCGTGTTCCGCCGCACGTCAGCCAACCGGGATGTTGTCCAGCAGCCGCACCGCGCCGAGCCGCGCCGCGGCGATGATCCGCATCGGCCCATCCGCGCGCCGGACATCGAGCCCGCGCAGCGTCTCTGCCTCCACCAGCGCCAGGTAGTCCGGGGCGAAGCCGCCGTCATGGAGCTTCGCCTCGGCCGCGGCGAGCGTGGCGGCCACAGGCGCGCCGCCGGCGATCGCCGCCGCCGCGTCCGTCATGGCGCGATGCAACAGCGGCGCGCGCCTGCGCTGGTCCTCCGTCAGGAACCGGTTGCGCGACGACATCGCGAGGCCATCCGCCTCGCGCACCGTCGCCACCGGCAGGATACGGATGGGGATATCCAGGTCGCGCGCCATGCGCGTCACCACCTGCAATTGCTGCCAATCCTTCTCGCCGAAGGCGGCGACCTCGGCGCCGGTCTGCAGGAACAGCTTGGCGCAGACCGTCGCCACGCCGCGGAAATGGCCGGGCCGCGCATCCCCTTCCCAGCCGGCGGAAGGGCCAGCGACCTCGATGACGGTCGCCGCGCCGGGCGGGTACATCACCTCGACCGGCGGCATCCAGACCAGGTCGCAGCCGGCGGCGGCGAGCTTCGCAAGGTCGCCCGCCTCGTCGCGCGGGTAGCGTGCCAGGTCCTCGTTGGCGGCGAATTGCAGCGGGTTGACGAAGATGGAGGCGGCGACGGCATCGGACTCGCGCCGTGCGGCGGCGACGAGTTCGAGATGCCCCGCATGCAGCGCGCCCATGGTCGGCACCAGCCCCAGCCGGCGGCCTCCCTCCCGCAGCCGGGCGGTGGCGGAGCGGAGCGAAGCAAGATCGCGGCAGACCAGCATCGGGCGAATCATTGTCCTGACGGCCGCCGCGGTCGCGTCGGCTCACATGCAGGCCGCCGCGACGAGCGGCCCCTGGCCGGGGCGGCACGGTCGACGGGCCCAGGCCCTCCGGTTCTAACCTGGACGGCGCGCCGCGGCCACCTCAGCCCCGCTCGCGCGTCGCCTGCATGGCGACAGGCGGGGTCGCGGGCGGCGGGTCGAGGATGTCATCCTCCCAGATGTGCAAGATGCCGAGCGGCGCGCTGGTGCGCTCGCGCAGCTTGGCGAAGGCGGCGGCCTCGATCCGCTCGCGCGCGGCGCCGAAGCGCTGCATCACCTGCGATGTCTCGAACCGCCCGCCGCCGGTGACACCCTGCAGCGCGAGGCGGGAGATGGCGCAGCGCACGCGTCCGCCCCCCTCCATGTCCAGCTCGAAGACGAGGCGCTGGCCGTCCCAGCGCGGCGGTGCCGGTGCGGCGGCCGTCACGACGCGGCCTGCCCGTCGGCGGCGCGCAAGGCGGCAAGTTCCGTGGGCGTCAGCGGCAGCGCCTGGCGCACGCCGCCGCCGCCCTCGCGCGAGATGGTCATGGTCTTGCAGCGCCAGGCCTGGAAGGAGAGGCCGTCGAGCGTTTCCTCCTCCAGGTGGACGATGTAGCGCCCGGCGGGCTGCGGGCCGTTCCCGGCGCGCAGGATGAAGGGGTGGCGGAACTCGACGATCTCGGAGGATTCGCGGGTGTCCATCGCGCTCACCGTGCCAGGCGGTCGGCACAGGCGCGGGCCACGTCGGGGTCCACGCGGTCGCCGCCCGGCGGCAGCGTGGCGAAACGCCGCGCCAGCGTGTTGCGCGCCGACCAGTCGAGCGTCTTGGGATCGGCATTCTCGAGCCGGGCCTGGCTGTCGCAGAAGATCGCCTGCTGCGCGACGACGCCGTTGTGCGCGAGGGTCTGCGCCGTGCTCGTGCGGATCTGGAAGCCCGCCATGCCGGAGATGATGGGCCCGGCGACGAGGCCGACGCCAAGCGCCAGGAGCAGCGGCTTCGCCGCGGTCCAGCGCGTTGCGGCGGATTCGGAGAGGCGCGCGAAGGCGCTCGGGGTGCCAGCGGACATGGGGCCGTGCTCCTGGCGGGGATGCCGTGCGGGGAATGCCCGCATGTCCTGCAAATACGACAAGAATTCCGTATATAGCGAGCAGGAAATCGCCGCCATTCGCATATGGTCAAGATTGTCGAAGATTCAATCATACTTGGCACGGATATTTGGAGTATTTCGCCGCCGCGGCGCCCGGCGATGGCTTGCCCGACCCGGCGCGAGGGTCTAGGCGGCGGCATGCCCGAACGCCCGACAATCCGCCTCCTCCCCGGCCGCGACCGCCGCGTGAAGGCCGGCCATCCCTGGGCCTTCAGCAACGAGGTCGCGATGACGACGGCGGCCAAGGCGCTCACCTCCGGCAGTGTCGTGCGCCTCGAGGGCGATGACGGCATGAAGCATGGTGCCTGGCACTTCAATCCGCATTCGCTGATTGCCGCGCGGCGCCTCTCGCCCGACCCCGAGGCCGCCTGCGACGCCGCCTGGTTCGAGGCGCGCCTGGCCGAGGCGCTGGCACTGCGCGGGCGCCTGTTCGACGCGCAGCACTACCGCCTGGTGCATGCCGAGGCCGATGGCCTGCCCGGCCTGGTGGTGGACCGCTACGGCGACGCGGTCGCGCTGCAGGCGAATACGGCGGGCATGGAGGCGGCGACGCCGATGATCGTCGACGCGCTGCGCGCGCTGATCCGGCCGCGCGGCATCGTCGCGCGCAACGACAGCGCGGTGCGCGGCCTCGAGGGACTGGCCGAGGAGACGCGCCTGCTCGAAGGCGACGCCGCCGGCGCGGTGGTCGAGGAGAACGGCCTGCGCTTCCCGGTGGACCTGCTGGGCGGGCAGAAGACCGGCTGGTTCTTCGACCAGCGCGAACATCGCGCCCGCGTCGCGCGGCTGGCGCGCGGTGCGACGGTGCTCGACGCCTTCTGCCACACCGGTGGCTTCGGCATCGGCTGCGCGGTGGCAGGTGCGGCGCAGGTGACGCTGCTCGACCGCAGCGAGCATGCGCTGGCCACCGCCATGCAGGCCGCGGCGCTGAACGGTGTCGTTGCGACAGTGACGGCGCAGCGCGGCGAGGCGATGGAGACGCTGGAACGCATGGTCGGCGAGGGACGGCGCTTCGGCGTGGTGATCACCGACCCGCCCGCCTTCGCCAAGGCGCGTCGCGACCAGCCGGCCGCACTGCGCGCCTATGGCAAGCTGGCGCGGCTGGCCGCGACCCTCACCGAGCGCGGCGGCATTCTGTTCATCGCATCCTGTTCGCATCACGTCGCGCCGGGCGAATTCGCCGACGCGGTGGCCTGGGGCGTGCACCGCGCCCGCCGCGAGGCGCGGATCCTGCACATGGGCGGCGCCGGTCCCGACCACCCCTTGCACCCCATGCTGCCCGAGAGCGCCTACCTCAAGGGCATGCTGCTGCACCTGTCGTGAGCGCCGCACCGGCCGCGACGGCGCCGTCCGGGGCCCGCGCGGCGGGCCGCCGGGCGCTGTTGCGCCGCGCATGGCGGGCCACGCTGTTCGAAGCGGATGGCGCTGTCGTCCCCTTCGCGCCCGATGCGCGCCACCGCACCGCGTGGCGCGGGCGCGGT
>NZ_JACADR010000092.1 GCF_016106005.1 Roseomonas rosulenta
GATCCGCGCCGGCGGGCGGCTGGCGGACGCCACGGGCCTCGCGGACGAGGTGATGGAGGCGGCGCTGCGCCGTGCCGGCGTGCTGCGGGTGGCGGGGCTCGAGGACCTCCTCGCCGCCGCCGAGACCCTGGCCCGGGTGCGGCCCTCGCCGCGCGCGACCGGGCGGGGGGACCGGATCGCGCTGGTCACCAACGGGGTCGGCCTCGGCGCGCTGGCCGCCGATGCGCTGCTGGCCGGCGGTGGGCGCCTCGCCGACCCGGGCGATGCTGGGCTGGCGGCGGTGGCGCTGGGCCTGCCGGATGGGTGGTCGGGGCGCAATCCGCTCGCCCTCGGACCCGAATGCGCCGGACGGCTTGGCGAGGCGGCGGCGATGCTGGCCGCCCTGCCGGAGGTGGATGCGGTGGTCGCGCTGCATGCCCCGGCGCCTGACGAAGACCCCGAAGTGGTGCGGGAATCCCTCGCCGCCGCGGTGAAGGCGAGCCGCGGCGCGCCGATCCTGGTCGGCTGGGCCGGGCAGGCCACGGCGGGGGCGCAGCGGGCGATGCTGGCACAGGCGGGGGTGGCCGTCTTCGCGACGCCGGAGGCCGCGGTGCGCGGCGCGCTGCACCTGGCGCAGGACCGGCGCAACCGGGCAGCGGCGGCGGAACTGCCGGCGCGCGACGTGCTGGACCTGGCCCCCGACCGGGCGTCGGTGGCGCGCATCCTGGCCGCGGTGCGCGATGCGGGACGGTCCGAGCTGACCGAGGCGGAGGCGCTGGCGGTGCTGGCCGCCTATGGCGTGCCGACCGTGCCGGGCCGCGCGGTGGGCGGCGCGGCGGAGGCCGGGGACGCCGCCGCGATGCTCGGGTTTCCTGTCGTTCTCAAGATTTTGAGCCCGGATCTTCCGCGCAAGACGGAGGTCGGCGGGGTGGTGCTGGGGCTCGCTTCCGCGGCCGCGGTGCGCGACGCGGCGGCGGCGATGGCCGATCGCGTGGCGCAGACCCGCCCGCAGGCGCGCATCACCGGCTTCCTGGTGCAGCGCCAGGCGGCGCGTGGGCAGGAGCTGCGCCTGCGCCTGGGGGATGATGCGATGTTCGGTCCCTGGATCTCCTTCGGGCGCGGGGGCACGGCGGCGGATATCGACCCCGATGAGGGCTTCGACCTGCCGCCGCTGAACCTCGCCCTGGCGCGCGCGCTGATCCGGCGCACCCGCACGGCGCGGCTGCTGGACGGATGGCGGGACCATGCTCCGGCGAATATCGCCGCCATCGCCGATGCGCTGGTGCGGCTGTCCCAGCTGGCGGTGGATTTTCCCGAGATTGAATCTTGTGGAATCAATCCTTTATTGGCCGATCCTCAGGGCGTGCTGGCACTGGATGCGGCGCTGCGGCTGCGTCCGGCGGGGCAGGCCTCGTTGCTTGCCATCCCGCCCTATCCGGCGGAACTCGCCCGGGCCTGGCGCGGGCACGACGGGCGGTCGTTGCTGGTGCGCCCGATCCGCCCGGAGGATGCCGCCGCTCATGCCGAGGCCTTCCGGCGGTTGTCGTCCGAGGATGTGCGCTACCGCTTCTTCTCGGCGCTGGGGGAGCTGAGTGCGGCGCAGATCGCCCGCATGACGCAGATCGACTACGACCGGGAGATGGCCTTCGTGGCGGTGGAGCGCGTGGCGACGGGGCCGGAGCGCACGGTCGGCGTCTCCCGCCTGATCCGTGACCCTGGCGGGGCGGAGGCCGAGTTCGCGGTCATCGTGGATCCGACCTGGAAGGGGCAGGGCCTGGCGCGCCACCTGATGGAACGCCTGTTTGAGTGGGGCCGCGAGGTCGGCGTGCGCGAGGTGACCGGCCAGGTGCTGGCGGAGAACGCGCCCATGCTGGCCTTCGTGCGCGCGCTGGGCTTCCGGGTGCAGCGCAGCGCCGAGGATGCGGATGTCATGGAGGCGCGGCTCACGCTTGCGCCGCAAGCGCAATCATAATGCCGTCAATGCGTTCCGATGGACGCCGCGGGCATGACGTCAGCCCGGGAAGGCGTCCTTGATCATGGCGCGCACCCGTGCGGCGGCCTCCGGCCCCTTCACCGCGTCGCGCCAGGCGCCCTCGGCCACGCGCTGATGGGTGCCGATCGCCTCGTCGGCGCCGGTGATGAAGGCGACGCCGCTCGCGGTGGTCGGGTGGGCATCGGCGGCGAAGGCACTGCCCACCACATGGGCGCGCTCGCGCCCGCGCATCACCATGAAGGGGCCTGAGGGCTCGGCACCCGCGATCAGCCCGAACTGCAGGCCGATGGGGACGGATTCCATCGCGTCCGCGATGGCTTCCGCCTCGGCGCGGGCGGCGAGGCGGCAGCCCATGCGGGCGCGTTCGCTGAGCGCCAGGCCCGGCGCGACGCCATCGGCCAGCATCCGGCGCATCGAGCCCTCGCCCAGGATGGCGGTGATGTTGGGCTTGCGCGACTGGTGCAGCTTCTTGCGGGCGGCGAGCAGGCCCAGCATCTGCTCGACCTGGCTGCGGGCGAGCAGGCGGTCGGGGGAATTGTCCGCGACCTCGGTCCAGGCTTCGGCCAGGGCGCCGTCGAAGGCGTCGGTCGCGACTGGATAGACCAGCGCGCCGCCCACCTGCAGCACCTGGTCGGATTGTTCCTCGACCTGCCGCAGGCGTTCCTGATAGGCGGCCGGGCGGCCGAAGTACTCGACGCCGATGCCCAGCAGCGAGAGCGGGGAGATCTTCAGCAGTTCCGCCAGCCGGCGGATCGTGTCGAGCTTGATGACCTCGCCCTTTTCGTAGCGATACAGCGCGGCGCGGGAGACGCCGAGCCGCGCGGCGATCTCCTCTGCCCGCAGGCCGGATTCCAGGCGGTAGGCGCGCAACTGTTGTCCGATTTCGGCAAACCGCATGTGACCCTCCGGCAGGCGTCAGGCGATCACACTAGACGAGACTGCCTCGCCTTTCGAGACGCAATCTCATGGGCGGCGGCCCGGCGCGGTTTCCCGCGCCGGGCGCATCCGTCAGGCGTCCTCGGCGACCTTGTGGGCGGCGAGCGTCTCGAGCGCCTTGACCAGGCCCGAATGATCCAGCTCGGCCCCGCCGGCGGCCGCCACCGCGGCGAACAGCTGCTGGGTGGAGGCGGTGTTGGGCAGCGCCACGCCGAGGTCGCGGCCGGCCGACAGCGCGAGGTTCAGGTCCTTCTGGTGCAGCCGGATGCGGAAGCCCGGGGCGAAGGTGCGCTTGATCATGCGCTCTCCGTGCAGTTCCAGGATGCGCGAGGTGGCGAGCCCGCCCATCAGCGCCTGGCGGACCTTGGCGGGATCCGCACCGGCCTTGGAGGCGAAGGTCAGCGCCTCGGCCACCGCCTCGATGGTCAGGGCCACGATGATCTGGTTGGCGACCTTGCAGGTCTGGCCCGCACCGACCGGACCGACCAGCGTGATGTTCTTGCCCATCGCCTCGAACAGCGGCTTGGCACGGGCGAAGGCGGCCTCGGTGCCGCCGCACATGATGGTCAGGCTGGCCTGCTTGGCGCCGACCTCGCCGCCCGAGACGGGGGCGTCCACGTAGTCGCCGCCCTTGGCCGCGATCCGCTCCGCGAACTGCTTGGTGGCGGTGGGGCTGATCGAGGACATGTCGATCACCAGCGTGCCGGGCTTCAGCCCCTCCGCGACACCGCCGGCGCCGAACAGCACCGCCTCGACGTCCGGGGTGTCGGGGACCATCAGGATGACCGCCTCGGCGGTCGCGACGGCGGCGGCGATGCCCGGCGCGACGGCGAAGGCGGCGCGGTCCTCGGCGGTCAGGCTGGCGCGCTCGACCACCGTGATGTCGTGCCCGGCGGCCTTGAGGTGGCCGGCCATCGGGCGGCCCATGATGCCAAGGCCGATGAAGGCGATCTTCATGCGTTTCTCTCCGGTGCGCGGTGGGGGGGCGCGGGCGGCGCCTCGGCGTCACATAGCCCAGGGCGCGGGCGGCGAACATGCGGGCGTGCCGGTCGCGTCGCGACTCGTCACTTCATCCCATTGCAAGGAAAATCCTGATGACGGCTTTCTATCGCAATGGTAGATTTGAATTGTCGTCTGGTCCAAAAAATGTTCCGAGACATGCCCTGGCGCCGTGCGCGCCACGTGCCGAAATTCCGTATGTTCCTGGTGGCGCTGCTGGCCGGCGCGCCAGCCTTGGCACGCGCGCAGGACAGTTTCGCGCGCGAGGCGGATTTCCTGACCGGCCGGCCCCTGCTTTCGGTGCTCGGCTCCGGGCTCGGCCGTGAGCCGGTGAGCCTGACGCTGGAGTTCTCCTGCCCCGGCTCCGAGGTCTGGAGCATCGACCTGCGCGGCGCGACCTTTCCCGATGGCGCGCCCATCACGCTCGACCTCGGCGGCGCAGGCAGTGGCTGGCACGAGGTCAGGCTGCTGACGGTGGATCGCCCGGATGCGGACTGGCTGCGCCTTGGCGTCGACGAGGCGTCCTTCCGCCTGGCGCTGGCGCGTGCCCGCGGCTTCGATGCGGCGCCCGGGGCCAGTGTGGCCGTGCTGCAGATCGGCCGGGACCTCGGCATCGCCGTCGGGCTCGACAGCCTGGCGCGGGAGATCGGCCACCTGGCGCATGACTGCACGGCGCAGCGCAGGGCGGAGGGGCGCGGCATCACACCCCTGGCGCGCTTCGCGCGATAGAGCGCGCTATCCGCGGTAGGGCTGGAACCAGCCGAGCCCCGCCACCGTCTCGCCTGCCGGCCGGTATTCGCAGCCGATCCAGCCGCGGAAGCCCAGCGCGTCGATGCGGTCGAATACGAAGGGCCAGTTGACCTCGCCGGTGCCCGGTTCGTTGCGGCCCGGATTGTCGGCCACCTGCATGTGGGCGATCAGCGGCAGGTGGCGCTCGACCCGCTTGACGATGTCGCCCTCGGTGATCTGGCAGTGATAGAGGTCGAACTGCATCCCGACCTTCTCGGGGCCCACCGCGGCGATGATGGCCGCCGCCTGGTCGGTGGTATTGAGGAAGAAGCCCGGGATGTCGCGGTGGTTGATCGGTTCGATCACCGGCTTCACGCCCGCGGTTGCGCATTGCTCCGCCGCCCAGGCCAGGTTGGCGCCATAGACCGCGGTCAACGTGTCGTGCGGCACGCCGGCCGGGGCTAGGCCGGCCATGACGTGCAGCCGGGGGCAGGCGAGCGCGGCGCAGTAGTCGAGCGCCTTTGCCACGGCGTCGCGGAATTCCTGCTGGCGGCCGGGCAGGGCGGCCATGCCGCGCTCGCCCGATGCCCAGTCGCCGGGCGGTGCGTTGAACAGAACCTGCTGCAGGCCGTGGTCCTTGAGCCGCGTGGCGATCTCGGCGGCGGGGAAGTCGTAGGGAAAGAGGAACTCGACCGCCTTGAAGCCGGCCTGCGCGGCCGCGGCGAAGCGGTCGAGGAAGGGCAGCTCGGTGAACATCATCGACAGGTTGGCGGCGAAGCGTGGCATGGCGCTGGTGTCCCCCCGGATGCGCGTCGGCGCAGGCTAGGGCGGGACGGTGCTGCGTGGAAGCGAGGCCGCGCCCGATTGCGCCCGACCTCCTGCGGGCATCGCGGGCGCCTGGGCTTCCAGTGCCTCGCGTCGGCGGCCCGTCTTGCGCGCCTCGCGTCGGCGCCCTCTTTGGCGCGCCTCGCGCCGGCGCGACGCTTCGGGCAGGATGGGTCGATGCAACTCCATGCGATGCGCACCGCAAGGCTGGTCGGGATCGTGGCGCTGGCCGCGATCGCGATCGCCTGCCTGCTGGTGCTGCGGCCCTTCATCTCGGCGCTGCTCTGGGCGGTGATCATCGTCTTCTCGACCTGGCCGGTCTTCGCCGTCCTGCGGGAGAACGACCGCTTCTCGCCCAGCGGCGCGGCGGCGGTGATGGTGGGGGCGATGTTCCTGCTGGTCGGGCTGCCGATCGCGCTCGCCGCGCCGACCAGCCGCGGGGAGGTGGAGGCGCTCTCCGCCTCGATCGAGGCGCTGCTGGTGGGCGGGCTGCCCGGGCTCGGCGCCTGGCTCGGCGGCTTGCCGGTGGTGGGGCCCTGGATCCGCGGCTGGCTAGGCGATGCGGAATTCGACCTGCTGGGACTGGCGGGGCTGCTGCGCCCCTATGCCGGGACCATCACACAGCAGACAGTCACGGTGCTGCTCGCGGTGCTATCGGGCCTGGCGGAACTGCTGCTCGCGATCCTGCTGGCCTTCTTCTTCTACCGCGACGGGCCGGCCATGGCGGCGCGCACCAGCGCGCTGATGGAGCGCCTGGCCGGGGGCACCGGCACCCGGATGCTGCGCCTCGCGGCCGATGTCACGCGCGGGGTGGTCTGGGGGCTCGTCGGCACCGCGGTGGCGCAGGGCATCCTGACAGCGATCGGGCTGTCGCTGGCGGGCGTGCCGCAGCCGGTGCTGCTGGCGGTGGTGGCCGGCGTGATCTCGATCTTGCCGGTGGGCGCACCGCTGGTCTGGATCCCGGCCAGCCTTTGGCTGTTCACGCAGGGCGAGACGGGCTGGGGCATCTTCATGGGTCTCTATGGCGCCTTGGTGATCTCCTCCGTCGACAACTTCATCCGGCCCTGGGCGATCGCGCGCGGGGCGAATCTGCCGCTGCTGCTGACGTTGCTGGGCGCGCTCGGGGGGGTTTTCGCCTTCGGCTTCCTCGGGCTGTTCCTCGGGCCCGTGGTGCTGGCGGTGGGCTACACGCTGCTGCTGGAATTCGCGGGCGGCGGCGCGCAGCCGCCCGAAACCCCTTCCACGCCGCCGCCGGGCGCCGTATAGGCGCCGGCTTCCGGGGCCCGCCGGGATGGGCCGCGCGATGCAGGGAGAGCAAGGGATGCGGAAGCTGCTGATGGCAGCCGCGCTGGCCGTGGGCCTTGGCGCGGGTTTGGCGGAGGCGCGCACGGTGCGCTGGGCCGCCTCGGGCGATCCGAACACCATGGATCCGCACAGCCAGAATGTCGGCACCGTCACGATGGTGCTGCAGCAGATCTATGACCCGCTGATCCAGCGCTCGCAGGATCTGGGCCTGGCGCCGGGCCTGGCCACGCGGTGGGAGCAGGTCGAGCCCAACCGCTGGCGCTTCTGGCTGCGCGAGGGCGTGAAGTTCCACGAGGGCCAGGCCTTCGGCGCCGAGGACGTGGTGTTCTCCATCACCCGCGCGCAGCAGCCGACCTCGAACTACGCCATCTATGTCGACACCATCGACCGCGCGGTGCAGGTCGAACCGCTGGTGGTCGACATCATCACCCGCGTGCCCGACCCGATCCTGCCCAACAAGATCGCGTCCGTGTTCATCATGTCCCGCGCCTGGTCCGAGCAGAACAACGCGACCCGCCCGCAGAACACCCGCGCGCGCGAGGAGATGCACACCACGCGCAACACCAACGGCACCGGCGCCTTCCGCCTGCAGCTGCGCGAACCCGACGTGCGCACCGTGATGGTGCGCAACACCGACTGGTGGGGCTGGAACGAGCCCGCCAGCCGCGAGGGCAACATCACCGAGATCGTGTTCCGCCCGATCTCCTCCGACGCGACGCGCATCGCCGCCCTGCTGTCGGGGGAGGTGGACTTCGTGCTCGACCCGCCGCTGCAGGACCTGAACCGGCTGCGCGCCGCGCAGGGCATCCGCGTGCTCGAGGGGCCGGAGGTGCGCACCATTTTCCTGTCGATGGACGTGCACCGCGACGAGCTTCTGTATTCCGACGTGCGCGGCCGCAATCCGCTGAAGGACCTGCGGGTTCGCCAGGCGCTGTATCAGGCGATCGACATCCAGGCGATCCATCGCACCACCATGCGCAACCAGTCGGTGGTGACCGGCACGCTGTTCCCGCCCCAGGTGAACGGCTATTCGCGCGAGGAGGATGTGCGCCTGCCCTATGACCAGGCGCGCGCCCGCGCGCTGCTGGCCGAGGCGGGGTATCCGAACGGCTTCGGCATCACGCTCGATTGCCCGAACAACCGCTACATCAACGACGAGCAGATCTGCCAGGCGATCGTCGCGATGTGGGCGCGCATCGGCGTGCGGGCGCAGCTGAACGCGATGCCGCTCGCTCCCTTCTTCGCCAAGATCCAGCGCGACGACACCTCCATCTACCTGCTGGGCTGGGGCGTGCCGACGCTGGACGCGCTGTATTCCTTCCAGTCGCTGCTGCGTTCGCGCGACGGCGGCCAGGGCAACGGCATCTGGAACTACGGGCGCTATTCCAACCCGCGGATGGACCAGCTGATCGACATCATGACCACCCAGTCGGGCGCGCCGCGCGATGCGGCGATCCGCGAGGCGCTGCGCATCTACCGCGAGGACGTGCCCCACATCCCACTGCACCACCAGATGATCCCCTGGGCGATGCGGTCCAACCTGACCATCCCGCACATGGCGAACAACCAGCCCTATTTCCGCTGGGCGCGGATGAACTGACCTGAACCGCGGGCGCGGCTGCCGCAGCCGCCGCGCCCGCGCCGGAGTATCGCGATGTTCGCCTTCATCATCAGCCGCATCCTGCAGTCGCTGCCCGTTCTGCTGGCGGTGGCACTCATTTCCTTCGCCATGTTCGCCTATGTAGGCGACCCGGTGGCGATCATGCTGGGCCAGGACTACACGCAGGCGCAGCGCGATGCGCTGGTGGCCGACCTCGGGCTCGACAAGCCGTTCTGGGTGCAGTTCGGGACCTTCGTCGGCAATGCGGTGCAGGGGGAGTTCGGCCTGTCCTACCGCCTGTCGCGCCCCGTGGCGGACCTGATCGCGGAACGCGCGCCGGCCACGCTCGAACTCGCCTTCTGCGCGGCGGGGCTGGCACTTCTCGTGGGCGTGCCGATGGGGGTCTATACGGGGCTGTACCGCAATTCCTGGCTGTCGCGCTTCTTCCTGACCTTCTCGCTGATCGGCGTGTCGCTGCCCACCTTCCTGATCGGCATCCTGCTGATCCTGGTCTTTGCGGTCTGGCTCGGCGTGCTGCCCTCCTTCGGACGGGGCGACACCGTCAGGCTGGGCTGGTGGACCACGGGCTTCCTCACGTGGACGGGCGTGAAGGCGCTGGTGCTGCCGGCGATCACGCTCGGGCTGTTCCAGCTCACGCTCATCATGCGCCTGGTGCGCGCCGAGATGCTGGAGGTGCTGCGCACCGACTACATCAAGTTCGCCCGCGCCCGCGGGCTCCCGAACCGCGTCGTGCATTTCGGCCATGCGCTCAAGAACACCATGGTGCCGGTCATCACCATCGTCGGGCTGCAGCTCGGCGCCATCATCGCGTTCGCCATCGTGACCGAGACGGTGTTCCAGTGGCCAGGCATGGGGCTGCTCTTCATCCAGTCGGTCGGCGCGGCCGACATCCCGGTGATGAGCGCCTACCTGCTGCTGATCGCCCTCGTGTTCGTCACCATCAACCTGATCGTGGACCTGCTCTACTACGCCGTCGATCCGCGGCTGCGGATCGGGCGCGGCAAGGGGGGGCACTAGGCCATGGCCGCGGCGGTGAGGCGCTTCCTCGATTCCGACCTTTGGTTCTCCTTCACGCGGTCGCCGGTGACGGTGGTCTCGGCGATCGTCGCGGCGGTGTGCATCCTGGGCGCGGTGCTGGCGCCATGGATCGCGCCGCACAACCCGTTCGACCTCGCCTCGCTGAACCTCAGTGACGCCTTCAAGCCGCCGGCCTGGGACGAGGAGGGCGCGCGCGAATACCTGCTCGGCACCGACGACCAGGGGCGCGACGTGCTCTCGGCCATCATGTACGGCGCGCGGGTGTCGCTGCTGGTCGGGCTGTCGGCCACCATCTTCGCGACGCTGCTGGGGGTCACGCTCGGGCTGCTGGCGGGATATGTCGGCGGCGCGCTGGACAGCCTGCTGATGCGCATCTGCGACATCCAGCTGACCTTCCCATCGATCCTTGTGGCCCTGCTGGTGGACGGCGTGGTGCGCGCCGCTCTGCCGCGCGAGGTGCACGACCAGATCGCGCTGTTCGTCGTGATCTTCGCCATCGGCATCAGCGAATGGCCGAAATTCGCGCGTACGGTGCGCGGTTCGACGCTGGTCGAGCGCAACAAGGAATACGTGCAGGCCGCCCGCGTGATCGGCGTGCCCCGTGGGCGGATCATGGTCAGCCACGTGCTGCCCAACGTGATCGGGCCGGTGCTGGTGGTGGCGACGCTGAACCTCGGCCTCGCGATCCTGGCGGAGGCGACGCTCTCCTTCCTCGGTGTCGGCGTGCCGCCGACCCAGCCATCGCTCGGCACGCTGATCAGGATCGGCAACGACTTCCTGTTCTCGGGCGAGTGGTGGATCACGATCTTCCCCGGCGTGGCGCTGATCGCGATGGTGCTCTCCGTCAACCTGCTGGGCGATTGGCTGCGCGACGCCCTCAATCCGAAGCTGCGCTGATGTCGAACACGCCTCCCCTTCTGGAAGTGCAGAACCTGCGCGTGGAGTTTCCCACGCGGCGGGGCACGCTGGTGGCACTCGACGACGTGTCGTTCTCGATCTCGCCCGGCGAGGTGCTGGGCGTGGTGGGCGAATCCGGCGCCGGGAAATCCATGACCGGCGCGGCCATCATCGGCTTGCTGGAACCCCCGGGGCGGATCGCGCGGGGAAAGATCCTGCTGAACGGCAAGCGCATCGACAACCTGCGCTACGAGCAGATGCGCCGCATCCGGGGCAAGGAGATCGGCGCGATCTTCCAGGACCCGCTGACCACGCTGAACCCGCTCTACACCGTGGGGCGGCAGCTGGCCGAGACCATGACGACGCACCTGCCGATCGGCCCCGGCGAGGCCCGCAAGCGCGCCATCGAATGGCTCGAGCTGGTTGGCATCCCGGCTGCGGCGCAGCGCATCGACAGCTACCCGCACGAATTCTCGGGCGGGATGCGCCAGCGCGTCGTGATCGCGCTCGCGCTGTGTGCCGAACCGAAGCTGATCGTGGCGGACGAACCCACCACCGCGCTGGATGTCTCGATCCAGGCGCAGGTGATCGCGCTGCTCAAGACGCTGGCGCGGGAGAAGGGGACGGCGATGATGCTAGTCACGCACGACATGGGCGTGATCGCCGAGACCGCTGACCGCGTCGCCGTCATGTATGCCGGGCGCATCGCCGAGATCGGCCCGGTGCGCGAGGTGGTGAAGCACGCGAACCACCCGTACTCCGCCGGGCTGATGGGGTCGATCCCGCCGCTCGACCGCCGCGTCGAGCGCCTGGCGCAGATCGATGGCGCCATGCCGCGGCTCTCGGCCATTCCCAAGGGCTGCGCCTACAACCCGCGCTGCCCGCAGGTGTTCGACAAGTGCCGCGAGATGCGTCCCGACCTGATCGACGCCGGCACCACGCGGGCCGCCTGCTGGCTGTTCGACACGGAGGTCGCCCGTGGCTGACGCCCCGCCCATGCTGGAAGTGCGCGACCTCGCGCGGCATTTCGACGTCTCGCGCCCGCTGCTGCAGCGCATGGTCACGCGGGAGGGCAAGCGCACGCTGCGCGCGGTGGATGGCATCTCCTTCGCCATCCCGAAGGGCACGACGCTGTCGCTGGTGGGGGAATCGGGCTGCGGGAAGTCGACCGTCGCGCGGCTCTGCGTCGGGCTCTATGCGCCGACCGCCGGCGCCGTCGTGTTCGACGGGCGGGACCTGGCGGAGGCGCGCGCGCTCGCCGACCAGCGCCGGCGGATGCAGATGATCTTCCAGGACCCCTATGCCTCGCTCAATCCGCGCTGGCGCGTGGGGGACATCATCGCCGAGCCGATCCGCGCCTTCGGCCTGGTGCACTCGCGTGCCGAGCAGGAGGCGCGCGTGGCGGAGCTGCTTACGCAGGTGGGCCTGTCGCCGCTCGATCGCGTGAAGTTCCCGCATGAATTCTCGGGCGGGCAGCGCCAGCGCATCTCGATCGCGCGCGCGCTGTCGTCCAATCCGGAATTCCTGGTCTGCGACGAGCCGACCTCCGCGCTCGATGTGAGCGTGCAGGCGCAGATCCTGAACCTGATGAAGGAACTGCAGCAGCGGCTCGGCCTCACCTTCCTGTTCATCAGCCACAACCTCGCGGTGGTGCGGCAGGTGAGCGACCGGATCGGCGTGATGTACCTGGGGCGGCTGGCGGAACTCTCGCCGGCCGAGACGCTGTTCCGCCGCCCGCGCCACCCCTACACGCGCGCGCTGATGGAAGCGATCCCGGACCTCGACATGACCGGGCGCGAACGCATCCCGGTGGGTGGCGAGGTGCCTTCCCCGATCACGCCGCCCTCCGGCTGTACCTTCCATCCGCGCTGCCCGCTGGCGAATGACCGCTGCAAGCGGGAACGGCCTGAGCTGAAGCCGGCTGGCGATGCCATGGTGGCCTGCCACGCGGTCGAGGAAGGTCGCGACGACGCCATGCCGATGCCCGCCATCGCGCGCGACGCGGCCTGACGCGTCAGGGCTGCCGCGCGTAGGGCACCACCGCCACCGCGTTGAAGGGCGACCCGTCCACCAGGCGGGTCGACCAGGCGAGGTAGACGACGGTGCCCGCGGCCTCGTCGATGAAGCGATGGACGCGGGTTTCCTTGAAGAACAGCGAGGTGTCGCTCTCGTAGACCTGCTCGCCGCGCTCGCCGCGCTGGGCACCATCCGCCACGCGCACGGTGCCGGTCGCGACACAGGTGAGGGAGAAGCGGCCCGGGTCCTCCGCGAGGCCCACCATGCCCGTGAGTCCGCCGGTGCGCGCCTGGCTGATGTAGCAGGACACCCCCGCCACCTCGGGGTCGGAGAAGCGTTCCACCACCACGCGGTGGCTGCGCGTCAGGCCGAGATTGGTGATGGCCGTGTTGACGTAGCCGATGCGCGTCGGCTCCTCCGCCGCGGCGGGCAGGGCGAGGAGAAGGGCCAGGACGGCGACGAGGAAGGGCATGGCGTGGCTCCGGGCGGCGGTGTGGCCAATCGACGCGGCAGTTCGCATCTGGTCACGGGGTGCGGCGCAGAAAAGCCTCGACCTCCGGCCAGGGGCGCGCGACCAGGTCGCCGTCGCCGGGTGTTCCGAGCCAGTCGAACAGATCCCCGCCGTCGAGGCCGGTGACCTCGCGGCGCGGCACAGGGTCGTCCTCGGCCGCGAAGCCGAGCAGCACTGCGCCGTCGGCGGTGGTGAACCAGGTCCAGTGCGCGCGGTCGATCAGGCCCTTGGCGTACCAGTGGTCGTGGCGCGGATCGTCGCTGATGGATGACAGGTCGAGGTAGAGCGTGCACGCCGCGTCGGCGGGGCAGACATGGATCACGCCATGCTCGTGCGGGACGAAGGCGTGGCGGTCGTCGCGGCGAAGGGTGTGGCGCAGGACGCGGCCGGAGGCGGCCTCGGCGCGCAGGCGCCCGGCGAAGGCCGCCTGGGCGGGCGCGTTCAGCCGCGCGTCGCGCAGTTGGATCAGCAGCATCGGCAGCACCAGGATGGTCATGCCGACCACGAGCACCAGCCAGTGCACGGCGTGGACCACCTCGAAGACGAGATCGATCGCGCCGATGATGCCGTAGACGATCGCGAGCACGAAGCCGAGCCGGACCAGCCCGCCCAGCACCGAGCGCCCCCGGGCCTGCGCATGCAGCGTCGCCAGGCGTTCGAGCGCGGCGGCGATCTCCGGCGGCGGTGCTACGGTCTCCCGGCGGTAGGGAGCCTCAGTCACCGATCGCCACCCCCTCGCGCCGCGGATCCGCCCCGCCGAGCAGCCCCTGCGGCGTGACGCGGATGAGGTTCAGCCCGGAATTCATCTCGCGGATCTGCACCTCGTGCCCGCGCGCGCGCAGCGCCGGGGCCAGCGTGGCGGCCTGTGTGTCCGCCTCCAGTTCGACAGCGCCGCCGATCGTGCCGACATGGGGCAGGGCGGCCGCCTCCTGCGGCGTCATGCCCCAGTCCAGCAGCGCGACCAGCGCCTGCGCGACATAGCCGATGATGCGCGCCCCGCCGGGCGAACCGGCGACCGCGTGCAGGCGCCCCTCGCCGTCCAGCACGATGGAGGGCGACATCGACGACCGCGGGCGCTTGCCGCCCTCGACGCGGTTCGCGACCGGGCGCCCGTTCTGCTCGGGTGTGAAGGAGAAGTCGGTCAGCTCGTTGTTGAGCAGGAAGCCGCGCACCATGATGCGCGCGCCGAACAGTGCCTCGATGGTGGTGGTCATGGCGACCGCATGGCCGTCGCCGTCCACGATCGAGACGTGGCTGGTGCCGGCCTCGAAGTCCTGCTGCTGCGGGGCGAAGCGCGTCTCGCGCCAGGGCGGGTTGCCGGCGCGCGGCGTCGCGATGGCGCGGTCGCGGTCGATGAGCTGCGCGCGCGCGGTCAGGTAGCCCGCATCGACCAGGCCGCGCGTCGGGACGCTGACGAAATCCGGGTCGGCGACATAGGCGTTGCGGTCGGCGAAGGCGAGCCGGCCGGCCTCGGCGACCAGATGCGCCGCATCCGCGCCGCGCGGGTCGAGCCGCGCGACGTCGAAATGCCCGAGCAGCCCGAGGATCTGCGCCACCGCGATGCCGCCGGAGGATGACGGCGGGAAGCCGCAGACGCGCCAGCGGCGATAGGGCGTGCAGACGGCCTCGCGCCGGCGTGGGGCATAGGTGGCGAGGTCGGTCGTGGTCATCGCACCCGGCAGGGCGTGGCGCGCGATGGCGGCGACGATGTCCTCGGCGACCGGCCCGCGGGCGAGCGCGGCCGCGCCCTGCTCGGCGATGGCGCGCAGCGTGGCGGCCAGCGCGGGGTTGCGCAGGCGGTGGCCGGTGGGCAGGGGCAGTCCGGCCTCGGTGAAGAAATAGGCGCCGGCGCCGGGGTCGCGGCGCAGCAGCAGCATGTCGCCCGCAATGTCGCGCGCCAGGCGCTCGCTGACGGGGAAGCCGTTCTCGGCCAGGGCGATGGCCGGGGCGATCAGGCGCGCCCAGGGCAGGCGGCCGTGCTCGCGATGCGCGGCTTCCAGCATCGCCACCGTGCCCGGCACGCCGACGGCGCGGCCGCTCGCCATGGCGGTCAGGAAGGGGATGGGGCGGCCATCGCGCAGCAGCAGGTCGGGGCCGGCTGCGGCGGGGGCGGTCTCGCGCCCGTCCCAGGCCACGAGGCGGCCGGTGGCGCCGTCGAGATGCAGCAGGAAGGCGCCACCGCCGATGCCCGAGGATTGCGGCTCGACCAGCGTGAGGACCATCTGCACCGCGACGGCGGCATCGACGGCGGACCCGCCCTCGCGCAGCACGTCGAGCCCGGCCTGGGCGGCGAGAGGATGGCCGGCGGCGACCATGTGGCGGCGCGCGGGTTGCGCCTGGACGGACCCGATCGCGAGCAGCAGGAACAGGATGGCGCGGCGCAGGATCATTGCGCGATGATAGCGCAATGCAGGATTTCGGGCAGCGGACGCGCCGGCTGATCCGCGGCCGCCGCGCGGAGGCGGCCGGGCGCGATGCGGAGGCCGTGGCGGCCGGCGCGCTGGAGCGCGAGGGCTGGGCCGTGCTGGCGCGGCGCGCGCGCACGCCGGCGGG
>NZ_JACADR010000093.1 GCF_016106005.1 Roseomonas rosulenta
ACCCTGGCGCTCGCGCTCACGCCCTCGGCGCCCGGGCTGCTGGCGGAACGCGCCATGGCCTCGCTCGCGCTCGACCGGCCCGGCGAGGCGCTGGACGATCTCGAGCGCGCCGTGGCGGGCGACCCCAGCGCGGCCGAGGCCTGGGTGCTGCGCGCCTCCGCCCTGCGCCGGCTGGACCGCATCGCCCCGGCGGCGGAGAGCGTGGCTCAGGCGCTGCGGCTCGAGCCCGAGAATGTCGAGGCGATGCTGGAACGCGGCATCATCCGACAGATCCAGGGCGATGCCGCCGGCGCACGCGCGGATTGGGAGCGCGTGATCGAACTGGCGCCGGACAGCTCCGCGGCGGACCTGGCCGCGCAGAACATGGCACTGATCGAGGCCGGGCCCGCGCGTCGCTGAGCTCAGAAATCCAGGTTGGCGTAGTGGTCGGGCGGCGTGACGCCGCTCACGCGGTCGCCCAGCAGCGGGCGGAAGGACGGGCGCGACTTCATCCGCGCATACCAGTCCTTCGCCGCTTCGTTCAGCGACCAGTCGATGTCGCCGATGAAGTCGAGCGCCGAGAGATGCGCCGCGGCCGCGAGGTCCGCGAGCGTCAGCATCGGTCCGGCGAGCCAGGGCCGCGTCTCCGCCAGCCAGCCGACATATTCCAGGTGCGGGCGGAGATTGGCGTAGCCCGCGCGGATCGCCGAGGCGTCCGGGTTGCCGCGGCCCATCAGGCGCTTCATCTGCTTCTCGTACAGCAGGTTCATGCCGACCTCGGCGTGGAACTTGCCGTCGAACCAGGCGACCAGGCGACGCACCTCGACACGCTCGGCCAGCGTGCGGCCGAGCAGCGGCATGTCGGGATAGGCCTCGTCGAGGTATTCGCAGATCGCGGTGGAATCCGCGATGGTCAGGCCGTTCTCCTCCTGCAGCACGGGCACGGTGCAGGCGGGGTTCATCGCCAGGAAATCGTCGCGTCGGTCCCAGACGCGTTCGACCCGCGTGTCGAAGGGAATGCGCTTCTCGCCGAGGGCGAGGCGCACCTTGCGCGAGAAGGGGGAGAGGGGAAGGTGGAACAGGAGCCGCACGATGCGGCGCTTATGCCACTCGCGCGGCGGCGGCGCAAAGGCGGGCGGCGCGGCGCGCGACGCTCAGCTCACCCTTGCGGATCGTGCGGATGCACGATCCGGGAGCGCGAAGCGCGACCGCGCCCAGACGGTCAGCCGCGCCCGGCACTCCAGTGCATGGCGCGCAGCCAAGCCCGCGGAGCGGGCGCCCGGCGATAGAGGGCGCACAAAGACTCCGCGCCTGACGCCTGAGCGCGGATCAAATGCGCCGCGCGCAGGCCAGGAAGGCCTCGGTGACGGCGCGCGTGCCGCGCAGGTCGGCCGACCAGGGGGCGACATTCTCGCCGGGGAAGGTCACCTGCATGCGGTAGCCTGCGGCGAAGGCCTCGACGAAGTTGATGAAATTGCTGAAGGCCCCCTGGTAGGAGGCCTCGATCATGTCGGGGCGGCTGGTGCCGGTGTAGTTCAGCTCGGCGCGGCGGCTGTCGATGCTGATGACGATCCGCCCGGTCGCCCCCTGCCGGACGTTCCATGACTGGTCGCCCACCTGGACGAAGCCGTGCAGGTTGCCGCGCAGGCGTTCCACCTTGATCCAGAAGAAGCGGCCGAGCCGGTTGGCGTTGGTCCCCATGCCGCAGAGCGGCCCGCCATCGGACTGCGCGACATAGGCGGTCCAGCCGTTCACCACGGCCAGGTTGCGGACCTGCTGCGCCGAGGCCGGCGCGGCGAACGCGAAGGCGGCCAGCAGGGCCAGGGCCAGACGACGCACCACGCTCTCCTTCTCTGCCTCGAGCGGGCAGATGTCCCGCCAGGGCAGAGATTACCGCGCTGTCACGCGAACGGAAGAGCGGCGCGACGCGGCGGCGTGAAGCATTTCACCGCCGCGCCGCTGTCATTCCGCCGCGACGGCGGCGGCCTCGGTCATCGGGACCGGCAGGTATTTCGCGTATTCCTTCGGCACAACGTGCCAGAAGTGGTGACGCTCGGTCTCCCATTCGTTTAGCAGCCGCGCGGCGAAGCGGCTGCCGGTCTCGGCCACGTGCCGGGCGATCAGGTCGCAGAGCACGCCTTCCCAGTGCGGGTGGCCGAGGCGCCCCCACAGCAGCGTGTCGGGGTTCACGCGCACGCCGAAGGTGTCGTCCGCGTCGTAGACGAAGGCCTGGCCGCCGGTGAAGCCGGCGCCGAAGTTGTCACCGACCGCGCCCAGGATCGCGACCGTGCCGCCGGTCATGTATTCGCAGCCATTGGCGCCGCAGCCCTCGACCACGGCGGTCGCGCCGGAATTGCGCACCGCGAAGCGTTCGCCGGCCTGGCCGGCGGCGAACAGCTCGCCGGCGGTCGCCCCGTACAGGCAGGTGTTGCCGATGATCGTGTTCTCGTTCCACACCAGCGGCGAGGATGGCGCCGGGCGCACCACGATGGTCGCCCCCGACAAGCCCTTGCCGACATAGTCGTTGGCGTCGCCGAACACTTCGAGCTTCAGCCCGCGGACGCCGAAGGCGCCGAGCGACTGCCCGGCGGACCCGCGCAGCCGGACGCTCAGATGCCCGGGCTGCAGGCCGGACATCCCGAACTGGCGCGTGATGCGGGACGACACCTTGGTGCCGATCGCGCGATGCGTGTTCCGGATGTTGTACTGCAGCTGCATCTTCTCACCGTGGCGGAAGAGCGCGTCGGCGTCGCGGATCATCTCCGCGTCCAGCGTCTCCGGCACCTCGTTGCGGCCTTCCAGCGTGCAATAGGCGGCATGCGGGCCGGCATCGGCCTGCACCAGCAGCGGGTTGAGGTCGAGATCGTCGAGGTCCTCCGACCCGCGGCTGACCTGCTGCAGTAGGTCGGTGCGCCCGATGATGTCCGTGAGCTTCCGGACGCCGAGCGAGGCCAGGATCTCGCGCACCTCCTCCGCCACGAAGGAGAAGAGGTTGATCACCTTCTCCGGCGTGCCGGTGAACTTCTGGCGCAGCGCCTCGTCCTGCACGCACACGCCCACGGGGCAGGTGTTGGAGTGGCACTGGCGGACCATGATGCAGCCCATGGCCACCAACGAGGCGGTGCCGATGCCGAATTCCTCGGCCCCCAGCATGGCCGCGATCACCACGTCGCGCCCGGTCTTGAGCCCGCCATCGGTGCGCAGCTTCACGCGGTGGCGCAGCCGGTTCAGCAGCAGGACCTGGTGGGTTTCGGACAGCCCCATCTCCCACGGCAGCCCGGCATACTTGATGGAGGATTGCGGCGAGGCACCGGTGCCGCCCGAATGGCCGGAGACCAAGATCGCATCGGCCTTCGCCTTGGCCACGCCTGCGGCGATGGTGCCGATGCCGCTGCGCGACACCAGCTTCACGCAGACCGTCGCATCCGGGTTGATCTGCTTGAGGTCGTAGATGAGCTGCGCCAGGTCCTCGATCGAGTAGATGTCGTGGTGGGGCGGCGGGCTGATCAGCGTCACGCCCGGCGTGGAATGCCGCAGCTTCGCGATCAGCCCGGTCACCTTGAAGCCGGGCAGCTGCCCGCCCTCGCCGGGCTTGGCACCTTGGGCGACCTTGATCTCGATCTCGCGGCAGTTGTTCAGATACTCCGCGGTGACGCCGAAGCGGCCCGACGCGATCTGCTTGATCGCGCTGTTGGCGTTGTCGCCATTCGGGCGGGGCTTCGCGCGCGACGGGTCCTCGCCGCCCTCGCCGCTGTCGGACTTGGCGCCGATGCGGTTCATGGCGATGGACAGCGTCTCGTGCGCCTCGGGCGACAGCGCGCCGAGCGAGATGCCGGGCGCAACCAGGCGCTTGCGGATCTCGGTGATGCTCTCGACCTCCTCGAGCGTCACCGACGTGCGGCCTTCCATGCGGAAGTCGAGCAGGTCGCGCAGCGCCACGGGCGGCATCTTGCGCACCGCGTCGGAGTACCGCTTGTAGGTCTGGTAGCTGTCGGTCTCGACTGCCTTCTGCAGCGTGTGGATCAGGTTGCCATCGAAGGCATGCACCTCGCCGCGGCGGCGCAGCTTGTACAGCCCGCCCACGGGCAGCGCGACCGCGCCCTCCTGCCAGGCCTTCTCGTGCAGGGCGAGCAGCCGGCGCGCGATGCCCGACAGGCCGATGCCCGAGATGCGGGACGGCGTACCGGGGAAGAATTCCGCCACCAGCGCGCGCGACAGGCCGATCGCCTCGAAGTTCATGCCGCCGCGGTACGAGGACAGCACGCCGATGCCCATCTTGGACATCACCTTCAGCAGGCCCTTGTCCACCGCCTTCTTGTAGCGGCCCACCGCCTCGGCGAGGCCGATATTGCCGAACAGGCCGCGGCGATGGCGGTCCGCGATGCTCTCCTGCGCGAGATACGCGTTGACCGTGGTGGCCCCCGCGCCGATCAGCACGGCGAAGTAGTGCACGTCCATGCATTCCGCAGCGCGCACGTTCAGCGAGGTGAAGGTGCGCAGCCCGTGCTTGACCAGGTGCGTCTGCACCGCGCCGACCGCCAGGATCATCGGGATCGCGGCGCGTTCGGCGGATTGCGCCTCATCGGTCAGGATCACATGGGCGCAGCCGGAGCGCACGCCCTCCTCCGCCTCGCGGCGGATGCGTTCCAGCGCGCGCCGCAGCCCGCCCTCGCCATCGGTGACCGGCCAGGTGCAATCGACCGTGCAGACGGTGCTGCCCATGTAGGCGCGCATGGCGTCGAACTGCGCGTTGGAGAGCACGGGACTCTCCAGCATCAGCATGTCGCACTGCGTCGGATCCTCATCGAGGATGTTGCCGAGGTTGCCCAGCCGCGTGCGCAGCGTCATCACGCGCGATTCGCGCAAGCTGTCGATCGGCGGGTTGGTGACCTGGCTGAAGGTCTGGCGGAAATAGTGGTGCAGGCCGCGATACTGGCTCGACAGCACGGCGATGGGCGTGTCGTCGCCCATGCTGCCCACGGCCTCGTTGGCGTCCTCCACCATCGGATGGAGGATCCCTTCCAGTTCCTCGAGCGTGTAGCCCATGGCGAGCTGGCGGCGGCGCAGTTCCTCGGCGGCGAAGTTGGCCCGCTCGTCGCCCTCGGCCTTGACGATCTCGTCGATGCGGGTGGTGCGCGCCGTCCACTTGCCGAAGGGCTTGCGGGCGGCGAGCAGGTCCTTCAGCGGCGCGTCCTCGTAGAAGCGTGCTTCGTCCAGGTCGACGCCGATGCACTGCCCCGGCCCGAGGCGGCCCTTCTGGACGATGCGGTCCTCGGCCACCTTCACCATGCCGGTCTCGGAGCCCACGATCAGCAGGCCATCGGCGGTGACGGTGTAGCGCATCGGGCGCAGGCCGTTGCGGTCGAGCCCGGCCACCACCCAGCGCCCGTCCGTCGCGGCGATCGCCGCCGGGCCGTCCCAGGGTTCCATCACCGCGTTGCAGTACATGAACAGCTCGCGGTGGTTCTCCGGCATGGTGGCGTTGTTGCCGGTGCTCTCGGGAATCAGCATGGCCTTGGCCATGGGCGCGTCGCGCCCGCCGCGGACCAGCAGCTCGAAGACGTTGTCGAGAGTCGCGGTGTCCGATCCGCCGGCCTGCACGATCGGCTTGATGTCCTCGATATACGGGTCGAGCAGCGCGTGGGAGAGCCGCGTCTCGTGGCTCTTCATCCAGTTGGCGTTGCCGTGCAGCGTGTTGATCTCGCCGTTGTGGGCGAGCATGCGGAAGGGCTGCGCCAGGCGCCAGGTCGGGAAGGTATTGGTGCTGTAGCGCTGGTGGTAGATCGCGAAGCGGCTGACGAAGCGCGCATCCGTGAGGTCCGGGTAGAACTGCGTCAGGCTCTCGGCGAGGAACATGCCCTTGTAGATGACCGAGCGCGCCGAGAGCGAGCACAGGTACAGCTCGGGGATCTGGGCTGCGATGGCCTGCTTCTCGATGCGGCGACGGATCACGAACATGTCGCGCTCCACCGTCTCCACGTCGCGCAGCTCGGGATCGAAGATCAGGATCTGCTCGATCTCGGGGCGCGTGGCGTTGGCCTTCTCGCCGATGCAGGAGACGTCGATCGGCACCTGGCGCCAGCCGTAGATGCTGTAGCCGGCATTCAGGATCTCGGTCTCGATGATCTGGCGGCAGCGTTCCTGGGCACCCAGGTCGGTCTTGGGCAGGAACACCATGCCCACCGCGATGCGCCCCGGGCGCAGGCGGTCGCCGCCGCGCTCAACCACCTCGGCGAAGAAATCCTGCGGCACCTCGATATGGATGCCCGCGCCGTCGCCGGTCTTACCGTCGGCATCCACGGCGCCGCGGTGCCAGACGGCCTTCAGCGCATCGATGCCGGCCTGCACCACCGCGCGGCTCGGCTTGCCGTCGAGGGCGGCGACCAGGCCGACGCCGCAGGCGTCGTGCTCGTTCAGGTCCAGATGCGCGTCGTTCTCCAGCGCGGCGCGGCTGCGGGCGAAGGCCTCGGCGAAGGCGGCGCCGGATTCGTGCTGCGTCATGTCGGTCACTCCGCCGCGATGGCCGGGGTCTCACCCCGCGCCTGGATGAAGCCATGGATCTGTTCGGCCGCGTCGCGCCCGTCGCGGATGCCCCACACCACCAGGGAGGCGCCGCGCACGATGTCGCCGGCGGCAAACACGCCGGGCAGCGCCGTCATCATGGTGCGGTGGTCCACCTTCAGCGTGCCCCAGCGCGTCACCGGCAGCGCCGGCTCGTTGAAGGCGGCGGGCAGGTCCTCGGGGTCGAAGCCGAGCGCCTTGATCACCAGGTCGGCCTTCAGCGCGAAGCCGGCATTGGCGATGGGTTCCACCTGCTGTCGGCCGGTGGCGTCCGGCAGGCCCAGATGCATGCGCTGCGCGCGCACGCCCTCGACGCGGTCCGTGCCGGTGAAGGCCTCGGGCGCGGCGAGCCATTCGAAGCGCACGCCCTCTTCGTCGGCGTTCTTCACCTCGCGCATCGAGCCCGGCATGTTCGCCTTGTCGCGGCGATAGAGGCAGGTGACCGAGGCCGCGCCCTGGCGCACCGCGGTGCGCACGCAGTCCATCGCGGTATCGCCGCCGCCGACCACGACCACGTGCTTGCCCTCGGCGTTCAAAGCGCCGTTCTCGAACTCCGGCACGTCGTCGCCCAGGCCCTTGCGGTTCGACGCGATCAGGTAGTCGAGCGCCGCCACCACGCCCGGCAGGTCGGCGCCCGGGCAGGCGATGTCGCGCGCCTTGTAGACGCCGGTCGCGATCAGCACGGCGTCGTGCTTCTGGCGCAGTTCGCCCAACGTGATGTCGCGACCGACGGACGTGTTCAGGCGGAACTGGATGCCGCCCATCACGTATTGCTGCCAGCGGCGGACCACGACCTCCTTCTCGAGCTTGAAGTTCGGGATGCCGTAGATCATCAGCCCGCCGGCGCGGTCGTGGCGGTCATAGAGGGTGACCTGGTAGCCCATGGTGCGCAGGCGCTCGGCCGCGGCCATGCCGGCGGGGCCGGCGCCGATGATGCCGATGGACTGGTGGCGCTCGCGCACCGGCATGGGCGGCTTGACCCAGCCCTTCTCCCAGGCGGTGTCGGTGATGAACTTCTCGACCGCGCCGATCGTGACGGATTCGAAGCCCTTTTCGATGACGCAATTGCCTTCGCAGAGCCGGTCCTGCGGGCAGACGCGGCCGCAGATCTCGGGGAAGGTGTTGGTGGCGGAGGCGACCTCGTAGGCTTCCTCGAGCCGGCCCTCGGCGGTGAGCTTCAGCCAGTCCGGGATGTTGTTGTTCAGCGGGCAATGCACTTGGCAGAAGGGTACGCCGCATTGCGAGCAGCGCGAGGCCTGCGCGCCCGCCGCCTCCTGCGCGAAGGCCTGGTAAACCTCGCCCCAGTCGGCGCTGCGTTCGCCGGCGTCGCGCTTGTCCGGCTGCCGCTGCTGCAGGCGGACGAACTGGAGCATCTTCTCGGCCATGCGACTTCCCCCGCGGCGTCACTCAGGCCCGGGCGGCGGAACGGCCGCGCATGATCCATCATCGGACCCCAGGCGGCGGGTCACATACGGCAAGGAAAAAGGCGGCGCGAGTCCTTTCTGCGCCATTAGGGCAGTTTTCTTGTCCTAAATCGCCGCAACCTACCCCAGTGGTTCACGTTCCTTCACGTCGGCACCCGTTAAAACGACCGAAACGGACCTTTCAGCCCGCCGTTGCCGCGCGCTGCGACCCGCCGGGCCGGAAGCGAGCCAGGTAGGCCGGTACGATCGCCTCCGCCGCCTTGGGCGCGATGTCGAGGTCGGCCAGGGTCCGGGCCCCCTCCGCCACCAGGTTGTCCCGCCCCAGCAGGATCAGCTGGTCGCGCGTGATCGGCGGGGTGGGCAGCATCTCCCCGATCCGCGCCTGGAACTCGACCAGCTTCGGCGGCAGCGGCACCAGCCGGCGGCGGCGCTGGGTGTGCTCCAGCACGAATTCCAGCACCTCCCGCATCGACATCGCCCGTGGGCCGCCGAGCTCATAGGTCCGTCCAGCCGTGTCGTCGCGCGTGATGGCGGCCATCACCGCATCCGCCACGTCGCCCACATAGACCGGCTGGAACCGGGTCTCCCCGGCCACCACGGGCATGAAGGGCAGCACCGCCGCCAGCCCGGCGAAGCGGTTGAAGAACTGGTCCTCCGGCCCGAACACCACCGATGGGCGCAGGATGGTGGCGCCGGGGAAGGCCGCCAGCACCGCCGCCTCGCCCTCGGCCTTGGTGCGGGCATAGAGGCTCTCGCTGCCGGCATCGGCGCCGATCGCCGAGAGGTGCACCAGCCGTCGCGCCCCGGCCGCCGCGGCCACGCGCGCGACGCGCCCCGCACCCTCGGCCTGGATGCGCTGGAAGTCGCCCGGCTTCCGCTCGAACAGGATGCCGACCAGGTTCACCACCACCTCGGCCCCCGCGACGGCGCGCGCCACCGAGGCCTCGTCGGTGATCGAGGCCGAAACCGGCACCACCTGCCCCACGCCGCCCAGCGTGCGCAGCTTGCCCGCGCGTTCGGTGTCCCGCCCGGCGACTCGCGTGATGAAGCCGGCCTTGGCCAGGCGCTGCACCACATGCCGGCCGATGAAACCGGCGCCGCCGAAGACCGTCGCCACCCGACGCGAACCCATGCCACACCCCGTTGCTTTGCGTGCCGGACCATATGGGGACGCTCCAGGCGCGCCAAGGCGGGCGGGGGAGGAATGGGCATGCGCCCAGGGAGGCGCCATAAGCGTTGCCCCACTCGCTCGGATTCGCCGCCGATGATGCTGCTGTCCCACCTGCTGCGCCGCTTCGTCCGCCGCGGCCGCCTGACCGTGATCGACCATGCCGGCGCGGCGCACCCCTTCGGATCGGGGCAGGACGGGCCCGAGGTCACCATCCGCCTGACCGACAAGGCGGTCGAGCGGGAGATCTTCCTCAACCCCGAGCTCAAGACCGCCGAGGCCTACATGGATGGCCGCCTGGTCATGGAGGGCGGCGCGCCGGTCTTCGGCCTGCTCTACCTCTTCTCAATCAACCGGTCGGGCCTCGCGGCGCATCCGGTGCAGCAGGCGCTGCGCCGCGCCTGGCGGTCGGTGCGTCGTTGGCAGCAGCGCAACCCGCTCGGCCTCGCGGCGAAGAACATCCGCCACCACTACGACATCCCGCCGGACTTCTACCGGATGTGGCTCGACCCCACGATGACCTACTCCTGTGCCTACTACCCGACGCCGGAGACCTCGCTGCACGACGCGCAGATCGCCAAGCTGCGCCACATCGGCGCCAAGCTGCGGCTCGAGCCCGGGATGCACGTGGCGGAGATCGGCTCGGGCTGGGGCGCGCTCGGGACCTTCCTCGCGCGGACCTATGGCGTGCGCGTCACCTCCGTCACGCTATCGCCCGAGCAATGCGCGGTGGCGAAGCAGCGCGCGATCGACGAGGGCGTGGCCGACCTCGTCGATTTCCGCGAGCTGGACTACCGCGTGCTGCCAGGCACCTATGACCGCGTGGTGTCGATCGCGATGATGGAGGCGATCGGCATCGACGAGTTCGACACCTATTTCCGCAAGATCAAGGCGCTGACGAAGCCCGGGGGCTTCGCCGTCGTGCACTGCATCGGGCGGATGTCGCCGCCTGGCACCACCGCGCCCTTCATCCGCAAGTACATCTTCCCCGGCGGCTACGTGCCGGCGCTGTCGGAGGTCTTCGCGTCCCTCGAGCGCACCGGCACCTGGTGCGCCGATTGCGAGAGCCTGCGCCTGCACTACTACTGGACCATCAAGCACTGGCGCGAAGCCTACGATGCGCGGCGCGCGGAGGCGGTGGCCATGATGGGCGAGCGGTTCTGCCGCATGTGGGATTTCTACCTGGCCTCGGTCGAGCTCGGCTTCCTGCACGGGTCGAACTTCGTGTTCCAGCTTCTGCTGTCGGACCGGCGCGACGACGTGCCGGTGATCCGCGACTTCATTCAGGACGAGGAGCGGCGGCTGGCCGCGATCGGCGCCGCGTGACCCGGGCGCGTGGCCTATCCCGGCCCGGCGGCGTGTGCGGCGGTGGTCGGGATGGAACCAGGACGCGTCTTGACGGCCCGCACGGCTGCGCGTAATTCCGCGCCCTCGCCGCAAGGCGCCGGCCCCCTGCCCAGGTGGCGGAATTGGTAGACGCGCTGGCTTCAGGTGCCAGTGACCGCAAGGTCGTGAAGGTTCGAGTCCTTTCCTGGGCACCACTGCATCGCGCCGCGCGTCCGCCTGCGGCGCCTCGCCCCCGGAAACGACGCAAGCGCATAGCGTCCCGGCGACCATTTGGCATTAGCCGCCGAGAGGCGGCCACGGTGCTTGCCTGCGCAGGTCCTGCGCCGTAAGAGCTCCGCCATCCGGCGGTTTCGCTGCCCTGGCGCGGCTCCGTACATCACCCGCAGACGAAGGCCTGGCGCATCCCGTGGGCACCACCCTGTTTACCCATGCCGGCGTGACCATCCGGCTGCACCGCAACGACCTGCCGGATGGGATCGATTTCGGCCGCGTGGTCGCGATCGACACCGAGACCATGGGCCTGAACCCGCATCGCGACCGGCTGTGCCTGGTGCAGCTCTCCTCCGGCGACGGCACCGCGCACCTGGTGCAGCTGGTGCCCGAGAGCCTGGGCGGGCAGGGCTTCGCCGCGCCCAACCTGAAGAAGCTGCTGGCTGACCCGGCGGTGACCAAGCTGTTCCACTTCGCGCGCTTCGACGTGGCGGTGCTGTTCCACTGCCTGGGCGTGACCACGGCGCCGGTGGTCTGCACCAAGGTCGCGGCGAAGCTGGTGCGCACCTTCACCGACCGGCACGGGCTCAAGGACCTGTGCAAGGAATTGCTGGGCGTGGACCTGTCCAAGCAGCAGCAGACCTCCGACTGGGGCGCGCCGGAGCTCACGCCCGAGCAGCTCGCCTATGCCGCCTCCGACGTGCTGCACCTGCATGCGCTCTGGGCCAAGCTGGAAGGGCTGCTGAAGCGGGAAGGCCGGCTCGACCTGGCCGAGGCCTGCTTCCGTTTCCTGCCGACGCGGGGCAAGCTCGACCTGCTGGGCTACGAGGACCCGGACATCCTCAGTCACTGATCCTGACGCCCTCGAACGCCAGGCGCACGCTTCGCGGGCTTGGCTTGCGCGCCGCGTGCTGCTGTACCGGCGCAACTGGCCATCGCGGCACGGTCGCCCCCCGGCCTCCCGGATCGGACTTCGCGCGATCCGTTCGGGTGACGCATCACAGCGGTGGCACGCTTCTTGATTGTCAACGCCTCAGTTTTATTGACCCGTCGCGGTCGCCGCACCATACAGGCGGCGTGAACGCCCCGTCCCAGCATCCCGACATCGCCACCGCGCGCCGCGTCCTGGCCCTCGAATCCGAGGCGCTGACGGCGCTGGCCGACAGCCTCGACGACCGTTTCGCGCAGGCCGTCTCGCGCCTGGCGGGGTCGACCGGGCGCGTGGTGGTCACCGGCATGGGCAAGTCCGGCCATGTCGCGCGCAAGATCGCGGCGACGATGGCCTCGACCGGCACGCCGGCGCTCTTCGTCCACCCGGCCGAGGCCTCGCATGGCGACCTCGGCATGATCGTGGCCGGCGATGCGGTGCTGGCCCTGTCCAATTCCGGGGAAACCCCCGAGCTTGCCGACCTGATCGGCCACGCCAAGCGCTTCGGCTTGCCGCTGGTGGCGATCGTGGGTCGCGCCGATAGCACGCTGGCGCGCGCCGCCGATGTCGCGCTGGTGCTGCCCGCCGCGCCCGAAGCCTGCCCCATGGGCCTCGCGCCCACCACCTCGACGACCATGCAGTTGGCGCTGGGCGATGCCATCGCGGTGGCGCTGCTCACGCGCCGCGGCTTCACCGCCGCTGATTTCCGCGTGTTCCACCCGGGCGGCAAGCTGGGCGCGCGGCTGTCGCGCGTGCGGGACCTGATGCACGGCGCGGCGGAACTGCCTCTTGCGCCGCCGGAGACGCCGATGGACGCCGCGATCGTGGCGATGACCGCGCGGCGCTTCGGGTGCCTCGGTGTGGTCGGCGCCGATGGCCGCCTGCTTGGCATCATCACCGACGGCGACCTGCGCCGTGGCCTCGAGACCGGCGGCGGGGCCGCGCTGCTCTCGCGCCAGGCCGGCGAGGTGATGACTCGTGCGCCGCGCACCGTGCGTCCCGACACGCTCGCCGCCGAGGCGCTGCACGAGATGAACACGCGCGCCATCACCGCGCTGTTCGTGCTGGACGAAGCCAGTCGCCCGGTCGGCATCCTGCACATCCATGACCTGCTGCGGGCGGGCGTCGCGTGACGACGCGCGGATTGATGTGCGTGACGACGCGCGGATTGATGTGCGTGACGACGCGCGCCGCGCACCGGACGCTGCCATGAGTACGCGGGAGGACCCGCGCGTCCCGCCCCCGGTGCCGCTGCGCGCCACAGGGCCGATGGCGCCGCGGCGGATGCTGGCACCCTCGCGCGGGCGCTGGACGCCCTCGGCCGCGCAGATCGCGCGGCGGCGCCTCGCCGTGCGCCTCGCCAAGTGGCTCTTCCCCATCCTGGGCGTGGGCCTGCTGGTGGGCATCGCCGTCTGGCCGGAACTGGACCGGATGGAGGACCGCGCGCGCGTCTCCTTCCGGCGCGTCATCCAGGCCCAGCCCGACGCGGTCCGCCTGGTCGAGCCCCGCTACCAGGGCCTCGACGAGCAGAATCGCCCCTTCACCGTCACCGCGGATGTCGCCGCGCAGACGGAATCCGCCGACATCGTGGACCTGACGCAGCCGCGCGCCGACATTCTGCTGACCGACGGCACCTGGGTGCTGCTGGAATCGCGCGAGGGCCGCTTCGACAAGGCGCGCAACCGGCTCGACCTGAATGGCGACGTGACGCTCTGGCAGGATGGCGGCAACCTGCTGGTGACCGCGACGGCCGAGGTGCTGCTGCAGGAAGGTTCTGCCTCCGGCGACAGCCCGGTTGCCGCGCAGGGCCCCTTCGGCACGCTGGTGAGCGAAGGCTTCCGACTGACCGAGCGCGGCCAGGTGGTGGTCTTCACCGGCCGCGCGCACGCCATCCTGGAGGGCGGACAATGAGGCGCGCCACCCCGATGCTGGCCGCGCTTATGCTGGCTGGCGCCGCCGCCGCGCAGGGCATCGACCTCAGCCAGGGCGGGCCGGTCGAGGTCACGTCGAATGACGGGATCGAGTGGCGCCAGGCCGACCAGGTCATCATCGCCCGCGGCGAGGCGCGCGCGACGCGCGGCGGCGTCACGGTGGAATCCGACCGGCTGATCGCGCGCTACCGCCCGCGCGGCGCTGCCGGCGCCACCCCCGCTCCCGCCCCAGCCGACGGCCCCGCCGGCGGTGGCGAGATCTGGCGCATGGAGGCCGAGGGCAACGTCGTCATCACCACCGCCACCGATCGCGCCGAGGGCGATCGCGCCATCTACGACATGGACCAGGCGGTGATGGTGCTGACCGGGCAGAACCTGCGCCTGACGAATCCCGACAACACGCTCACCGCGCGCGACAGCATCGAATACTGGTCGGGCCGGCGCATGGCCGTGGCGCGCGGCAATGCGGTGGTGGTGACCAATGACGGGCGCCGCGTGCGCGCCGACACGCTGGTCGCCTATTTCGCCGAGAATGTCGCCCCGGGGGCGGCGCCGCGTCCGCAGACGGTCGCCGCTCCGCCACAGGGTGCCGCGCCTGCCGGCCAGACGCCTTCCAGCCTCGAGCGCGTGGAGGCCTTCGGCAATGTCGAGATCCGCACCGCCGAGGAAGTCGTGCGCGGGGACCGTGGGGTCTACAGCCCGCAGACCGGCCTCGCGCGGCTGCTGGCGAATGTACGGATCACGCGAGGAGAGAACACGCTGTCGGGTCAGGAAGCGATCGTGAACATGCAGACCGGCGTCGCGCGGCTCGTCTCCGCGCCCGGTGCACGCGTGCAAGGGCTGGTGGTGCCGCAACAGGGCGGGCAGGGCCTGCCCGGTCCGGGCGGCGCGCCGCAGGAGACGCCACGATGAGCGAGCCCCTGCGCGTGGTCGAGGGTGCGGCCGGTGGCACGCTGGTCGCGAAAGGCCTGGGCAAGCGCTACAAGAAGCGCCCCGTGGTGCGCAACGTCTCCATCTCGGTGAAGCGGGGCGAGGCCGTCGGGCTGCTCGGGCCCAACGGCGCGGGCAAGACCACCACTTTCTACATGATCACCGGCCTCGTGCAGCCAGACGAGGGCCAGGTCATCCTGGACGGGCACGACGTCACGACCCTGCCCATGTACCGGCGCGCGCGGCTCGGCCTGGGGTACCTGCCGCAGGAGGCCTCGATCTTCCGCGGCCTCAACGTCGAGGACAACATCCGCGCCGCGCTGGAGGTCGTGGAACCCGTGCGCGACCGGCGCGAGCAGATGCTCGACAGCCTGCTGGCCGAATTCGGGATCTCCCACCTGCGCCGCGCGCCTGCGCTGGCGCTGTCGGGCGGCGAGCGGCGGCGCTGCGAGATCGCGCGCGCGCTGGCGACCCACCCGGCCTACATCCTGCTGGACGAGCCGCTCGCCGGCATCGACCCGATCGCGGTGGGCGAGATCCGCGACCTGGTGAAGCACCTCAAGGACCGCGGCATCGGCGTGCTGATCACCGACCACAACGTCCGCGAGACGCTCGAGATCATCGACCGGGCGTATATCCTGCACGACGGCCAGGTGCTGATGGAGGGCAGCCCGCGCGACATCGTCGCGCATGAGGGCGTCCGCCGCGTCTACCTGGGCGAAAGGTTCAGCCTCTAATCTGCCCGCCATGCATGTAGCCGCCACACCAAACCTACATGCATGGCGGGCTCGCGCCGCGTCGCGGTGCGCGCCGCCGGCGGCCGCGCCGGCCCTCGATCCACGGCGCGAGGCAACTGCGCGGGCGCGGAGCGCCGGGTAGTG
>NZ_JACADR010000094.1 GCF_016106005.1 Roseomonas rosulenta
CTCGAGCGTCGCGCGCAGCTGCGCCAGCCGGTCCGCGCCGGCATCGCGGACCGCCACGCCGGCGGCCGGCGCGACGGCCTGAGCGCCGGCCGGGCGGACAAGGGCCGGGAGCAGCCATGGCACGAGCCCGACGCCCACGAGCATGCCGATGCAGCGGAGCGGACCCGGCCGACGGCATCCAACGACGCCTCGGAGGCCGCCAGCCGAACCGGGTGCGCTGTCGTCGCGGACAGGTTCGGACAGGGCCGGCATCTGGATTCCTTGAGGACACTCCGCGGCAAGAAGTGTCGATACCCATCCTTTCCCGGCCCGTCTATCACGCTGGGCGGCATGCCCCGCGGTTCGCACGATCCAGGCGGGCGCGCACACGCGTCGCGCGGCCGCCGTGCCATCGGGTCGCCCGGCTGGCGATCATGCGGCGCGCCGCTGCGCCTTGGCGAAACCTCGGGCTCTCGGAGGTGTCCAACCTACTTCGGCGCGGGTTGACCCGGCAGCATCGGCGCCAGCCGCCACATCGCCACCGCCCCCACCAGCGGCCCAATGGCGAGCAGCGCGAAGGCCGCCGCCACACCGAGCAAGCCCATCACCCAAGGCAGCACGCCGATCATCACCGCCGTCAGCAGGAAGCCCATCGAGGTCTGCACCGTCAGCATGGTGCCCACGTAGTCGGGCGGCGACAGGCTGACCACGCAGGCCGAGAACTGCGCGCTGTCCGCCACCACCGCGAAGCCCCAGACGAAGGCCACGCCCAGCGCCAGCGCCGGCCAGGCGCTCGCCGGCCCGATCAGCAGCGCGCAGCCGCCCGACACCACCATGCAAAGCGCGGCCACGCGCGCGCGGTTCCACCGGTCCGCAAGCAGCCCCGCGAGGACGCAGCCGGCTGCCCCCGCCGCCACGACGCCGAACACCCAGCCGCCCACATCCGGCCGCCCCAGCACCGCAGCCAGGAACACCCCGATCCAGGCCCACATGGCATAGAGCTCCCACATGTGACCGAGGTAGCCGAGATTGGCCAGCCGCAGCCCCCGGTTGCGCCAGGCTTCCAGCATCTGCGCCGGGCGGAAGGGCGGCCGCGCGCCCAGCAGCGGCCCGGGGCGGAAGGGCAGCACCAGCAGCCCGCCAAGCAGCGCCAGCGCCCCCGCCCCCGCATAGGCCGCGCGCCAATCGGGCGACCCCACCAGGCCGGGCAACAGATGCGGCAGCGCCGAGCCCAAAGTCACCGCCCCCACCACGATTCCGATCAGCAGCCCGAGATCGCCCTTCGCCCAGGACGCCGCGAGCTTCATCCCGACCGGATAGACGCCCGCCATCGCCGCGCCAGCCACGAAGCGCAGCGCGAGCGCCGCCCCACCCGCCGGTTCGACCAGGGTTTGCCCGAGCGTCGCCGCGGCGGCGAACACCGCGCAGCCGAGGAACAGCCGCCGCGCATCCAGCCGGTCCGCCAGCGACAACGCGGCGCTGACCAGCGTGCCCGCCACGAAGCCGAGCTGCACGCAGGCCGTGAGCCAGGCCGCCCGCCCCGGCGTCACCAGCCCTTGCGCGATCAGCGAGGGCACCGCCACCGTGCCGGCGAACCAGACCGAGAGCACCAGCACGATCGCCGCGGCGAGCAGCGCCATGTTCCGGCGCTTGCCCGCGGCGGCGGTCATGCCCGCAGCGTCGCCCCTGTCGCCTTCGCCACGGCGGCGACGATGCGGTCGGCCACGGCCTCGATCTGCACGTCGGTGAGCGTCGCCTCGCGCGGCTGGATGGTCACCTGGATCGCGAGCGACTTCGACCCCTCTGGCACGCCCCTGCCACGATAGACATCGAACAGCGCGACATCGGCCACGAGCGCCTTGTCGGCGCCACGCGCGGCGCGCAGCAGCGCATCGGCCGCGACGCCCTCCGGAACGATGAAGGCGAAGTCGCGCCGCAGCGGCTGGAAGGCCGGCAGGTCGGGCGCACCCTTCTTGCGGCGCTTGGGTTCGGGCACGGCATCGAGGAAGACCTCGAAGGCCACCGCCGGCCCCGGCAGGTCGAGTTCGGCCAGCAGCTTCGGATGGATCTCCCCGAAGGTCGCGAGCACCAGCTTCGGCCCCTGCCGCACCACGCCCGATCGGCCCGGGTGGTAGAAGCCCGGCGCATCTGCGCTGACCTGCAGGGCGGCCATTGGCACGCCGAGCGCCGAGAGCACGGCCAGCGCATCGCCCTTCGCGTCCACGGCGTCGACGCCGCGCGGCGCCTCCGCCCAATGGCGCGGGGTCGATCCATGCCGCACGCCCGCGGCAACCGCGGCCTGGCCCTCGGGCGTGACATCCCGATAGGCCGCGCCGAGTTCGGCCAGCGCGACATCGCCGAAGCCACGCGCGGCGTTGCGTTGCGCCGCCAGCAGCAGCGAGGCGACCGGCGTCGGGCGCATCTGGTCGAGATCCGCCGCGATCGGGTTGACCAGGCGCAGCGCCTCGGGGGTATCGCCGAACAGCGCGGCGGTCTTCGCCTCGATGAAGGCGAAGGTCACGCTCTCCTGCATCCCGCGCGCGGCCAGCACGCGCCGCGCCAGCGCCGCGCGCGCCTGCTTCGCGGTGAAGGCCGGCGGCGGGATGACGGCCAGCGGCGGCAGCGAGACCGCCGGCACGGCATCGAGCCCGCCGAGCCGCAGCACTTCCTCCACCAGGTCGCATTCGGGCTCGATCGCGGCCTGGCCCTCGGCCGCCTTGGCG
This sequence comes from Roseomonas rosulenta, assembly GCF_016106005.1. Lineage (GTDB taxonomy): Bacteria > Pseudomonadota > Alphaproteobacteria > Acetobacterales > Acetobacteraceae > Neoroseomonas > Neoroseomonas rosulenta. The sequence goes on from NZ_JACADR010000094.1 coordinate 2,703, forward strand.
GCGCGCGCGGGGTCGAGCCCGTCGAACTGCGTCAGCACCCCGCCGCCGGCACGATAGGCCGAGAGGTCGCCCGCCACGTCGTTGCGCCAGGACGGCACCGCCACGGTGACAGACGCCGCATCGCGCGCCTGCACCGCGAAGCCGAGCCGCTCGAGCCGCGCGACGGAGTCATCCGCCGGCAGGTCGAGCCCGCCATAGTCGCGCACGCGATCGAAGCGCAGCGTGGCGGAGCGCCTCCAGGCGGGTTCAGCGCCCGCGGTGCTGATCTCGCTCGCCTCGCCGCCGCAGAGCTCGATGATCATGCGCGTCGCCGCCTCCAGCGCATCGGGCAGGAAGGCCGGGTCGAGGCCGCGTTCGAAGCGCGCCCGCGCATCGGTGCGGACATCGTGGCGACGACCCGACAGCGCGATGCGCACGGGGTCGAACAGCGCGCATTCGATGAAGCATTCGGTCGTCGTCTCGTCGCAGCCCGAGGGCTCGCCGCCGATCACGCCGCCCAGCGCCTCGGGCCCGGCCGCATCGGCGATCACGCCATCCTCGGGCGTCAGCGTGTAGGTCTTGCCGTTCAGCGCGGCGAGCGTCTCGCCGTCCCGCGCCATGCGCATGACCAGGTCCGTGCCCTTCACCTTCGCCAAGTCGAAGACATGCAGCGGTCGGCCGAGGTCGAAGGTGAAGTAGTTGGTGATGTCCACCAGCGCGCTGATCGGCCGCAGCCCGATCGCCACCAGGCGATCCTGCAGCCACTTCGGCGAGGGCCCGTTCTTCACGCCGCGCACCGCACGACCCAGCACGTACAGGCAGGCGCGCGGATCCTCGATCTTCCAGTTCAGCGGCGCCTTGTAGGCGGGGGCGACCATCGGCGCCGACCACGGCTTCAGCGTGCCGAGCCCCGCCGCCGCGAGGTCCCGCGCGATGCCGCGCACCGACAGCGCATCGCCGCGGTTGGGCGTCACGCTGATCTCGATGAGCGGGTCGTCCATGCCCGCCCACTTCACGTAGGGTTCGCCCAGAGGCGCATCCGCCGGCAGGTCCACGATGCCGCTGTGGTCGTCGCCGAGGCCCATCTCGCGCGCCGAGAGCATCATCGCCTCCGACTTCACGCCGCGGATCTCACCCGCCTTCAGCGTGATGCCGGTGCCGGGGATGAAGGCTCCGGGCAGCGCGGCCACGCCCATCATGCCCGTGCGCGCGTTCGGCGCGCCGCAGACGACAGACAATTCGCGCCCGTCGCCCACATCGACGCGCAGCGCGCGCAGCCGGTCGGCGTTGGGGTGCTGCACCGCCTCGATCACGCGGGCGATGCGGAAGGACGCCAGCGCCGCGCCGCGGTCCTCGATGCCTTCGACTTCGAGCCCGATCGCGTTCAGCGTGCGCGCGATCTCATCGACGCCGGCCTCGGTGTCGAGGTGGTCCTTCAGCCACGATAAGGTGAACTTCACAGGATCAGCTCCACGCCACGAGAATGCGGCCGCACAGCGGCCGCCGCCGTCCACTCGCCTTCACTGCCAGGCGCACCAGCACCGCGGCGCAGCCAAGCCGCCGGAGGCGGCGCCCGGCGTTTGAGGGCGCAAGAAAACCCATCTCACACCCCCTCGTGCAGCGTGGCGGGCGCCAGCGGGTCGGCCGCGTAGTGGCGCAGCCAGCGGATATCGGCCTCGTAGAAGGGGCGCAGGTCGGGGATGCCGTGCTTCAGCATGGTGATGCGCTCGATCCCCATGCCGAAGGCGAAGCCCTGCCATTCGCGCGGGTCGATGCCGCAATTGGCCAGCACCTTCGGATGCACCATCCCCGAGCCCAGGATCTCCAGCCAGTCGCCGCCCTTGCCGAGTTCGCCGGTCTTGCGCGACCAGCCGATATCCACCTCCATCGAAGGCTCGGTGAAGGGGAAGTAAGAGGAGCGGAAGCGCACCGGCAGGTCGGCGATGCCGAAGAAGGCGCGCAGGAAATCGATCAGGCAGCCCTTGAGGTGGCCGAGCGTGATGCCGCGGTCGATCACCAGGCCCTCGACCTGGTGGAACATCGGCGAATGCGTCGCGTCGTGGTCGGCGCGATAGGTGCGGCCGGGCACGATGACGCGGATCGGAGGCTCCTGGCCGATCATGGTGCGGATCTGCACCGGGGAGGTGTGCGTGCGCAGCACCGGCCGGCGCCCGTCCACTTCCGGCAGGTAGAAGGTGTCGTGGTCCTGCCGCGCCGGGTGGTGGTCGGGGATGTTGAGCGCGCCGAAGTTGAACCAGTCGCCCTCGATGTCCGGGCCTTCCGCGACCTTGAAGCCCATGGCGCCGAACAGGGCGGTGAGCTCCTCCATGGTGCGCGCGATGGGGTGGATGCCGCCCTCGGCGGCGGTGCCGGCGGCGAAGGGGCGCGGCGGCAGGGTGATGTCGATGCGCTCGGCCGCCAGGCGGGCATCGAGGGCCGCGGCATCGAGCACCACGCGGCGCGCTTCGATGGCGGCCTCGATGCTGCCCTTCAGGCGGTTCAGCGCGGCGCCGCGGTCCTTGCGCTCCTCGGCGGGCACCGCACCCAGCCCCTTGAGCAGCGCGGTCAGGCTGCCGGACTTGCCGAGGACGCCGACGCGCACGGCATCGAGCGCGCGCAGGTCGGCAGCGGCGGCGAGGGCGGCCTCGGTCTCGGCCTGCAGGGAAGCGAGGTCGTCGTTCATGGGCACCATGTCCGGAACATACGAAGGGCCGCGCCCCGGTCACCCGGGATGCGGCCCTCTGCTAAACGCTGTGGCGGCGAAGGAAAAGCCTTGCCGGCGTCTCGGACCCTGGGGCGCGCCCCAGGCGCGCCGAGGCCGCGAACGCGGCCCGCCGGCAGTCCGGCGAAGCCAAGCCGCGCGGATGCGCGGCGCCCGGCGTCTGAGGGGCGCGCCCGAAGGGCGCGCGCGCCATCAAGCCAGCTTGGCCTTGGCCTGCTCGACCAGCGCCGCGAAGGCCGCCGGTTCGTCGAAGGCCAGGGCCGCCATCACCTTGCGGTCCATCTCGATCCCCGCCGCCTTGATGCCGGCGATGAAGCGGGAATAGGTCAGGCCGTGCTCGCGCACCGCGGCGTTGATGCGCTGGATCCACAGGCCGCGGAACTCGCGCTTCTTGTTGCGGCGGTCGCGATAGGCGTACTGCAGCGCCTTCTCGACTCGCTCGAGCGCGGGGCGATAGGCGGTGGAAGACCGGCCGACATAGCCCTCGGCGAGCTTCAGGACCTTCTTGTGACGGGCGTGCTTGGTGACGCCGCGCTTGACACGAGCCATGGTGCGTCCCCTCCCTTACCGGTCCAGCCCATAGGGCAGCCACTGCTTCACGGTATCGCCGTCCTGCTTGTCCAGGACGTACATGCCGCGGTTCTGGCGCTTCATCTTGGTGGTCTTGGCGGTCAGCATGTGGCGCTTGTTGCCAGCGCCCGCCTTGACCTTGCCGGTCGCGGTCAGTCGGAAGCGCTTCTTCACGCTCGACTTCGTCTTCATCTTGGACATTTGGCCCTCCTGTGGGGTCGGGGCGTCCCGGGCCATCGCACCATGCGACGGGGACGCGTGTTCCCGGCCGGGCATGTCCATGGGGCCACGACGCGGGAGGCGGGCGTATAGCGGCGGGCGCACCCCGGGGCAAGTGGGCGCATCGCAACGGAGCCTTCACCCTGTCCGGTGTTTCCTGCCCCGATCGCCGCCCGGACAGAAGGCCGCCCGCCCGTGCAGACCGTGACCGACCGGCCCGACCAGGCCCTCGACCTGGCCCTCGCGCCCCATTTCGCCGCGCTGCGCGCCTTCATGGACCGCCGCATCGCCGAACTGAGCGCCGAGGTCGCCGCCTCGGTCCAACTCATGGGCATGAGCGAGGACGCCATCACCTCCCGCATAGCCGAGGTCCACGCCCAGATCGCCCGCCTCATTGCCATACCGGCCTCCGGCGCCCGCAACTCCGGGCTCGAGCTCGAAGCCGTGGTGCAGGCCACCGAGGCCGCCGCCCACACCATCATGGAGGCCGCCGAGGCCATCCAGGCCTGGCTCGATGGCGGCGGCCGCGACGCGGAGTCCATTGCCGCCCTGAACGACCGGGTCGCCGCCATCTTCCAGGCCTGCTCCTTCCAGGACCTGACGGGCCAGCGCATCCGCCGCGCCATCAAGCAGCTGCAGCAGGTGGAGACCATGCTGGAAGGCCTGATGCCCGGCGGCACCGTGCCCGAGGCCCCGAAGCTCGAGGTGGTCGGCCACGCGCCCACCGTCGCGGCCCCCGCCCTGGCCGGGCCGGACCTGGCACAGGCCGAGATCGACCGCCTGCTGAACGGCTGACCCCGGCGCCCGCTGGGGTGAGCCGCCGCGCGACGGTGGCCTTCGTGCCGGGCAGCCCCGCGCGCACCACGGGTTCCGGTGGTGCCCCGGCCGCTCTATATGCGCAGGCGGCATGGTCCCCTTCCGCAAGATGCACGGCCTGGGCAACGACTTCGTCGTGCTGGATGCGCGCGCACGCCCGCTGCCCATCACCCCTGCCCGCGCCGCCGCCATCGCCGACCGGCATTTCGGCATCGGCTGCGACCAACTCATCCTGCTCGAACCCCCGCCCCCGGGCGCCGATGTCTTCATGCGCATCCGCAACCCGGATGGCTCGGAGGCCGCCGCCTGCGGCAATGCCACCCGCTGCATCGCCGCGCTGGTGGCGGATGAACGCAACGCCGACCGCGTGGTTGTGCGCACGATCGCCGGCGAGCTGCCGGTGGAGCGCCTGCCGGGTGGGCTGTGGCGCGCCGACATGGGCCCCGCACGGCTGCGCTGGGACGACGTGCCGCTGGCGCACAAGGCCGACACGCTGCATCTGCCGCTAGCACTCGGCCCGGTCTCGGACCCCGCCGCCTGCTCCATGGGCAATCCGCACGCGACCTTCTTCGTGCCGGATCTCGAGGCGATCGACGTCGCGACGCTCGGCCCGGCGCTGGAACGCGACCCGATCTTCCCCGACCGCGCGAATATCGGCTTCGCGCAGGTGCTGACGCCGGACCATATCCGCCTAGTCCTATGGGAACGCGGCGCCGGCATGACCCTGGCCTGCGGGTCGGGCGCCTGCGCCACCATCGTGAACGCGGTGCGCCGCGGCCTGACCGCGCGCCGCGCCACAATCTCCATGCCCGGCGGCGACCTGGTGCTCGAATGGCGTGAGTCCGACGGGCATGTGCTGATGACCGGCCCGGTCGCGACCGCCTTCACCGGCACGATCGACCTCGAGGCCTATGCGCCATGACGGTCGAGGTGCTGACCTTCGGCTGCCGGCTGAACACCTATGAATCCGAGGCGATGCGCGACCTGGCTTCAAGGGCCGGGCATGCGGGCGCCATAGTGGTCAACACCTGCGCCGTCACCGCCGAGGCCGAGCGCCAGGCCCGCCAGGCGATCCGCCGCGCGCATCGCGACAATCCCGGCGCGCGCATCATCGTCACCGGCTGCGCAGCGCAGATCGCCCCCGATCGCTGGGCCGGGCTGCCGGGCGTGGAACGCGTGATCGGCAATGCCGACAAGCTGAAGCCCGAGACCTGGGCCGCGCTCGACAGCCCCCCTGCCCCGGTCACCGACATCATGGCGGCGACCGAGACGGCGGCGCATCTGGTGACCGAGTTCGCCGGGCGCGCCCGCGCCTTCGTGCAGGTGCAGCAGGGCTGCGATCATCGCTGCACCTTCTGCGTCATTCCCTTCGGCCGCGGCCCGTCGCGCAGCGTGCCGATCGGCGCCATCGTCGAGCAGGTGCGCGCGCTGGTCGCCGCCGGCTACCGGGAGGTGGTGCTGACGGGGGTGGACATCACCTCCTTCGGTCCGGACCTGCCGGGGCAGCCGACGCTGGGCCAGATGGTGCGCCGGCTGCTCGCGCTGGTGCCGGAGCTGCCGCGGCTGCGGCTCTCCTCGCTCGATCCCGTGGAGGTGGATGACGACCTCTGGCGCCTGATCGCCGAGGAACCGCGGCTGATGCCGCACCTGCACCTGTCACTGCAGCACGGCGCCGACCTGATCCTGAAGCGGATGAAGCGGCGGCACCTGCGCGCGGATGCCATCGCGCTGGCCGACCGCGCCCGCCGCCTGCGGCCCGACATGGTGTTCGGCGCCGACCTGATCGCCGGCTTCCCGACCGAGACCGAGGCGCATTTCGCCGAGACGCTCGCGCTGGTCGAAGACTGCGGCCTCAGCTTCCTGCACGTCTTCCCCTATTCCGAACGTCCCGACACGCCCGCGGCGCGCATGCCGCAACTGCCCGTGCCGGTGCGGAAGGAACGCGCCGCGCGGCTGCGCGAGGCCGGCGCGCGCGCCGCCGCGCGGCTGTTCGACGCCCGCATCGGGCAGGAGGAGGCCGTCCTGTTCGAACACGCCGACCGCGGCCACACGGAGCAGTTCGCGCCGCTCCGCCTCGCGCGCGGCGGCGCGACGCCCGGCGAGATCCGCCGCCTGCGCGTGACCGGCGCCACCCCCGATGCCCTGCTGGCGGAGGCCGCCTGATGCTGAAGAACCTGCTCAGCCGCTTCCGTGGCGCCGAGCCCGACGAGCAGCCGCGCCCGCCGGAACTGCCCATCCCCGGCCCGCCCGAGGCCCCTCCCCCCGGCCCGGAGACGCCCGAGCCCGGCCCGGCCGAGACCCCGGCGCCAGGCCCGGAGCCGGCGCCGGACCCCACCCCGGTCGAGATCCCGCCCCCTACCGCGATGGCCGACGACCCGCCGGCCAAGGGCGGCTGGTTCGCGCGCCTCAAGGCCGGGCTGTCGCGCTCCACCGCCAAGCTGACCGAGAGCGTCACGACGCTCTTCACCAAGCGCAAGCTGGACGAGGAGGCGCTCGAGGAGCTCGAGGAGACGCTGATCGCCGCCGATCTCGGCGTCGCGGCATCGCGGCGCATCGTCGAGGGCTTCCGCCGCACGCGCTTCGGCAAGGAAGTCACGGACGAGGAGGTACGCGCGACGCTGGCCGAGGAGATCGCCACCATCCTCGCCCCCGTGGCGCAGCCGCTGCCGATCGACACGGCGCGCGCGCCGCATGTGGTGCTGGTGGTGGGCGTGAACGGCACCGGCAAGACCACCACCATCGCCAAGCTGGGCAAGCAGTATCGCGACCGGGGGCTCAGCGTCGGCATGGTGGCCGGCGACACCTTCCGCGCCGCCGCGGTCGAGCAGCTGCAGGTCTGGGCCGAGCGCACCGGCGCGCGCTTCTTCCCGCCTGCCAGGCCCGGCGCGGATGCCGCGGGGCTCGCCTTCGATGCGCTGGCCAGCGCGCGCGCCGAAGGGCTGGACGTGCTGCTGGTCGACACCGCCGGGCGCCTGCACAACAAGTCCGCGCTGATGGAGGAACTGCGCAAGGTCGTGCGCATCATCCGCCGCGTGGACGAGACCGCGCCGCATTCCGTGCTGCTGGTGCTGGATGCCACCACCGGCCAGAACGCCGTGCAGCAGGTGAAGGTCTTCAAGGAGATGGTGGACGTCACCGGCCTCGCGGTGACCAAGCTGGACGGTTCCGCCAAGGGCGGCGTGGTGGTGGCCCTCGCCCAGGAATTCGCCCTGCCCGTGCATGTCGTGGGTGTCGGCGAGAAAGCCGAGGACCTGCGCCCCTTCGAGGCGCGCGACTTCGCGCGCGGGCTGCTGGGGCTGGACTGATCCGCGCTGCGGGCGGAAGGTCCCGGCCATGAAGCCGATCGCCCGCACCCCCATCCCCGACATCGCCACCCTGCCCGAGGACATCCGCACCCGCATCCTGACGGTGCAGGAGAAGTCCGGCTTCATCCCGAACGTCTTCCTGATGCTGGCGCATCGCCCGGCGGAATTCCGCGCATTCATGGCCTATCACGACACGCTGATGGACAAGGCCGAGGGGCTGTCCAAGGCGGAGCGCGAGATGATCGTGGTCGCCGTCTCCTCGCGCAACCAGTGCCAGTACTGCGTGGTGGCGCACGGGGCCATTCTGCGTATCCGCGCCAAGAACCCGCTGATCGCCGACCAGGTCGCCGCCAACTGGCGCAAGGCCGACATCACCGACAGGCAGCGCGCCATGCTGGACTTCGCCATGAAGGTGACCGACCGCGCGAACGAGGTGAACGACGCCGACCACGACGCCCTGCGCGCCGCCGGCTTCGATGACGAGGCCATCTGGGACATCGCCGCCATCGCCGCCTTCTTCGGCATGTCCAACCGGCTGGCCAACGTGACCAGCCTGCGCCCGAACGACGAATTCTACACCATGGGGAGAGGCTGATGCCCGAAGTCCGCTGGGAACGCCTGACCGCGCCGGAGCTGCGCGCGCTGGCCGAACGCAACGCCGTGGTGGTGGTGCCGGTCGCGAGCCTCGAGCAGCACGGCCCGCACCTGCCGGTCTGGACCGACAGCTTCATCGGCCATTCGGTGAGCGTCCGCGCGGCTGAGCTGTGTGCCGACCTGCCGGCGGTGGTCACGCCGCCGATGTGGCTCGGCCTGTCGGAGCACCACTTCCCCTTCGGCGGCACGATCAGCCTGGACTACGCGACCTTCGCCGCGGTGCTGCGCTGCATCGTGCGCTCGCTGCTGGCCGATGGCTTCTCGAAGGTCATGCTGTTCAACTCCCATGGCGGAAACATCGACCCGCTGGCGGTCAGCGCGCGCGAGCTCGCGCATGAATTCGGCATCCCGGTGCTGACCACCACCATCACCAAGGTGGCACCCGCGGCGATCTCCGCGACGCTGACGGCGCAGAAGGCGATCCACCATGCCTGCGAGGGCGAGACCAGCATCTGGATGCACCTCGACCCCGGCCAGGTGCGCATGGAGGAGATCGCCAATTCCGTCTCGCCGGGAAATTTCGATGCCGGTCAGCAGGTCTCCTCGCGCTTCTGGTCCTTCAGCGAACGCGCGCCGGTCACAGGCGTGCGCGGCGATGCGCGCGCCGCCACGCCAGAGAAGGGCAAGGCGATCTTCGAGGCGATGGCGGAAGGCCTCGCGCGCGAACTGCGCGACACCGCCAACTGGTCCCCGCCCGACGACGTCTGGCGGCGCGGGCGGGCGCAAGGGCCACGGTGAGCCGCCCCTGGGTTCCCTTCCACGGCCAGTGGGAGGCGCATGAACGCATCGGCGACATCCTCGGCGGCGCGCTGCGTGCCGAGGACGATCCCTGCTGGGCCGATTCCGGCGCCACGGATCGCGCCGAATACGCGCGCTGGGCCGAACACCTCTGCGGCGTCGCATGCCTGCGCATGGCGATCGGCGCGCGCCGGCTGCCGACCCCGCGCGCGATGGACCTGGCGCGCGAACTGACGCGCCGCGGTGGCTATGTCGAGGAAGCGGACGGGCGCATCCGCGGCCTGGTCTACGCCCCAGCCGTCGCCTGGCTGCACGACGCCCACGGCATCCGTGCCGAGGTCGTCACCGACACGCCCGCCGCCGCCATTCCCGGCATGATCGCGGGCGGGGGCATGTACATCGCGTCCGTGCATCCCGCGATCCGCCGGCCGGAGACGACGCCGCCGTCGCGCGGCGGGCACCTGGTGCTGGTGTTCCACGTCGCGGGGGGGATGCTGCATTTCCACAACCCCTCGGGCGATACGCAGCGCGCGCAGATCGGCGGCCGCATGACGCCCGATGAATTCGACCGCTTCCACGCCGGGCGCGGGATCCTGATCCACCCCTGAGCACGCGGCTTGCCGCGGCCTGGCGCGCCGCCCATCTTCGCCGCCATGGAACCCGCGCTCCGCGTCCAGCCCGACCCGACCGATCCGCGCCTGACGCGCCGTGTCGCCGGCATCGATCACACCGGCCAGCCGATCGAGACCTCCGTCACCGTCGAGCGCCCGCTCACCCTGTACCTGAACGGGCAGGAGATCGTGACGATGATGACCATCCTCGACCGGCCGGAGGACCTCGCACTCGGCTACCTGCTCAACCAGGGCATGCTGAAGCCCGACGCGGTGGTGACCGGCGTCGACTACGACGACGACCTCGGCGTGGTCATCGTGCGCACGCCCGAGCGCACCGATTTCGAGGAGAAGCTGCGCAAGAAGACGCTGACCTCCGGCTGCGCGCAGGGCACCGCGTTCGGCGACCTGATGGAGGGATTCGCGCAGGTGAAGCTGGCGCGCGCGGAACTGCGCACGAGTTGGCTGTACCGCCTGCTGCACCGGATCAACACGCTGCCGACGCTGTACCTGGAAGCAGGCGCGATCCATGGCTGCGCGCTGTGCGTGCGGGACCAGCCGATCGTCTACATGGAGGATGTCGGCCGCCACAACGCGGTGGACAAGATCGCGGGCTGGATGTTCCGCCACCGCGAGAGCCCCGACGACAAGATCTTCTATACGACCGGACGCCTGACCTCGGAGATGGTCATCAAGACCGTGCGCATGGGCATCCCGATCCTGGTCTCGCGATCGGGATTCACGGCCTGGGGCGTGGAGCTCGCGCGCGAGGCCGGCCTGACGCTGATCGGCCGCTGCAAGGGCAGGCGCTTCGTCGTACTCGCGGGGCAGGAGCGCATCGTCTTCGACGCCGACCCGGCCTATGTGCCCGAGGAATCCGCGAAGCACTGGCGCAAGAACAGCGCCGAGGCGATGGCGCAGGACCCGGGCCGCGCTGGCGGCGACCGATGAGGGCTGACACCCTTGGCGTGGTGCTGGCCGGCGGGCTCGCGCGGCGCATGGGCGGCGGCGACAAGCCGCTGCGCCTGCTGGGCGGTCGGCCGATGCTGGACCATGTGCTGGCGCGCATCGCACCGCAGGTCGCCGCCGTGATCCTCAACGCCAATGGCGACCCGGCGCGCTTCGCCGGCCTCGGCCTGCCGGTCGTGGCGGATGGGCTGCCGGACCATCCCGGGCCGCTCGCCGGCGTCCTGGCGGCGCTGGACTGGGCGGCGGCGCATCGGCCGGACCTGCCCTGGGTCGTCTCGGTGCCGGGGGATTCGCCCTTCCTCCCGCTGGATCTGGTCGCGCGCCTGCATGCCGCACGCGCCGCGCAGGACGTGCCGCTGGCCTGCGCGCGATCGGGCGGGCAGGCGCATCCGCCGGTCGGCCTCTGGCCGGTCGCGCTTCGCGACGACCTGCGCGCCGCGCTGCTCGCCGGCGAGCGCAAGATCGACCGCTGGACCGTGCGCCATGGCTGCGCCCATGCCGACTGGCCCGAGCATCCGGTGGACCCCTTCTTCAACGCCAATGCGCCCGACGACCTGGCCGCCGCCGAGGCCCTGCTGCGGCTGTTGCAAAGCCCCGCCGCGATGACCATAGACAAGGCAAGGCAGAGTTGAGGGAACCGCCCGCATGAAGGCCATCTTCGCCGGCATCGTCATCGCCATCGCCATCGCCGCGGGCGCGGCCGTCGTGCTCGACACCAAGGTACAGCGCACCGCGGAGACCGCCTTCACCACCTCCGGCGCGCGGCTGTAGCGCCAGACCGGGCGCTGCGCCGCGCCCCGCTGCTCGATGCGCGCGCCGCCCGCTTCCCCGGCCGCGGCGTGAGCAGCGCAGACCCAACGCGGCCATCGCACCCGCGGCGGTAGCGCCGCCCGCTACCGCAGGAACGCCGCGACGCCGACCCCCGCCAGCCCCATCCCGCAGGCGAGACCGAGCCCCGGCCGCCGCGGCAGGTCGACGCCGCGCTCAGGCGCACGGGGGTCATACAGGATCGTCACCGGCCCCGCGCCCTCGCGCCGCGCCAGCAGGCGCAGATCGCGCGTGACCACGCTGACCGGCTGACCGTCAGGCAGCAGGAAGTCGATGCGCCAGGTCGGGCCGGGCTCGAAGCGGATGGTCGCGGCCGCGCGCTGCCAGGTGCGGCGCCGGATCAGCCCGCGCAGGTCGCGCCGCATCAGCACCGCGCCCAGCAGGCACAGGATCAGCCCCGAGGCCGCCGCATCCACTACAGCATCCCGGCGAAGGGCAGCACCGCGATCGGATCGCCGGGCGCGACCTGCGTCACATCCTCGGGCAGCTCCGCGAAGCCGTCGGATTGCGTGAGCGAGGAGAGCAGCCCGGCCCCTTCGCGCGGGAACTTCTCGGCGCGCGTCACCGCGCCCTCGGTGCGCAGCGTGACGCGCACGTATTCGCGCCGCCCCGCCTTCTTGCGGTAATCGAACCCCGCCACGGCGGCATAGCACGGCAGCGGCCGTTCCGCCGCGCCGGCCAGGCGCAGCAGCAGCGGCCGTGCCAGGTGCAGGAAGCACACCACCGCCGCCACCGGATTGCCCGGCAGGCCCACCACCGGCGTGCCGCCGCCGGCGAAATCGCGGCCGGCCTTCGGCAGCACGCCCATCGCCGCCGGCCGGCCCGGCTTCACGGCGAGGCGCCAGAACACGAGCGAACCGGCGGCCTCGATCGCGGCGCGGACATGGTCTTCCTCGCCGGTCGAGACACCGCCGCTGGTCAGCAGCAGGTCGTGGTCGCGCGCCGCCTCGGCCAGCGCCGCCGAGGTCCTTTCGGCATGGTCGGGAATGATGCCGAGGTCCACCGCCTCGCAGGGCAGCCCGGCGAGCAGCGCCAGCAGCGTGAATCGGTTGCTGTCATGCGTCTGCGCCGGCCCCAGATGCGCGCCCGGCTCGACCAGCTCGTCGCCGGTCGAGAAGACGCCGATGCGCGGGCGCGGCCGCACCGCGAGGCGCGCCTGGCCCAGCGCCGCGGCCAGGCCGATCTCGGCCGGCCCGAGCACGCGGCCCGCCGCGAGGGCGAT
>NZ_JACADR010000095.1 GCF_016106005.1 Roseomonas rosulenta
TGGCCGGCCTGACGCCGCCGGCCCGGCCCGGCGCGGGAGAGAGCTGGGTGGCGCGGCTATCCGGCCGCGGTCGCGCGCGCGCCGTCTTCGCGGCGGGTCCCGACGACTGATACCGGCCGCGCGAAGGTCTCCCCTTCGTGCGGCGGTCACGCCCTGCGCGTCGCCTCAGCGCCCATTGGCTTCACGGCACGCGCCGCGGCTGCCAGCCGGCGGCTCGGCCCTCCGGCCGCGGGTCGGATTGTCCTGCGCCGGTCATGGTCCCGCCGCCGGGCACGGCCGCGGCGCCGGGCCGGGCTATGCCGCGAAGATCGCGCGCAGCAGCATCAGAAGGCCGGTCATCGCCCACAGCGCCAGCGCCGCCAGCGCGATCCGCTCGCCATGCCAGACCAGGCGATCGCGCAGCACCTGGCCCGCCATAGCGCGCACGCGCTCCGCCTCCGGCCCGCGGGTGAGGTAGCGCCGTTCATGCACGAGCATGGACCACATCTCGGTGCCGCGGATGTCGCGCCGCGGCGACCACAGGACGAAGGCCCAGATGACGGCCAGGACGATGCTGGTCAGGATCGCCCCGGACCGGAAGGCCAGCACCGCGTCGTAGGACAGCCCGAGCATGACCATGCCGATGCCCAGAGCCGCGAAGCCGCAGGCCCGTCGGATGGAGATGTCGGCGAAATGCTGCAGGACATCCAGCATGCCCCGGAGCATGTGCGCAGCGTCCGGGGCCGGACAAGGGGGCCGGCGTCAGGCCCGCGCCAGCACGCCGAGCCCGGTCAGCAGCGCCGCGCCCCAGAGCCAGACGCGCATGGCGGTGTCGAGGCTGGCACCCATCCGCTCGGCCAGCGCCGCCGGCACCGCGGAGAGCAGCAGCGTGGCCGTCGAGACGATCATGGAGGCGCCGTAGAACACGATCTCGGCCGTCGGCGGCAGCATCTCGGGCAGCCAGACGGGGTGGAAGAACACCACGTAGAGCAGCGCGGGGCTGACCAGGCCGTGCATCAGGCAGGCGCCGACGGTGCAGACGAACAGGGTCTCGCGCGTCATGGCCTCAGCCCCCCGGCGGCGGTGCGAGGCGCGGCGCGAGGCCCGCGCCCAGCATGAACAGCCCGGCGGCCCAGCGCAGCGCCATCAGCCAGCAGAAGGCGACCAGCGGCAGGAAGACGGGCGTCACGTAGCTCGGCACCAGGGCGCGCGCCGCCCGCACCGCCCAGTCGGTGAGGACGCGGAAGCCGCGCCAGATGTAGTTCGGGCTGTCGGGCGGCAGGAAGGCCGACATCAGGAAGCGCCCGATGCAGGCCCAGGCCACCAGGGCCAGCGTGTAGTTCACGATCCAGAAGGGCAGGTGCCCCAGGACGAAGTCGTTCATGGCACCCGCAAAGTGATGGGGCGGCCGCATCGCTGCAACCGCCCCGCATGACGTGTGGCACGGCCCCCGGTCGCGGGGGCCGGGCCGGCTACTCCTTCACCGCCGCGCGGCTGTCGGCCAGCTTCACGCCGCCCTTGGGGATGCGGATGGACTCGACGAAGTCCTGCATCGCCTGGGAGGGCGCCTTGGTGAACTGCGACACCACGTAGATGGTGAGGAAGGCGAGCGGCACGCCGAAGATGCCGCCCGAGATGTTGTTGATGCCCCACAGGCGCGCCACGACGCGTCCGCGCAGCACGACGTGGTCGGTGCTCATGCCAAGCCCGGCGAGCGCCTTGCCGAACCAGGCCATGGCGCCGTCCTGGACCGTCGCGGCATTCGCCACGATGGAGGCGGCATAGGCCTTGAACTCCGCCGAGGCGGTGGCGATGCCCGCCCCTGCCCGCGCCCCGGCCAGGATCGCCTCCTTGGTACCGAAGACCTCGAGGAAGGACAGGCCGCCGAACTCCGACCACATCAGGTAGCCGGAGGTGACGATGTAGCCGACCAGCATGCCCAGGCAGGCGCCGACGTTCGTCGTGCGCTTGTACCAGACCCCCATCACCAGCGCGGCGAACAGCCCCGCGGCGGCGATCGAGAAGGCCCAGGCGACGAGGAACAGGATGTCCGCGCCCGCATTGCCCGCCGTCCAGGCCGCGAACAGCGCGACCACGATGAGCAGGACCCGCGCGATGATCAGCCGCTGCTTGGTCGGCGCATTCGGGTTGACCATCTTGTAGTAGACGTCGTGGCTGAGCGCATTGGCGAGCGCCAGCAGCAGACCGTCGGCGGTGGACAGCGCCGCCGCCAGGCCGCCCGCCGCCACCATGCCCGCGATCACGTAGGGCATGCCCGCGATCTCGGGCGTGGCGAGCACGACGACGTCCGGATGGATGCGGAACTCGCTCCACTGCAGGATGCCGTCGTTGTTGGTGTCGACGATGTTGATCCATGGCACGCCGTAGGGCGACATGATCTGCCAGTTCTTCACCCACTCCGGCAGCGAGGCGATCGGCTGGTTGATGAAGTTCTGGTAGATCTCGAGCTTGCCGAAGGCGGCATAGGCCGGCGCCGTGAAGTACAGCAGGAAGATGAAGAACAGCGACCAGGCCACAGAGTTGCGCGCCTCACGCACCGACGGCGTCGTGAAGTAGCGCATCAGGATGTGCGGCAGCGCGGCGGTGCCGACCATCAGGCAGAAGACGAGGGCGAAGAAGTTCACCGCGGCCGACATGGAGAACTGCCCGTTCGCGCCCACGAAGGGCGCCGAGTGGAAGCCGATCACGCCGGGCGGCGGCGTCTGGCCCGCCGCGCGGAAGGCGGCCTCCAGCCCTTCGATCCGTTCCAGGGCGAAGCCGTACATCAGCTGCGGCACCGGCACGCCGGTCACCTTCACCGACATCAGGATCGCCGGGATCAGGTAGGCGATGATGAGGATGATGTACTGCGCCACCTGGGTCCAGGTGACGGCGCGCATCCCGCCCAGCATGGAGCAGACCAGGATGCCCGCGAGGCCGAGGAACACCGCCACCCCGAACGACACGTCGAGGAAGCGCTGGGTGATGATGCCCACGCCCACGATCTGTGCGACGACATACACGAAGGACGCCGTCACCAGCACCACCACGCCGATCGAACGGGCGAAGTTGCCGCCGAAGCGCGCGCCCAGGAAGTCGGGCACGGTGTACTGGCCGAACTTGCGCAGGTAGGGCGCGAGCAGGATGGCCACCAGCATGTAGCCGCCCGTCCAGCCCAGGATGAAGGCGAGCCCGCCATAGCCCAGCGCATAGAGGCTGCCCGCCATGCCGATGAAGGAGGCCGCCGACATCCAGTCGGAGCCCGTGGCCATGCCGTTGTAGATGGCCGGCACGCGCCGTCCGGCCACGTAGTATTCAGCGACCTGCGCCGTGCGGCTGATGATGCCGATATAGGCATACACGCCGATGGTCAGGAACACGAACATGTAGCCGATGATGCGGTCCGGCACGCCCATCTGCTCGAGGATGCCGAGGATGATCACGAAGCCGATGAACCCGCCGGTGTAGCCGGCGTAGATCTTGTTCAGGTTCGAGATGAAGGGGTCCTTGCCCCCGGTGCTGCTGGCGGACATGGATCAGAGGTCCTCCTGCACGCCGAATTCCTCGTCGATCTGGTTCTGCCGGCGGGCGAACCAGAACAGGCCGACCACGAAGACGATCAGGCTGCCCTGCGCGGCCATGTAGAAGCCGAGCGGAAAGCCCAGGACGCGGATCTCGTTCAGGCTCGGGGCGAAGATGTGGACCACGAAGCCGGCGAGGAACCAGATCGCCAGAACGATCCACATCAGCGCCGATGTCTTGGACCAATAGGCTCGCGCCGTCGCCGGATCGATTGCGGCTGGCGCCTCGTTCGCCGGCCCGGCGCCGGCTTCCATCATGGGCATTCCTGTTTCCCCCCTGCCGCCGGACCTTCGTCCTCGCGGCGTCCCGTGCGGGAATCGGCTCGACCGGCAGGTGCGCCGGGGTCCCCTCCCAACCTCAGAGGCGCTACCATGCACCCCCGAGGCGACGCAATATCCTTTCCATCCACGGCGGAGACCGGTCATTTTCCCCCTGAATTTGCTGCAGCGCCGCAAGTCTTCGAACCCCGAGGCGTTTGGTGCCTTCCTGCAGCGCCAAGCGGCCTTCGTCGCGCAGAAGACCGTGATCGACTACTGCCGGGTGAAATCGGGCCGGCAGGAAACCCGCCTGTTCGACGACCCCGACTTCCAGGCGGCGCTGCGCCATTGCCGCTGGCAGACCTATCTCGCGGCGCTGGCCGATGTCTTCGTCATCGCCGACGCATGGCTGCGCCCGCAGATGCCCTCGCAGCCCGACGCCCTCGCGCAGGGGATCGTGGCGCTGCACGCCACCGCCCTGGCAATCGAAACTCCACCGCCCGAGGAGGCCGCGGATGCCGCGCAATCGCTGCGCGCCTTTCCCGGCCAGCTCGCCGCGCGACGCCAGGCGCCGGCCGTGCCGCTGCACGAGATGCCGCTGCTGGCCGAGGCGCCGCTCTTTGCCACCCTGCCCATCCATGCCGACCAGCGCATCGGCGAGGCGCCCTACATCCGCGGCGCGCTGCGCCTGCACATCGTCTCGACCCAGCAGGAGATGGAGCGCCGCTTCGACCCGGCCGGGCTGGCCGCCGCGCTGGTCGCCGCAGGCTGACGCGCGCCCGGTTGGTCGCCGCGCGACGCGCCGCCATCATCCCGGCATCGACCGCGACGGCGGATGGAGCGGAGGCATGCGCCAGACCCTTCCAGGCCCGATGGTATCGCCGGCGGCCGCGCTGACCGGCGGCATCGCCGCCGCGATGTCGGCCGCGCCCCCGGCCTTCGCACCGGCCACGCCGCTCGCGCAGGTGCTCGCCGGGATGGCCGCCGCACGCGCCTCGGCGGCGCTCGCCATCGACGATGCGGGCCGCCCCGTCGGCATCCTGACCGAGCAGGACGTGGCGCGGCGCATCGCCTTCCGCCTGCCCCCCGAGGCACCGCTCTGCGCCGCCATGACCGCGCCGGTGACGACATGCGCCGAGGATGCCGGGCTGTGGCGGGCCGTGGCGCTGCTGCGCGCGGGCCGGCTGCGCCACCTGCCGGTGGTCGGCCCCGATGGCCGCTGCATAGGCCTGTTGCACCGGGCGGAGACGCTGGCCGCGGTCTCGGGCCGGTTGCTGCTGCACCTCGATGCGCTGGGCGGCGACGACGCCGCGGTGAAGCGGGCCCAGGCCGGCATGGCAACGGCGCTGCTGGACGAGGGCGTGCCGGCGCGCGACCTGGTCGGCCTGGTCAGCGGCATCAACCTCGACCTGCATCGCCGCGTGCTCGATCGCGTGCTGGCCGCGCACGGCACGCCGCCCGTGCCCTTCACGCTGCTGGTGATGGGCAGCGCGGGGCGCGGCGAGAGCCTGCTGCGCCCCGACCAGGACAACGGCCTGATCCTGGCCGACTACCCGGATGCGGAACATGCGCGCATCGACGCCTGGTTCCGGTCCTTCGCGATGCAGTTCAACGCCGCCCTCGCGGAGGCGGGCTTCCCGCTGTGCCCGGGCGGGATCATGGCGATGAACCCGCTGTGGCGGAAAACCCTGCCGCAATGGCGGCACCAGTTCGTTTACTGGGCGCAGCGGCGCTCCGGCGCGGCGCTGCTGTTCTCCGACATCGCCTTCGACTTCCGCCCCGCCGCCGGGGACCCGGCGCCGGCCGCGGCGCTGCGCGCGCATCTCGGCCGCGTGCTGGCGGCAAGTCCGGCGCTGCTGGCGGCAATGGCCGCGCAGAACCAGGGGCTGACAGTCGGGCTCACGCTGTGGGGCGGCTTCACCGACGACGAGCCCGGCCCCGGCACGCGCACCGACTTCAAGCTGCATGGCCTCATGCCCCTGGTCGCCGCGGCGCGGCTGATGGCGCTGCGCGCCGGCATCGCCGCGACGGGCACGCTCGACCGGCTGGCCGGCCTCGCGCAGCAGGGCGCACTCGCGGCACGCGAGGCCGCGGCGCTGACCGACGCCTTCGACCTCCTGCTCGACATCGTGCTGCGCCAGCAGCTCGCCGATCACGCGGCGGGCGGGCAGCCCGGCAACCTGGTGGATACCGCCGCGCTGCCGAAGGCCGACCGCGCCGCGCTGCGCGATGCGCTGAAGGCTGTGCGGTCCTTCAGCCGCGCGTCCTTCGGGTCCTTCACCGGGCAGATCTGGTAGTCAGAAGACCTCGGCGGCCTGGCCGATGTGCAGCAGCATGCGCGTGCGCCGCACCAGGTCGGGCAGGTCCTCGACGCCGCGCGCCGCCGCGCGGGCGATCAGCTGGACCCAGAGCGCGGCGGTCGCCTCGGCATCGCCCGGCGCCTCGTGCCGGCCCTCGATGACGATGCCCGCGCGCCCGCACAGGCCATCGAGCGAATGGTCCGGCTCCTGCGGGTCGAGCCAGCGCGAGGTCACCATCGAGCATAGCATGGGGTTGGGCACCGCCGGCGCGCCGCGGAACTCCTCCATGAACAGCAGCGTGCGGTCGAAGGCGGCGTTGTGCGCCACCAGCACGTCGTCGCCCGCGAAGTCGCGGAAGGCAGCGATCGCCGCGGCAGGGCCCGGCGCGCCGCGCACCTTCTCCTCCGTGATGCCGTGATAGGCGATGCCCTCGGGCGGGATGGGCCGGCCGGGATCGACGAGCGTGGCGAAGCGGTCCACCACCTCCGTGTCGCGCAGTCGCACCGCGCCGATCGAGAGCAGCCCATCGCCATCGGTGGGCTTGAGACCCGTCGATTCCAGGTCGAAGACGACGTAGCGCTGGAAGGGCAGCGGCCCAGGCGGGAGCGCCGCGTGAAAGTGCGCGCGCGCACGCACGAAGTCGCGCCCCGAAGGCTTCAGCCCCTTCGCGACGGCGGCGGCGGCGCGGCGGAGGATCCCGCTCATGGCAGCGAGACTGCCATGGCGTGCCGCCCTGCGTCACGCGCCGAGCGGCGCGGCCGTCGCATCGCGCCGGCCCTCGCGCTTCAGCCGTTGCCCGCGCGCGGCCATGTCGCGCAGCTGCACCCACATCATCGCTGCCATCACCGCATCGGCGAAGGCGTCGTGCTGGCCGAGGTCCGGAATGCCGAGGTCGCGGCGGATCGCGGCGAAGCGCAGGTCCACCGTCGTGCCCGGCGGCGCCTTCCCGTATTTCCGGTCGTAGTAGAGCGCGGAGACCTCGATCCGCCGGTTCGGCAGTCTGGTGCCGATCTGGCGCAGCGCGTAGCGGTCGATCATGCGCACGTCGAAGTCGATATAGTAGCCCACAAGCGGGCGCGGCCCGATGAAGCGCAGAAGCTCGGGCAGTACCTCGGCCATCGGGCGGCCCAGCGCCACGTCGCGCCGGCGCAGGCCATGCACCTTGATCGACCCGGCCTCGGGCATGCGCTCGGGCTTCACCACCGCCTCGAAGCGCAGGCTGGTGGCGATGCGGCTGCCGATGACGGGCACGGCGGCGATGGCGATGATCTCGTCCACCCGGGGATCGAGGCCGGTGGTCTCGCAGTCGAGCGAGACGGCCTCGTCCGTCGGCGGTTCGTCGAGCAGGAACAGGAACTCCGGATCCGCCAGCGCGGCGCGCCACAGGCGGCGGCGAAGCCAGGCGATCATCGCTAGAAGACGCTCGTCTTGAAGCGCGTGGCGATCACCTCGCGGAAGGCGCGCACCACGCGCAGGCTGTCGCGCAGGATGTCACGGTCGGCGGCGGTCAGGCGGGAGGGGCGCACGAGCGCTTCCTCCTCCACCGACCCACGGCGCACCGCCTCGATCTGGCTGGCGATGCGATAGGCCATGAAGACGCGCAGCGCGCCGAGCAGGTCGCGGCCGAGCTCCTCCTGCAGGGCGCCGGCTGCGACAAGCGCGGCGATGCGCGCGGCGGTCGGCGTGGTGGAGATGCCACGATCCAGCGCCATGGTGCGGATGCCGTGCACGATGGGGAAGATGCCGGCCTTCTTGATGTCGATCACGTCCCCGCCCACGCCGACGCTGGTCATTAGCGTGGTGAGCACACCCAGCGAGGGGGTGGCGAAGCTGTCGATCAGGTGCGCGAACTGCGCCAGCAGCGCGCTCTCGCCGCGCATCATGCGGAACAGCGCGGCCTTGGTGTTCTCCAGCAGCACGGTCGGCCCGTTCAGCGCCACGGCATCGAGGAAGATCGCGATGTTCATCGCCGCCTCGGGCGTGCGCGCCTCGACCCAGTCGCGCAGCTGGCGCTCCATGCCGGCGGCGGTCTGCGACCAGAGCGGGTTGCGCACCATCACGCCGCCGCGGCAGGGCGGGAAGCCGAAGCTGTCGAGCGCGCCGGAGAAGGCGTCGCGGAAGGCTGCGAGATCGGCCTCCGGCACCTCGGCGCCGAGCAGCAGGCCGTTGTCCTGGTCGGTGCGCACGGTCTGCTCGGCGCGCCCCTCGCTGCCCATCAGGATCAGGCAGCCCTCCGCGCGGATGCTCTCCGGCGCCACCAGGTCGAACAGCCGCACGAACAGGCGGCGGTTGAGGTCGGAGGTGATCTCGGCGATCGCCTCGACCTTCACGCCCTGGCGATGCAGGCGCTCCACCTGGTCCTGGATGGCGCGGGCAGGTTCGGCGAGCTCGGCCACGTCGCGCGCTGCGTCGATGCGGCGCGGGATGAGCTGCGAATTGCCGGCGAAGCGTCCGAGCAGGTCGATATCCTCGAGGAAGCCCACGAAGGCCTCACCGTCGCGCACCGCGAGGCGCCGCTTGTTGTGGCGTGTCATCGCCAGCAGCGCATCGAGCAACAGGTCGTCGGCCTGCACCGCGACGATGTCGAAATGCGCCAGCGCGCTGACCGGCGTGGTCAGCGGCATCCGGCGCAGCACCGCCGCCTTCGCCAGGTTCATGCCGGTGATCACGCCGGTCCGCGCCTCATGGTGCACGAACAGCGCGTTGATGTCGGCCGCCGCCATGGCCGCGCCGGCCTCCTCGATGCTGGCGCTGGCGTCGATGAACTCGGCGCGGTGGCGCATGGCGTCGCGCACGCGCGCGCGGAGCACCGATTCCATGCCGCCCTCGGGCCGCCGCGCCTCGGCGAAGGCCTCCAGCTTGCGGGAGACATCGGCGTAGAAGAAGGCGGCGAACGCCGGGTTGCGCGCGATCAGCCGGCGCACCAGAGCGCCGGGCAGCAGGAAGCACAGCGTCTCCTCGGCCGCGACGAAATCCTCGCCGGCGGCGCCATGCACCAGGGCGCGGCTGTCGAAGCTGTCGCGCGGGCCGAGCACGCCCTGCAGCGCATCGCCCTCGCGCGCCTCGACCGCGCCCTTGATGACCACGTGCAGCACTTCGGCCGCGGCACCGCGGGCGATGATGACCTCGCCGGGGGCGAAATAGCCGATATCGGCGGCGGCACGCAGCTCCTCCACCTCCGGCTGGGTCAGCCGGTCGAAGGGCGGGTTCTGCGTGTCGAAGCCGGTGGCCATGGATGTGCCGGCGCGGCCCCGCGAAGGGCCGCGCCGCGCGTCTCAGTGCAGGTGCGCCGAGGAGGCGCCGATGCCGGTCTCGGAGCGCACGTATTGCGCGTCGAACCCAGCCTGCTCCTTACTTGCCTGCGCGGAGCTGTCGGTCTTCGAGAAGAACCAGATGCCGACGAAGGCGATGGTCATCGAGAACAGCGCCGGGTTGTCGTAGGGGAACAGCGCCTCCGCGAAGCCCAGCGTCTGCACCCAGACCGCCTTGGACAGCACCACCATCACCACCGCGCTGGTCAGCCCGAGGAAGCCGCCGATCAGCGACCCGCGCGTGGTCGTGCCCTTCCAGAACACCGACATCAGCAGCACAGGGAAGTTGCACGACGCCGCCACCGCGAAGGCGAGGCCCACCATAAAGGCCACGTTCTGGTTCTCGAACACGTAGCCGAGCACGATCGCGACGATGCCGATCGCCACCGCCGAGATCTTGGAGATCCGCACCTCCTTCTGCTCATCCGCACGTCCGCGCGCGATCACCTCGGCATAGAGGTCGTGGCTGACCGCCGATGCGCCCGCGAGCGTGAGCCCCGCCACCACCGCGAGGATGGTCGCGAAGGCCACCGCCGAGATGAAGCCGAGGAACAGCGACCCGCCCACTGCGCTCGCGAGGTGGATCGCCGCCATGTTGGTGCCGCCCAGCAGCCCGGTGATGCGGTTGATCACGCCCCCCGCCCCGGCAGTGTAGAAGCTGTCATCGGTCATCAGGAAGGTGATGGCGCCGAAGCCGATGATGAAGGTCAGGATGTAGAAATAGGCGATGAAGCCGGTCGCGTAGAACACCGACTTGCGTGCCGCCTGCGCGTCCGACACCGTAAAGAAGCGCATCAGGATATGCGGCAGCCCCGCCGTGCCGAACATCAGCGCCAACCCGAGCGAGATGGCCGAGACGGGGTCCGACACCAGCGCGCCCGGCGCCATGATGGCGTCGTGGCGGGGATGGATGTTGACCGCGTCGGCGAACATCGCCTCCGGGCTGAAGCCGTAGCGCCACATCACCATGAAGGCCATGAAGGACGCGCCGGCCAACAGCAGGCAGGCCTTGATGATCTGCACCCAGGTGGTGGCCTTCATGCCGCCGAAGGCGACGTAGACGATCATCAGGATGCCCACGATCACCACGGCATAGAGGTAGTCCAGCCCGAACAGCAGCTGGATCAGCTTCCCCGCGCCCACCATCTGCGCGATCAGGTAGAAGGCCACCACCACCAGCGTGCCGGTCGCCGACAGGATGCGGATCGAGGTGGGTTCCAGCCGGAAGGACGCGACATCGGCGAAGGTGAACTTGCCGAGGTTGCGCAGCCGCTCCGCGATCAGGAACAGGATGACGGGCCAGCCGACCAGGAAGCCGATCGAATAGATCAGCCCGTCGAAGCCCGAGGCGAACACGAGCCCCGAGATGCCCAGGAAGGACGCGGCGGACATGTAGTCCCCCGCGATCGCGAGCCCGTTCTGGAAGCCGGTGATGCCCCCGCCCGCGGCATAGAAATCCGCCGCCGAGCGCGTCTGCATCGCCGCCCGCCAGGTGATGCCGAGCGTGCCGAGGACGAACAGGAAGAACATCACGATCGCCGCCCAGTTCAGCGCCTGGCGATCGACCTGCCCCTCCAGCGCGCCGGCGGCATGCGCCACCGTGCCGGTCGCAGCGACCAACGCCACGATCCAAAGAGGGCGCCTCATGACTCGAGCTCCGCCTTGAGCCGCGCCGTCATCTCGTCGAACTCGCCATTGGCGCGCCGGACATAGATGCCGGTCAGCAGGAAGGCCGAGACGATCACCACCAGCCCCAGCACGATGCCGAGCGAGGTGACGCCGCCGCCCACCTTCACCGCCAGCAGCGGCTTGGCGAAGGCGACGAGCGCGATGAAGCCGAAATAGATCACCAGCATGATGACCGAGAGGGTCCAGGCGAAGCCGGAGCGGCGCCGGACCAGGTCCTGGAATCGGGGGCTGTTCAGCACCCGGATATGCGGATCGTCGCTCATGTCCTGGCCTTCCTGTTGCCTGGCGTCTGTCCCGGTCACAGCCGCGCCGCACCCTTAGCCGCATGCGGCGCGGCGAATCTTGATCTGGCGCAACAGGGTGGCCGGCCTTGCGGCCTGCAGGCGCGCCGGTCCAGGCTCTTGGCAATCACGGGGGGAGAACGGCACATGGCCGAAGGTGCCACGCGGTATGACGAGACGTTCGCCGCCTGGCGGCGCGACCCGCCCGCCTGGTGGCGGGCGGCCGCATCCGGCATCAGTTGGGATACCCCGCCCGCGCGCGCCTTCGACCCGTCGCTCGGCGTCTATGGTCGCTGGTTCCCGGGCGGGCGGCTGAACACCTGCTTCAATGCGGTGGATCGCCACGTCGCGGCCGGCCACGGCGACCGGGCCGCGATCATCTGGGACAGCCCGATGACCGGGCAGGTCGAGACGATCACCTATGCGCGGCTGCTGGACCGCGTCTCGCGCCTCGCCGGTGCGCTCGCCGCGCGCGGCGTGGCCCGCGGCGATCGCGTCGTCATCTACATGCCGATGGTGCCGGAGGCGGCGGTCGCGATGCTCGCCTGCGCGCGGCTTGGCGCCGTGCATTCGGTCGTGTTCGGCGGCTTCGCCGCGGCGGAGCTCGCCGCGCGCATCGCGGATGCGAAGCCGCGCGCCATCGTCACCGCCTCCTGCGGGCTCGAGCCCGGGCGCGTGGTGAAGTACAAGCCGCTGATCGACGCCGCGATCGCGCTCAGCCCCCACAAGCCTTCGTCGGTGCTGATCCTGCAGCGGCCGCAATCGCCCTGCGACCTCATGCCCGGCCGCGACGAGGACCTGCTGGAAGCCGAGGCCGCCGCCGCGCCGCACCCCTGCGTGAGCGTGGAGGCGACCGACCCGCTCTACATCCTCTACACCTCGGGCACGACCGGCGCGCCCAAGGGTATCCTGCGCGACAACGGGGGCCACGCGGTCGCGCTGAACAACTCCATGTCCATGGTCTATGGCGTGAACGCCGGCGATGTCTTCTGGGCGGCGTCGGACGTCGGCTGGGTGGTGGGCCATTCCTACATCGTCTACGCGCCGCTGCTGGCCGGCTGCACCACCGTGCTGTTCGAGGGCAAGCCCATCGGCACGCCCGATGCCGGTACCTTCTGGCGCGTCTGCGCGCAGCACGGCGTGCGCGTGCTGTTCACCGCGCCCACCGCCATCCGCGCCATCAAGAAGGAGGACCCCGAGGGCGCGCTGCTCAAGCGCCACGACCTATCGCGCCTCGATGCGCTGTATCTCGCCGGCGAACGCTGCGACCCCGACACCATCACCTGGTCGCAGCGTCTGCTGGGCAAGCCCGTGGTCGACCACTGGTGGCAGACCGAGACGGGCTGGACCATCACCGGCAATTTCCGCGGCCTTGGCCTGTTCCCAACCAAGCCTGGTTCCGGCGGCAAGCCCGCGCCCGGCTACGACGTGGTGGTGCTGGACGAGTCGAACCAGGAAGTCCCACGCGGGCAGATCGGCAGCCTCGCCATCCGCCTGCCGCTGCCGCCGTCCTGCCTGCCCACGCTGTTCAACGCGGACAACCGCTTCCGCGACGCCTATCTCTCGGCGCATCCCGGCTACTACAGCACGGCCGATGCCGGGATGATCGACGCGGACGGCTACGTCTCCGTCATGTCGCGCACCGACGACATCATCAACGTGGCCGGCCATCGCCTGTCCACCGGCGCGATGGAGGAGGTGCTCGCCGCGCATCCCGACGTCGCGGAATGCGCCGTGGTCGGCGTGCGGGATACGCTGAAGGGCCAGGTCCCGCTCGGCCTGGTGGTGCTGAAATCCGGCGTGACGCGCGCCGATGCCGAGATCACCGCCGACCTCATCGCCATGGTGCGCGACCGCATCGGCCCCGTCGCCGCCTTCAAGGAGGCGCGCGTGGTGGCCCGCCTGCCCAAGACGCGCTCCGGCAAGATCCTGCGCGCCACGCTGCGCAAGATCGCCGATGGCGACGACTACGTGGTGCCCCCCACCATCGACGACCCGGCGATCCTGGAGGAGGTGACGAGCGTGCTGAAGGCCGCGATGCGCTGAGCCTCAGTCGATCGTCGCCGCCTCGATCAGCAGCACCAGTTCGCGCCCGGTGCCGGGTTCGCGCACCGCTCCGGTGAAGTGCAGCGCGAGCTCGTTCATCCCGGCCCGCAGCGCGACGTCGAGAGACAGCTCATGCGCCTCGCGCAGCCCGGTTCCGGTGGCCTCGATCGCCGTCTCCGGGCCGCCATTGAGCTCGGCGCGCAGCGCCTGGCGCGGCAGCAGGCTGCGGTAGCGCAGCTTCAGCCGGGCCGGCCCTTCCGCCGCCGCCTCCAGCACCAGGCAGGCGCGGCGCGCCACGACCCAGCGCACGCCGCCGGCGATGCCGAGGTCCTCGAAGGGCCCTTCCTGCGGCCCGATGCCGGCGGAGAGATCCCAGCGGATGCAGGCGCCATCGCACGACGGCGCGTCCCCGATGCCATCGCGCGACGGCGCGTCGGCAAAACCCTCGCGCGAAGGCGCGTCGGCAAGACCAATGCGCGCAGCCACCTCCGCGAGATCGTCGCGCGCGGGCACAGCGGTCACGCCATCCTGCGCCGTCGCTTCGGTCGGATCGGCATGCGCGCGCACCTCCGCAGGCCCTGCCCCGGGCGCCGCCGTCCCGGCCATCGGCGCCGCTGAAACGCGGCGCAGCACCGGCGCCTCGCCCGCCGCCGCGTCCGCCACCAGGTCCCAGGCCGCGGGCGCGCCCTGGCGCAACAGGGCCGGCGGGAGGGTCGCAGTCGCAAGCCATTCCTCACCGGCCGCGCTGATCTCCATCGGCACAGGCACGGCGTTCACATGCAGCGCCAGGCTGCGCAGCACCGGGATGCCGGCAGGGGCGAAGCAGAAGGCCAGCACGCAGGGCGTGGCCGGGTCTGACGCCACCTCGCCGCTCAGCGCCGGGGCCACCGGCCAGCCGCCGCCCGCAGCGGCCGTCCCCAGCACCCGCGCCGAAGGGCCATCCTGCGCCCGCACCATCCGCGCCGCGGCCTCCTGCGCCACCGGCCCCACGCGGATGCCCGCCACCAGCACGCCCAGGTCGCGCGCCTCGTTCGCCGGGCGATAGGTGTAGGGCAGCCGCAGCTTCAGCAGCACGCGCGGCTGCGCGCGCCCCGGCCCCGCCCCCTGCACGACCAGGCGCGCGCCGCGGCCGATGCGCGTGTAGGACAGGCTCACCGGCCCCTCCCCGGCCACCGCCTCGCAGCGGTCGAGCTGCTCCGCGCCGAAGAAGGAGAGCAGCGTCAGTTCGACCTCCCAAGGCTCGTCGAAGGGCCAGTCGAAGGCGATGACAGGCTCCTGCGCGGTCCAGCGCACCTGTCGGCCATCCACCGTCTCGGGCCGGTGCCAGCCCGCCTCCATGCGCTGCAGGTCGATCGGCGTATGCAGCGCGCGGCGCACCAGCGCAGCCGTCGCCTTGTGGCGCACCCACAGCGCCGCGACCTGGTCGATCAGCGCCGCCGCGCCATTGGCGGCGCGATAGCGCGCGCCGGCCTCGGCGGAGCGGGCCTGCAACTCCGCGATGCGCGGCAGCGCATCGGCGAAGGCGTCGGCGATCGCCTCCGCGCTGTGCGCGGCATGGGCGACATGCCCCGCCCCCCAGTGCCGCGCCTCGTGCTCGAGCCAGGTGCCCTCCGGCACCACCACCGGCAGGCCGAGGCTGATCGCCTCCCACAGCACGCCCGAGGATTTCCGCCGGTACAGCGCGGGGTCGTAGGGGAACAGCGCGATGCGCGCGCCGCGCAGCAGGTCGAGATACGCCTCGGGCGCGAGCCGCCCGGCCGCCACCTCGATGTTCGGCGCGCCGGCGCGCAGCCCGGGCAGCGCCTCGGCCGCCGCGCGCGCCTCGCCCCAGGCGGCGGCCGCATTCACATGCG
>NZ_JACADR010000096.1 GCF_016106005.1 Roseomonas rosulenta
CCATCGGCGGCAGGCCGGCCTCGGTGCCGTCCTCGCGGCCCTCGATGGCGGCGGCCCAGCCGTCGCGGCGGAAGGCGGCGGCGATCCGCGCCGCCAGCACCCAGCCGCCGCCGGTCCAGCGTGGCGCCCCAGCGCCCTCGCAGGCCAGCACGGGGGGTGCGACCAGGGCGAGGAAGCGGGCCTCCTCGCTGTCGCGCAGGCCGCGCCAGGCGATGTGGCGCGGCCCTTCATGCGCGCGCGCCAGGTCCCGACGGCCGGGCAGCGCCGGCCAGTCCTCGAGGTCGAGCAGGCCCGGCGCGGCATGCGCCACCACCGGGACGAAGGCGCCCGCGCCGGCGGCAGCGAGGCCGCGCAGCGCCTGCACATCCTCCGCCTCGGCGCCGAACGCCATGTCGGCCAGGAGCAGGCCGAAGGGCTCGCGCGCGCCGAGGCCCTCGTGCCAGAGCAGCGCGACCAGGTCGCTGTCCTCGGGGTCCTGCACGGCGCGCTGGTCGCGGATGGCCTCGCGCTTCGTCAAAGGCAGCAGCTTCACCACCACCGGTGCGTCCTGCTGCGCCTCCACCAGGCGGTGCAGCGACCGCCAGGCGGCCTCG
Organism: Roseomonas rosulenta; assembly: GCF_016106005.1. GTDB lineage: Bacteria > Pseudomonadota > Alphaproteobacteria > Acetobacterales > Acetobacteraceae > Neoroseomonas > Neoroseomonas rosulenta. The sequence goes on from NZ_JACADR010000096.1 coordinate 594, forward strand.
AGTGCCACGAAGCGCGGGTGGTTGCGGATCGCGGCCTGCAGCAGCGCGATCATGGCGTCCACCTTGGCGATGGCCCGTGCCTCGGATCCGCTGGCGGCGGCGGTGGGGCGCGCCGCCTCGGTCGCGGCGAGCACGGCCGCGAGCGGGTCGTCGGCGCCATCGGTGGTGTCGGCCATTGGGCTGGGTCCTGCGTGGCTGAGGCCCGCAGCGTAGCGCGTTTCGGATCGGTCGGCAGCGGCGCGGGCACGCGCGGGCTTCCTCTCCATGCGGGATCAGGGCCGCTCGCGACAGGGCTTGGCGGAAACGAGCGGGCGCGGTGCCGCGGATCGTGCTCGAGCCGCCGCGCGGCATGGCGGATGGCGACCCCACCGATCCCGCCCGCGCGACCTGCTGCGGTCCCCAGGGCGGGAGAGTGCGGGTCGCGCCTGCTGCACGGCTGCCATCGCCTGGCGGCGCAGCCGGGGCGGCTTGACGCCAAGGAGCGCGCGGCGACCTATGGCCGTGCTTGCGCCCCGACCTTGCCCTGCTTCCCCTGCTCGCCCTCGCCGGCTTCGCTGCCGGCGGCGGGATGCGGCTGATGGACCCGCTGCTGCCTCTGCTGGCCGCCGATTTCGGCGTGGGCGTGGCGGCGATCGCGCCGGTGGTGGCCGGCTTCAGCCTGGCCTATGGCGCCGGGCAGCTGGTGACCGGGCCGCTCGGCGACCGCTTCGGCAAGGTGTGGGTCGCCGCCATCGCGCTGGTGCTCTACGGCCTCGGGCTGGCGGCCTCGGCGGCGGCCTGGGACCTGTCGTCGATGGTGGTGCTGCGCACCGGCACGGGGCTGGTGGCGGGCGCGGTGATCCCGCTCGCCATCGCCTGGATCGGCGATGCGGTGCCCTATGCCGAGCGCCAGGCGACGATCGGGAAGTTTCTCACCGGCATGGTGATGGCGCAGCTGCTGGTCGGGCCGCTCTCCGGCGTGATGGCGGAGCTCGCGGGCTGGCGTGCCTCCTTCCTGGTGCTGGCCGCGCTCGCGCTGGTGGTGGGGGTGCTGATGCTGCGCCGTGCCGCGCCGGAACCCCGCGCGGCGACCACGCGCGGGCTTGGCCTGTCGCAATACGGCGTGCTGCTGCGCGCGCCCGCGGGGCGGCGGCTGATGGGGGCGGCGGCGCTGGACGGCGCGGTGCTGTTCGGCGGCGCCTTCCCCTTCATCGGCGCCTTCCTGATCGAACGCTTCGGCCTTTCGCCCGGGCGTGCAGGGCTGGTGGTGGCGGGCTTCGGCATCGGCGCCTTCATCTACACCCGCGCCGCGAAGCGGCTGGTGGCGCGGCTGGGCGAGCCCGGCCTGGTCGGCGCCGGCGGCGCGATGCTGGCGGCGGCCCTGGCGGGGCTGGCCGTGACGCCGGCCTGGTGGGTGGTGGCGCTGCTGCAGGTGCCGCTGGGGATGGCCTTCTACATGTTCCACGGCGTGCTGCAGGCGCGCGCGACCGAGGCGCTGCCCGAAGCCCGCGCCACCGCCGTCTCGGCCTTCGCGATGGCGCTGTTCCTGGGCCAGAGCGCCGGCGCGCTGGCCTTCGGCGCCGTGCTGCACGCCGGCGGCTATGCGGCGGTGTTCGCCCTCGCCGCGGTCGCGACCGCGGGCCTCGCCGCCTGGGTCGCGCGCATGCCGTCGAGGTGATGGGCGGCGCCGCGGCGTGCCGCCCGCCCGTGCGTCAGATGAAGACGCCGGTCAGGATGCGGACCGCGATGTTGACCACGATCGCCACGCCGATCACCGCCAGGGTGAAGGTCAGCGCCTTTTCCTGCGGCACGCGCATGACGATCGGCACGCCCAGGTACAGCGTATACAGCGCATAGAACCCGCCGATCAGCGCGACGATGCCGCCCAGCAGCGGGATGATGATGAACCCGCCCGCGACCCAGGCGATGGTCGGCGCGAAGGCGGCGAGCTTCAGCGCCGCATCCGCATCCGGCTGCCCGCCGAACTTGGGCGCCAGGATCTCGATGATCTTGGCGGACACGAAGACGCCGACCAGCGTCAGGATGTAGCCCACGATCGCCATGGTGAAGGCGGTAACGGGGGCGAAGAACAGCAGGAGCAGGAAGCCGGCGATGGCCGGGATCGCCGCCAGGATCATCACGTACCGGGTGAAGACCGGCACGAGCTCGATCGGCTCGCGCGCGATCTTCTGCCACTCCTGGGCCGGCGCCAGCGCCATGCCCTTCACGCGTTCGATCAGGTGGTTCATGCCAGTCACCTTCCCCCTCGTTCCCGAGACGATACTGCCCAGGGGCCGGGTCCCGGGGCAAGCCCGCCGCGCTGGCGGCGGCCCGGGGCTTCTGCCAGCCTGAACCGGATGTTCGATTCGTGGTTCTCGCGCTGGGCCGACCGGCGGCTGCCGGTGATGCTCGCCCTGGGCTTCGCGGCCGGCGCCCCGTTTCCGCTGGTCGCGGGGCAGGTGCTGCGGCAGTGGTTCACGGAAGGTGGCCTCAGTCTTGGAACGATCGGGCTGACGGCGCTGATCGGCCTCGCCTACGCCAACAAGTTCCTGTGGTCGCCGCTGCTCGATGCGCTACGCCCGCCGGTGCTGGCGGGGCTGGGGCAGCGACGCGGCTGGCTGGCCTGCATCCAGCTTGCCCTGATGGCGGGCATCGCCGCCATCGCGCTGACCGACCCGGCGGGCGGGGTCGGGTTGACCGTGGCGCTGGCGGTGCTGGTGGCGTTCCTCTCGGCCAGCCAGGACATCGTCATCGACGCCTACCGCATCGAGATCCTGGGCGAGGACAATGAGACCCAGGCCTATGGCCTCGCCGCCTATGTCTGGGGGTACCGCCTGGCGCTGCTGGCGAGCGGCGCGGGAACGCTGCTGCTGGTGCAGTACATCGGCTGGTCCGGCGCCTTCCTCTACGGCGCCGCGCTGCTGCTGGTGGGGCTGGCGGCGACGCTGCTGGCGACCGAGCCCGATCGCCCGTCCGCCCCGGCCTTCGACGGCCCCCGCTTCGACACCGCACCGGCGCGTGCGCATCTGCGCCAGCGCCCCTGGGTCGGGCAGATCCTGGCGGTGATGCCCTGGATGGCGCCGGTGGTGGTGGCGATGCTGCCCGACCATGCGCGGCGCAGCCTGACCGCGCAGCCGGGATGGCACCTCGACCGGTCGGTGGCGCAGCCCTTCGCCGACATCATGCGGCGGCCCTACTGGCTGGCCATCCTGCTGTTCATCGCGCTGTTCAAGCTGGGCGAGGCGCTGGCCGGGGTGATGACCACGCCCTTCTACCGTTCGCTCGGCTTCACGCGGGAGGATGTGGCGACGGTCGCCACGGTGTTCGGCATGGTCGCGACGCTGGCCGGGGCGGTGGCGGGCGGCTGGCTGGTCGGGCGGATCGGCGTGAAGCAGGCGCTGGTCTGGACCGGCATCACGCAGATGCTGTCGAACCTGATGTACGTGGCGCTGGCGCAGGCGGGGCATTCCATGCCGATGCTCTGGACGCAGGTCGGCATCGAGAACTTCACCGATGGGCTCGCGGATGCCGCCTTCCTGACCTGGCTCTCGGCGCTGACCTCGCGGTCCTTCACCGCCACCCAATATGCGCTGCTGTCGTCCCTGGCGGCGGTGCCGCTGCGCACGCTGGGCGCCGGCGCGGGGTTCCTCGCGGCGTGGCTGGGCTGGTCGTGGTTCTTCCTGCTGACCACGGCAGCGGCGCTGCCGGCGCTGATGATCATGGTGTTCCTGCTGAAGCGCCTGCCGGCGGAGGAGAAGCCACCCCCATGAACCCCTGGATCGTGACACCGCTGCTTCTGGTGGGTTCGAACGTGCTGATGACCTTCGCCTGGTACGGGCACCTCAAGGCGCCATCCTGGCCGATGTGGCTGGCGGTGCTGGTGAGTTGGGGGATCGCCTTCTTCGAATACTGCCTGGCGGTGCCGGCCAACCGGATCGGCTACGGTACCTTCAGCGGCCAACAGCTGAAGGTCATGCAGGAGGTGATCACGCTGGCGGTCTTCGGCGTGTTCTCCGTGACCTTCCTGGGCGAGACGCTGCGCTGGAACTTCCTCGCCGCCGGGGCGTGCCTCGTGGCCGCGGTCGTGTTCATCTTCCTGCCGGTGGAGTGAAGGAGGCGGCCATGCGCATCGGCGTCCCGAAGGAAGTGAAGGTCCACGAGTACCGCGTGGGACTGGTGCCCGGGTCTGTCCGCGAACTGGTGCTGCACGGGCACGAGGTGCTGGTCGAGACCCAGGCCGGAGCCGCGATCGGCTTCCCGGACGAGGCCTATGTCGCCGCCGGCGCGCGGATCGCGCCGGATGCCGCCGCGGTATTCGACGCCGCTGAGCTGGTGGTGAAGGTCAAGGAACCGCAGCCCCATGAATGGGCGCGGCTGAAGCCCGGCCAGGTGCTGTTCACCTACCTGCACCTCGCGCCCGACCGCGCGCAGACGGAAGGGCTGATGGCCTCGGGCTGCACCGCCATCGCCTACGAGACGGTGACGGATGCGCTGGGCGGCCTGCCGCTGCTGGCGCCGATGAGCGAGGTGGCCGGGCGCATGGCCGTGCAGGTCGGCGCGCGCTGCCTCGAGAAGGAGGCCGGCGGGGCGGGCATTCTGCTGTCTGGCGTGCCGGGCGTGCCGCCGGGGCGCGTCGCGATCATCGGCGGCGGCGTGGTGGGATCGAACGCGGCGCGCATCGCCAATGGCATGCGCGCCAATGTCACGGTGCTGGACCGCAACCCGCGCGTGCTGGCCGCACTCGACATCGAGTTCAATGGCCTTGTGGACACGGTGTTCGCGACGCGCGACGCAGTGGAGCGCGCGGTACTCGACGCCGACCTGGTGATCGGCGCTGTGCTGGTGCCCGGGGCCGCGGCGCCGCGGCTGGTTTCGCGCGAGACGGTGTCGCGCATGCGCCCGGGCAGCGTCATGGTGGATGTCGCGATCGACCAGGGCGGCTGCTTCGAGACGTCGCGCCCCACCACCCATGCCGACCCGACCTATGTGGTCGATGGCGTGGTGCATTACTGTGTCACGAACATGCCCGGCGCGGTCGCGCGCACATCCGCGGTGGCGCTGAACAATGCGACGCTGCCCTTCACGCTGCAGTTGGCGGACAAGGGCTGGCGGCGCGCCGCCGCGGAGAACGTGCACCTCGCCGCCGGCGTGAACGTCCATGCCGGGGCGGTGACGCATCCGGCGGTGGCCGCCGCGCTCGGGCTGCCGCTGGCGGCCCTGCCGGGTTAAGGCAGATCCCGATCAGGTGGAATCACCTGATCGGGTGAAGATCGTCGCCCAAACCAACGGCTCTAGCCGATCCGCCTCCAGCCCTCGTAGACCGTCTCGCGCGCGATGCGGCCGTCGCGCATGGCGAAGAGGTGCATCAGGCGCAGCTCGACATGGCTGCCGACCGGCAGAGGCGCATTCGCCACGCCATCGCCCACCAGGCGGAAGCGCGCCGTGCAGTCATCGACCACGTGATCGGCGGTGGCGAAGCGGGTGCCTGGGATGATCTCGACCTCCGCCATGGAGCCGAACATGGCGCGGTAGTTGGCCTCGATCGCGGCGCGGCCGACCAGCGTGAGGCCGCGCGTGGGCATCTCGAGCACGATGTCGTCGGTATAGAGGGCCATGACGGCCGCGGGGTCGCGCGCTTCGTCGCGGATATGCGCCTCGACCGTGGCGAGGTTGCGGGAGATGTCGTCCATGGCGGCGTTCTCGTCAGTTTGTCTGACCATCAATAGACAGTTCATATGACGATCTGTCAAGATGCGGCATGGACGACCGCCCCGCCCCCGAACGTCGCCGCACCCTCGGCGCCCTGCTCCGCCTGCCCTATGAGGCCCTTCAGCAGGAAGTGTATGGCGGTCTCGCCGCACATGGCTTCCCGGAGATCCGGCCCGCGCATTCCGCGGTGTTCCGCCACATCGCCACCGGCGGGTCCCGACTGACGGCGCTGGCCGAGCGGGCGGGAATGACCAAGCAGTCCATGGCCTATCTGGTCGAGGCGCTGGAAGCGGCGGGGCATCTGCGCAGCGCGCCCGATCCCGCCGATGGGCGCGCCCGCCTGGTGCGCCTCACGCCGCGCGGCGAACGCGTCCTGGCGCGGCTGATCGCGCTGAGCGCTGAGGCGGAGGCGCGCGTCGCCGCCCGTCTTGGGCCACGCCGGGCGGCGCAGTTGCGACGCGCGCTCGAGCACTGGGTCACGGCGTTGGAGACCGAACAGGGTCGCGGCTGAACCTGCCCCGCTTGACCGCCTGGCGGCTCGCGTCCTACGTAACCAGACAGTTACCATGCACGGAGGAAACGCTGTGGGGCTGCGCTGGGAGGAATGGCCGGACGGCCTGGCCGCACGCCTGCGTGCCGGCTGCGTCATACCGGCGCACCCGCTGGCGCTGGATGCGGCGCGCGCCCTTGATCCGCGCCGGCAGCGCGCCTTGTCTCGCTACTACCTCGATGCCGGTTCGGGCGGGCTGGCCGTCGGTGTGCACACCACGCAGTTCGCAATCCGCGAGCGCGGGCTGTACGAGCCGGTCCTGAGAATCGCAGCGGAGGCCGCGGCGGAGCAGCCGCGCCGGCCGATCCTGGTCGCCGGCGCGATCGGGCGCACCGCGCAGGCGGTGGCCGAGGCGCAGGTCGCGCGCAGCCTCGGCTACCATGCGGTGCTGCTGTCGCTGGCGGCGTGGAAGGGCGCTTCCGAGGACGAGATGATCGCGCATTGCGCGGCCGTCGCGGCCGAGATGCCGCTCTTCGGCTTCTACCTGCAACCGGCGGTGGGCGGCGTGCGGCTATCGGCGGCGTTCTGGAAGCGCTTTGCCGCGATCGAGAACGTCATCGCTATCAAGATCGCGCCGTTCAACCGCTATGCTACGCTGGACGTGCTGCGCGGTGTGCTGGAAGCCGGCGCGCAGGATCGCATCGCGCTCTACACGGGCAATGACGACCACATCGTGGCCGACCTGCTGACGCCCTTCACGCTGGTGCATCGCGGCGTGCCGACCACGCTGCGGATCGTGGGCGGGCTGCTCGGCCACTGGAGCGTCTGGACCCGCGCGGCGGTGGAGTTGCAGGCCCGCTGCGCGGCGGTGCGCGGGCCGATCCCGCCAGACCTGCTGGCGCAGGACGCCGCGGTCACCGAGATGAACGCCGCCGTCTTCGACGTCGCGCATGACTTCCATGGCGTGATCGCCGGCTGCCATGAAATCCTGCGCCGCCAGGGGCTGCTGGAAGGCACCTGGTGCCTCGATGAGCACGAATCGCTCTCGCCGGGCCAGGCCGACCTCCTGACCGCCGTGGCCGAACGCTACCCGACCCTGACGGACGATGCCTTCGTCCGCGACAATCTCCATCGCTGGCTTTCGTAGGGAAGACGACACATGGCAGAACGCCGCATCGGCCTCATCATGAACGGCGTTACCGGCCGGATGGGGATGAACCAGCACCTGATCCGGTCGGTCGCGGCGATCCGCGCCGATGGCGGCGTGAAGCTGGCGAATGGCGACACCATCATGCCGGACCCGGTGATCGTCGGGCGCAACAGGGCGAAGCTGGAGGCGCTGGCGAAGGCGCACGGGATTTCGCGCGTATCCACCGACCTCGATGCCTGCCTCGCGGACCCGAAGGACGAGATCTTCTTCGATGCTGCGACGACGCAGATGCGCGCGGGGTTGCTGCGCAAGGCCATCGCCGCCGGCAAGCACATCTATTGCGAGAAGCCGACGGCGGACAACCTGGCCGATGCGCTGGATGTCGCGCGCCTGGCGAAGGAGAAAGGCATCAAGAACGGCGTCGTGCAGGACAAGCTGTTCCTCCCCGGGCTGCGCAAGCTAAAGATGGTGATCGACAGCGGCTTCCTCGGCCGCATCTGCTCGGTGAAGGGCGATTTCGGCTACTGGGTCTTCGAAGGCGACCTGCAGCCCGCGCAGCGCCCGTCCTGGAACTACAAGAAGGCCGAGGGCGGGGGCATCATCCTCGATATGCTCTGCCACTGGCGCTACGTACTGGACAACCTGTTCGGCAATGTGGAGGCGGTCTCGTGCCTCGGCGCCGTGCATATCCCCGAGCGCATCGGGGAGGACGGCAAGCCCTACAAGGCGGATGCCGACGACGCGGCCTATGCAACCTTCCAGCTGGAGGGGGGTGCCATCGCGCACATCAATTCGTCCTGGGTCACGCGCGTCCGCCGCGACGACCTGGTGACCTTCCAGGTGGACGGCACGCATGGATCCGCGATCTGCGGCCTCCACAAGTGCTGGACGCAGTCGCGCGTCGCGACGCCGAAGCCGGTGTGGAACCCTGACCAGCCGCAGACCATCGACTTCTTCGCCGGCTGGCAGGAAGTGCCGACGACGACCGATTTCCCCAACGGCTTCCGCGTGCAGTGGGAGGAATTCCTCAGGCACGTCGCCGGGGAACGCCCCGACTATCCGTGGAACCTACTGGCGGGTGCGAAGGGCGTGCAGCTCGCGGAAGCGGGGCTGAAGTCCTGGGCCGAACGCCGCTGGATCGATCTGCCGAAGCTGGAGGTGTGATCCGATGACGGACGCGCCGTACGGCGCGCAGGTCTGAATCGGATCACCAGAGGAGCAACGAGCATGCCGACGATCAACCTGCCGAACGGCGCCACCGTCGAGGCCTTCACCACCCGCCCGCCGCGCGCCTTCGCGAGGGCCACGCCGCCTTTCCCGCGCGTCGCACTCGCCGCCGCACATGTCGTGGCCGATCCGCTGGCGGAACAGGACCCTTGGCTCGACGTGAAGGTCGACTGGGACCGCACCATCGCCTTCCGCAAGCATCTCTGGTCGCTCGGCCTCGGTGTCGCGGAAGCCATGGACACGGCGCAGCGCGGCATGGGCCTCGACTGGACGGGTGCGCAGGAACTGATCCGCCGCTCGCTCGATGCGATGAAGGACCATCCCGGCGCGGTGATGGCCTCCGGCGCCGGCACCGACCATCTCACGCCCGGCCCGGACGTCACGGTGGACGACGTGATCCGCGCCTATGAGGAACAATGCGAGGCCGTCGAGGCGATGGGCGGGCGCATCATCCTCATGGCCTCCCGCGCGCTGGCCAAGGCCGCCCGCAGCCCGGCCGACTACGAACGCGTCTATGGCCGCATCCTGTCGCAGGTGAAGCAGCCGGTGATCATCCACTGGCTCGGCGAGATGTTCGACCCGGCGTTGGAAGGCTATTGGGGCAACCACGACCACATGGCGGCGATGGAGACGGCGCTCGCCGTGATCCACGCCCATGCCGACAAGGTCGACGGCGTGAAGATCTCCCTCCTGGACGACAAGAAGGAGATCGCCATGCGCCGCCGCCTGCCGCGCGGCGTGCGCATGTACACCGGGGATGACTTCAACTACGCGGAACTGATCGCCGGCGACGACCAGGGCCATTCCGACGCGCTGCTGGGCATCTTCGACCCGATCGCACCGGCCGTGGGGGGCGCACTCGCCGCGCTGTCGCGCAACGACCTCTCCACCTTTCACGACATCCTGGCGCCGACCGTCCCGCTCAGTCGCCACATCTTCAAGGCGCCCACGCGCTTCTACAAGACGGGCGTGGTCTTCATGGCCTGGCTGAACGGCCACCAGGACCATTTCGTAATGGTGGGCGGGCAGCAATCCACCCGCTCCATCCAGCATTTCTCCGAACTGTTCCGCCTGGCCGACCGCGCCGGCCTGCTGCGCGACCCCGACATGGCGGTGACGCGCATGCGCTCGCTGCTCGCGCTGCACGGCGTCGCATGACCGCGCCGGGGCCGCTCAGCCTCAACACCATCACGGTGAAGGCGCTCACCCTCGCGCAATGCATCGAGGCCTGCGCGCGCCACGGCATCCCGGGCATCTCGCCCTGGCGCGACGTGCTGCAGGCGATGGGCACGCAGGCCGCCGCTAAGCACATCCGCGACGCCGGGCTGAAGGTGACGGGCCTGTGCCGCGGCGGGATGTTCAACCTTCCCGGCGCGATCGACGACAACCGCCGCGCCATCGAGGAAGCCCACGCCATCGGCGCCGACTGCTTGGTGATGGTCTGCGGCGGCCTGCCCCAGGGCAGCAAGGACCTGCCCGGCGCGCGCGCCATCATGCGCGACGGCCTGCACGCCATCCTGCCCGAGGCGCGCGCCGCGGGTGTGACGCTTGCGCTGGAACCGCTGCACCCGATGACCTGTGCGGATCGCTCGGTACTCTCCACCCTCGGCCAGGCGCTGGACCTGTGCGACGAGCTCGGCGAGGGCACCGGCGTCGCCGTCGATGTCTACCATGTCTGGTGGGACCCGGACCTCGCGCGGCAGATGGCGCGCGCCAAGGGCCGCATCGCCGGCTTCCACGTCTGCGACTGGAAGGTGCCCACGACCGACCTGGTCTTCGACCGCGGCCTGCCCGGCGAGGGCGTGATCGACATCCCAGCCATCCGCGCCATGGCCGAGGCATCCGGCTGGGGCGGCGGCGTGGAGGTCGAGATCCTGTCCAGCCACTGGTGGGCGCAGGACCCCGAGGCCGTGCTGCGCGAGGTGAAGGCCCGCCACGCCCTCTGCTGACAACGACAACGAACCGGGAGAACGACCATGAACGCCATGCGCCGCGCGCTGATCGCCGCCACGCTGCTTGCCCCCGCCGTGGCACGCGCGCAGGCCCCCTGGACGCCGACGCGCCCGACGCGCTTCGTCGTGCCCTTCCCCGCCGGCGGCGCCACCGACGTGGTCGCGCGCGTGCTGGCCGAACGCATGCAGGAGGCCTTCGGCCAGCCCGTGGTGGTCGAGAACCGCACCGGCGCCGGCGGCAATATTGGCGTCGAGGCCGTGGTGCGCAGCCCGGCGGATGGCAGCACCATCCTGATGGGCACGACCGGCACGCTCACGGTGAACCCGCATCTCTATGCCAGCCTCGGCTTCGATCCGCTGCGCGACCTGGCGCCCATCTCGATGGCCTTCACCACCGACCATGTGCTGGTGGTGAACCCGCAGGTGCGGGCGACGACTGCGCAGGAGTTCCTCGCGCTCGTGCGCGCGCAGCCCGGGCGGCTCTCCTATGGGTCCGCGGGGTCCGGCTCCTCCACGCACACCGTGCCGGAGCTGTTCAAGCTCGCCGCGCGGGCGGACATCACGCATGTGCCCTATCGCGGCAGCGCGCCGGCGCTGAACGACCTGGTGGCGGGCAACGTGCAGATGATGCTCGACCAGATTCCGTCCGCGATCGGCCAGATCCAGTCGGGGCGCGTGCGCGCGCTGGCGGTCACGGGGGCGCAGCGTTCGGCCCTGCTGCCGGATGTGCCGACCATGGCGGAGATCGGCCTGGCCGACGCGCAGGCCACCTCCTGGGGGGCGGTGATGGCGCCTTCCGGCACGCCGGCCCCGGCGGTCGCGCGCTTCAACGCCGCCATCCGCGACGCGCTCGCGCAGCAATCGGTGAAGGAACGCCTTGTCGCCGCGGGTGCGGAGGGCGTGGTCTCGACGCCCGAGGAACTCGCAACAATCCTGCGCGCCGAGAGCGCGAAATGGGCGCGTGTGGTGCGCGAGGCGCGCATCACCGTGAACTGACGGCGGGCGGCGCGCCCGCGCCTTCGTCCTGCGCCGAACGGCCGCGGCGGTCAGGCAGGCACGAGGCGCGTGATCCGCGGCGGGTTCTGCTCGCTGAGGAAGATGCAGCCATCCGGGCCGCGCCACATGCCATGCGCGCCGTTCAGCACCGGCCGGCAGCGCCCCAGGATGGCGCCATCCTTCGACAGGAGGGAGAGCTGCGGCACCTGGTCGGTCACATACAGCCCGCCATCGGGCGCGCCGTGCACGCTCATCGGCTTGTGGTTGCCGCGCCAGTCGGCCAGCCAGGTGCCATCGGGCGTGAAGACCTGCACGCGGTTGTTCTCGCGGTCGGCCACGGTCACGCGGCCGTCGGGCAGCACCCAGACCGAATGCGGCGTGGTGAATTCCCCGGGGCCGCTGCCCTGGCGCCCCCAGCGCCCGAGCGGCGTGCCCTCGGCGCTGAAGCGGTGCACGACCGATGCGGCGTAGCCATCGGCAACATAGATGCTGCCATCCGGGCCGAAGGCGACGTCGCAGGGCGCGTTGAAGGGATCGCCCGGCGCGTGGCGCCTGCCGATGCCGCCTAGGCGCTTGCCCTCTGGCGAGAAGACGATGATCTCCTGCGCGTCGCGATCCACGACGAAGACGCGCCCATCGGGATGGACCGACAGCATGTGGCCATCCGCGACCTCCGCCCCGCCCCAGGCGGCGATGCGTCGGCCGTCGGGCGCCAGCACGACCACGGCCGGCGCCTCGGCATCGGTCATCGGGTCCTGGCGCAGCTGGACATAGATGCGGCCCTGCGCATCGCAGGCTACGTCGCTGGGAACGCCTTGCCCGGTCGGCACCTCGCCCCAGGGGCGTTCAACGCGATACATCGTCTCGCCAAGGCGGACGCGGAGCTCGTGGCGGGGCATGGGCGGGTCTCCTCGGCGGGACGGGCAGCGTGCCGCCACACCCCCCGGCAGGCAAGCCGCTGCGCCTGCGCCTTGACGCGACGCATCCGCAATGGACAGGGTTCGCAAGGCAATTTGGGGGCTCCGCTTCGGAATGTCGTTCGCATCGGCGCAGGCCCCCGCACGAATCGGCGCCGCCCTGGTCTGCTTCGCGGTGATCATCGTCGCGCTGCCGCATCTCGCGCTGCTGGCCCAGCCCGATGGTGTCCTACCGCTCGACCGCCTCGCCGATGCCGACGGGTATCTGCGGCTGCTGCGGGTGCTGGCGCTGCGCGAGGGCGGCGGGTGGTTCGACGACCTGGAACGGCACGTCGCCGCGCCCGAAGGCCTGGTCGTGCAATGGACGCGCCCGCTCGACCTGCTGATCCTGCTGCCGGCGCTCGCGGTCGAACGGCTCGGCGGCCTGGCGCCGGCGCAGGCGATGTTCCTCGTCGGCCTGTTCATCTCGCCGGTGCTGCTGGTGCTGGCGGCGGTGGCGGCGGGCTGGTCGGCGCAGGCGATCTGGCCCGGCAGCGCGCCGTGGTTCGCCGTGCTGCTCACCGGCACGATGCCCGCGGCTCGGGCCTACAGCGCCGTCGGGCGCGCGGACCACCATGCGCTGATCCTACTCGCCATCGTGATCGCGCTGGGCGCGACGCTGCGCGCCTTCCTGCCGGGCGCGCGTGCCGGCGTCGCTGTGGCGGCCGGGGCGGCCTACGGCTTCGGACTCTGGGTCGGGCCGGAAGTGGTGCTGGTGGTCGTACCGGTGCTGGCGGCGGCGGGGCTGGTGGTGGTGCTGGCGCAGGATGGCCGGGACGTGGCGGGCCAGGGGCTTGCCATCGCGCTCGGCATGGCGGCGATGCTCGCCCTGGCGATCGCGGTGGAACACGCGCCCGCCGAATGGTTGGTGGTCGCCTACGACCAGGTCTCGGTGCACCACCTGGCGCTGGCGCTGCTGCTCGCGGCGGTCTTCGCCGTGGCGCGGCAGTTCGGGGCGGCGCCGCGCCTGTGGCGCGCCATGCTGTCAGGGGCCGCCGGCGTCGTGGCCTGCGGGCTGCTCATCGCGCTGTTTCCCGACAGCCTGCGCGGGCCGCTCGGCAGCGCGGATCCTGCCTACCTGCGGCTATTGCATCCGGCCATTTCGGAGAACCGCCCTCTGCCCCCTCTCGGCCCCGGTGGCGCGATGGATGTGGTGGTGCTGCTTGGCGGCGGCGTACCGCTCGCCATTCTCGCGCTCGTACTCGCCTTTCCCGGCTGGATCCGCGACGGACGCTGGCCGGCGGCCCTGGTGCTGGCCGCCGCGCTGCTGGCGACGCTGGCCGCGGCCTTCCTCGCGCAGCGCTTTGCGCTCGACCTCGTGGCACCGGCGGCGATCGCCGGGGCAGGGGTGGTCGCGATGCTGGTGCATGGCACCTGGCCGCGCCGCGAAGTGCCGCGCGCGCTGCTCGCGGCCGGCGTGTTCTTCGGCCCGCTGGCGCTGCCTTTCATAGGTCTCGGGCGCCAGCCGCCGCAGCAACAGGCGGCGGCGCAGGACGCCTGCGACTGGACCGCGATGGCGCGCTGGCTGGACGAGGCGCGCCCCGCGATCTCGCCGGGCGACCCCGCACCCATCCTGCTGGCCGGCGACATGTTCATCGGCTCGGAACTCGCCTGGCGAACTCCCTATCGCTCGGTGGCATTGCCGCATCACCGTGCGGGTGCCGCCATCGCCGACACCCTCGCCGTGCTCGACGGCCCGGAGGCGGAGGCCCGCGCCACGCTGGCCAGGCGCGGCGCGCGGCTACTGCTCGTCTGCCCGGGTGACCCCTGGCCGGCCGGGCGCCATGGCGCGGTGTCGGAGGCGATCCGCGCCGGCCGCCCGGTCGCGGGCCTTGATCCGGTCGCGCTGCCGCCGGCGCTGTCGGGGTTCCGGCTGTTCCTCGTTGGCGCGCCACCGTGAGGCGGCGGAGCAGGCCGTCACCGGTCCCTGCCCTGCGCCGCCTTGTTTTCGCTCGCCGTCGTATCGGCTACCGTGCGACGTGACGCCCTGATCCGACGGCACCCCCCGACGGCTGCCGCAGCAACGGAGACGCTCGTGCCGGCCCATTCCCTGTCCTGGCGCCATGCCGCGCCTCTCCTCGCGACGCTGGCGCTGCTCACCGCCTGCGACCAGGCCGCGGGCGTCGCCGGCGGGGCCGCCGGGCGCGCGGCCTCCGGCGCCGTGG
>NZ_JACADR010000097.1 GCF_016106005.1 Roseomonas rosulenta
AGACGGTGCTGACGGCGGCGATGCTCGACCGCCTGCTGCACCACGCGACCGTCGTGCAGATCAGCGGCGAGAGCTATCGGCTGAAGGACAAGCGCCGGGCAGGCGTGATGGCGAAGAAGGAAAGCCGCTGAGAGGCGCCGCCCGGGGTGGGGCGAGCCCCACCCCGGGCATCACATGGGTCAGGTTTCGATCGGCGACCCCACGCAAAGCGGGTCAGAATTCAACCGGCGTTGACACGCCGCCTTGCTGCGCCGGATCCGAACGATCCATGCAGGCTCGCACGGAACCTACGGCGCGCCCCGCGTGCATGCCGAGCTGCAGGCCGAGGGCACGGCGATCGCCCGCAAGCGCGTGGCGCGGCTGATGCGCCAGGCCGGGCTGCGCGGTGTGTCGCGGCGTCGCTTCCCGATCACGACACGGCGCGAGCCGATGCACAGGCCAGCCAATGATCTCGTCGGCCGCGTCTTCACGGCGCCGGCGCCGAACCTGCTGTGGGTGGCCGACATCACCTACGTGCCGACCGCGGCAGGTTTCCTGTTCCTGGCTGTCGTCCTCGATGCCTGGTCGCGGCGCATCGTCGGCTGGGCCATGGCGAACGACCTGCGCACGCAGCTTGTCCTCGATGCCCTGGACATGGCCGTCACCACGAGGAAACCGGCCGATGTGGTGCATCACAGCGATCAGGGCAGCCAATACACCTCGCTGGCCTTTGGGATGCGATGCCAGGAAGCGGGCGTCCGCCCCAGCACCAGATCGGTCGGCGACGCCTACGATAACGCGCTGGCCGAGGCGTTCTTCGCCACGCTCGAGTGTGAGCTGCTCGACCGGCGCCGCTTCCGTTCCCAGGCCGAGGCCCGCATGGCCATATTCCACTTCATCGAGGGCTTCTACAACCCGACCAGGCGGCATTCGTCCCTCGGCTACCTCTCGCCCATCGAATTCGAAGCGAGGAAGATGCTCATGAAGGACTGACCACTACCCACAAACCGTCCACCGAACCGGGGCAACTTCAATCGGCGTTCACGCCCACCGCGATGGTCACGACGACGGGGATGATGCGGCCGGCCTCGCGGACCTTCACGTAGGTGGCGTCGAGCCAGAGATAGGGCCAATCGCCCTCGATCGGCCGGGCCAGGAAGCCGCGCACCCGCTCATCGATTTCGGCGCACAGGCGCGAGACCTGGCTGCGGCTGATCCCCTCCATCCCCATGGCGCGGACCAGGTCGTCCACGGAGCGTGTCGAGATGCCCTGGACGTAGGCCTCCTGGATCACCGCCGTCAGCGCCTTCTCGGCGGTTCTGCGCGGCTCCAGGAAGGCAGGGAAGCAGGCGCCGCGGCGCAGCTTCGGGATCCGCAGTTCAACAGTGCCTGCCCGCGTCTGCCAGTCGCGGTCGCGGTAGCCGTTGCGCTGCACCAGGCGGTCCGGGCTGCGTTCGCCATGGGCGGCGCCAGTCACCTCGCCCACCTCCAGTTCCATCAGGCGCTGCGCGGCGAAGCCGATCATCTCGCGCAGGAAGGTGGCGTCGGAACCCTTTTCCAGCATCGCGCGAAGGGCAATCCTGCCGTCGGTCATCGTGGTCGATCCAAGGCTCGGCGTTGCAGGTCTCAGCAACCCAACCCTAGCCAGGGATCACCGCGGTGGCCGCCCGGGGCGCTCCGCTCCGCTCAGCCAGGGGCTTCGCTACGCCCCCAGGCTCCGGCCGTCCTACACCACCACCCGGGACACGACCCCTGGTCCTCAATTGACTGCTCGGACTGCGCGTCGCTGCTGTAGCGTGCGTAGATCGCTGCGCCCACGGGACGCCCGCACCTCTCCGCTCGGACCCAGGGGACGGAGTTCATCGCCGAGGCGGTGAAGACATGGATCGCCGGTGCGGGCGCTCGCACTGCGGCCCGTGGGAACGGGTACGTCGAATTCTTCAACGGCAAGCTGCCGGACGAACTGCTGAATGGCGAGGTATTCAACACCCGACACGATCAGCATTTCGTCAAGATTCGCGACCTCCTCTGGTTACCATTTGCTAGGAGAACCTCCTCTGGTTACCATTTGCCAGGAGAAACAGTTCGAGAGGGACATAGCGTGAGCGTGCAGCCGGTCCGTATCGACAACTTCTTCCTTATGCATTCGGCTCGGCCGGATCAGTGGCGAGACATCACCACCCTCGCGTCGAACTGGGCACGAGGCATCGGATCCCGCGCTTCAGTAGAGGCCGCCGTATCCTCGATGGCGGCGATCGAGGAATTCCACGCCTATCCCGGCGCGCGTCTGATCAGCACCCTGACCGAGCGGATCGCCAGCAACGATGCTACCGGCGCCGCAGCGCTGGTGCGGCGCATCTCCAACGCGCTACTGACGCGCGCATACCGGGAACGGCCGGGCGAGTGGGATGTGCATGACGAGATGGGCGCCGGCGAGATCGCCGACATCCTACCACCTGCCCTGAGCGACAAGAGCGCGCGGCGCCCCTATTTCGAGGTCCTTTATGTCACCAGCCAGCCGGCGTCGCGCTGGCCAGCTATCGCGGGAGAGATCCGCCGTCTACGCCGACCAGAGGACGCCTTTGTGTACGAACCAATCCTCGTCGGCTCGTTCGAGGATGCGTTCTGTGCCGCTGCGGTGAACCCGGCCATCGCCGCTGTCGTATTGGCCGAAGGCTTCCCTTATCGCTCGCGCCATGATGCGCCCGTGCTGCGGTCGGTCCTTGATCCGCTTGGCGAGCCAGAGGGACCCGAGGGTACCGCGTTGCATCTGGCACGCGCGCTGAAGCGCGTTCGGCCGGAGCTCGACGTCTACCTGCTGTCCGACAGAGAAGTGGAGAAGATTGCGGGCGACCCTGCGGCGGAGAAGATCCGGCGAATCTTCTACGCGGTCGAGGAGCCGCTCGAGCAGCACCTCGCCGTGCTCGAGGGCGTACAGGCGCGCTACGAAACGCCCTTCTTCGACAACCTGAAGAAGTACGCGCAGCGCCCGATTGGCACCTTCCACGCTCTGCCAATCGCTCGCGGCAAGTCCGTGTTCCGGTCGGACTGGATCCGCGACATGGGCGAGTTCTACGGCCTCAACCTGTTCCTGGCGGAGAGCAGCGCGACGACAGGGGGCCTCGACAGCCTGCTTGAGCCGACCGGTACCATCAAGCAGGCGCAGGACATGGCAGCGCGTGCCTTCGGCGCAGACCATGTCTTCTTCGTCACCAACGGCACTTCGACCTCCAACAAGATGGCGGTCCAGGCGCTGACGGCACCGGGCGACATCGTCATCGTCGACCGCAACTGCCACAAGTCGCACCACTACGGCATGGTACTGACCGGCGCACAACCGCTCTACGTCGAAGCCTTCCCGATGACGGAATACTCGATGTACGGAGCGGTGCCGCTCGCCACCATCAAGCGCGCGATGCTCGCGCTGAAGGCGGAAGGCCGGCTCCACAAGCTGAAGATGCTGGATCTGACCAACTGCACCTTCGATGGTCACATGTACAATGTGCGGCGGGTCATGGAGGAATGCCTGGCGATCAAGCCGGACCTTATCTTCCTGTGGGACGAGGCGTGGTCCGGCTTTGCCCGCTTCTCACCTTTCCTCCGACCGCGCACCGCAATGGGCGCGGCGGCCGATCTCGAGGCCTGGCTGCGCGATCCGGATTCCATCGCCGCATTCGAGAAGCAGCAGGCCGAACTTGGCGACGCACCCTCCGACGAGGCGCTCGTCGCTGCGCGGCTTATTCCTGATCCGCGCCAGGTCAGGCTCCGCGTTTATCAAACCAACTCGACCCATAAATCGATGTCCGCGATCCGACAGGGCTCCATGCTGCTGGTCCGGGACGTCGACTTCCACACGGTGGAAGCGCAATTCCACGAGGCGGTCTTCACCCACGCGTCCACGAGCCCGAACCAGCAGTTGATCGCAAGCCTCGATGTCGCGCGGCGGCAGATGGAACTCGAGGGCTATGGGCTGGTGATGAACGCGATCGAGATCGCGCTCAAGATTCGCGCCGCGGTCAACGCCCATCCTCTGATCTCGAAATACTTCCGCGTGCTCGGCGCTGACGCCATGATCCCGGCGGCCTATCGGCAATCCGGCTTCACGGACTACCTAGCCCCCGGCACCAGTTGGGCCGACGTGGTTGGTGCAATGCGCGAGGATGAGTTCTATCTCGATCCGACCCGCATGACGCTGGTCTGCGGCACGGCCGGATTCGACGGAACACAGTTCAAAGGATTGCTGGCGGCTAAGTACGACATTCAGCTCAACAAGACTTCGCGCAATTCCGTTCTTCTGCAGTCGAACATCAACAATACGCGCAGCGACGTCGCCCACCTGATTCGCGTGCTGGTCGAGATCTGCCACGAGATCGAGAAGCGTTTGGCCGATGGTGGCGAGGCCGAGCAGACGGCGTTTGCGTCGCGCGTGAAGTCTCTGATGACCGATGTGCCGAACCTGCCGAACTTCAGCCAGTTTCACGAGATCTTCCGCGGTGACGCCGGTCGCACGACGCCCGAGGGCGACATGCGCGCGGCCTTCTTCGGGGCCTACCACCCAGAGCTTTGCGAATACGTGCCGCTCATCGGCGCCGAATGCGACCGGCGCCTCAGGGAAGGTCCTGCGATGGTCTCTGCCAATTTCGTCATCCCCTACCCCCCGGGATTCCCGATCATGGTGCCGGGCCAGGTGTTGACGCAGGAAACGATCGACTTCATGCGCAAGCTCGATGTGAAGGAGATCCACGGCTACGAAAAGGAACGTGGCCTCAAGCTTCTGAAGCCCGACGCGGTCGCCGCCCGCGAGCAGCGCTGAGCCGGGAGCGCCGACATGCAGGCCGCCTTCCACTTCCTTGCAACGAACCCCTACATCCTGTTGTTCCTCACGGTCGGCCTCGCAGTGTGGCTCGGCCGTCAGTCGATCGCTGGCTATGGCCTCGGCATGGTGGCAGCGGCGATCATCGTCGGCTGCGGGCTCTCGGTCTGGGCGTCGGTCTATGGCGAGAAGCTTGAGCTGAACAGCTTCACCAAGAGCCTCTTTTACTACCTGTTCATGTATGGCGTCGGACTACGCGTCGGCCCGTCTTTCGTTAACAGTCTTGGCGGGGACGGGATCAAGTTCACGTTCCTCGCATTCGTGTCCTGCGTTGCCGGACTGGGGCTTGTTGTAGGTGGCACGATCCTTCTGGGGCTGCCGCCCGGCGCGGCAGGCGGCATTCTGGCCGGATCGCAAACCATGTCGGCGGCAATCGGCTCAGCCGAACAAGCCGTAACTGCCGGCGTCATCCGCCTGACCGATGGGACGACTCCCGAACAGGTAAGCGCAATGATCGCCCTTTCCTATGGCATCACCTACATCTGGGGCACTGTCGGCATTATTCTCATCACGAAGTATCTGCCGAAATGGTGGGGCGTTGATGCTCGCGAGGCCGCTCGTGCCTATGAGAAGGAGCATGGCGTCGCCTCAGGCGATGCGCCGGCGCTTTCTGGCTGGACCGCGGGCGGCCTGCGCGCCTATCGGCTCGAGAACGCCGCGTGGACTGGTCGAACGATGCGCGACCTCCTCCGCGAGAACCCGGAGTATCGGTTCGTCAATCTCGTGCGCGACGGCACCGCCCTCGGCGCCGATGAGGATATGCCATTGCAGCAAGGCGATGTGATCGCACTGGGCGGGCTGCGCCAGGCGATGACGGAGAAGATGGGGCTGATTGGACCCGAGGTCTCCGATCGAGCCGCCCTCGACCTGCCGCTCGACCGAGCCGAGGTCCTTGTGACGAATTCTGCGATGCTCAAGAAGACACGCGAGGAATGGCGTGCGCTCCCCGGCGCGGATCATATCCAGGTTGTCGCCATCGAGCGCTCCGGCGTCCCGGTGCCTCTCGGTCGGGATACCAAGCTCCAGCGCATGGATCTCGTGACCGTCGTTGGTCTGAAATCTGCCGTGGATCAGATTGGCAATGCCTTCGGGCGGGTGGTACGGCCTTCCACTGCGACGGATCTGCTGACCCTCTCGCTTGGGATGATCCTCGGCTTTCTGATCGGACAGATCGAGTTTCCCGCGTTCGGCGCTGCGATCGGGCTTGGAAATGCGGGCGGATTGCTGGTCTCGGGCGTCATCGTCTCTTCCCTCGCCTCAAGGCTGCGCTTCTTCGGCAACACGCCTGCGGCAGCGCGCAATGTTCTGGAAGATCTCGGCCTCATCGTCTTTGTCGCGATCGTTGGCATCAATGCCGGGAACTCGCTTCTTGTGCAGCTCACGGGCGTGCTCGCACTCAAGATCTTCCTGGTCGGCTTTGTCGCCTGCTCCATCCCGCCGATCATTGTCTGGGCCATCGGCTACCACGTGTTCCGCATGAACCCGGCGGTGCTGATGGGCGGCGTGGCGGGCGCTCGCAGCCATTCCGGCCCCTGCCGAGAAGCGGCGGTGGAGATCCAGTCCAACGTGCCGTGGATCGGCTTCCCGGTGGGGTACGCCGTCTCGGGCGTGCTGCTGACGGTCTTCGGCTACTTCGCAATGATCCTCGCCCAATAGGGAGCACGCCATGCGCGGTGACGACCTTGCTTGTCGAGGCGGAGGGCGGACCGTCGCGCTCGCGATCCTCGGCTTGGCCAGTGCGCTGCAGCCTGGCTCTTCTGAAGCTCAGACGATGCAGGACCTGCTGGACCGTATCGACCGGTTGCAAAGGCGCGTCGAGGAACTCGAGAGCGCGCAGCGCGCGCCGGCCGCATCAAGGCCTCGGGCGGCAGCGCCGGTCGCTGCCTCGCCGTCGGAGCGCCGTACACCGCGTATCGCAGCCGCGGCGCCGCCGCCGCCGCCGATGGACCTGACGCCGGCGCAGCCCGCGGCCGCCCCCCCGCCACGCGTGACACGCGAGGAGGTCGATGCGGCGCTGCGCGGCAGCATGCCGAATTCCTGGCGCATTCCCGGGACGGACACATCCGTCCGCCTCTACGGCTTCGCCAAGGTTAACATGTTCGGCTCTGACATCCGCGACCGCAGCGATGCGCCCTCGGTGCAGAGCATCCCGCTTGCAGGCAGCTCGGCAGACCTGCAGGGCAACGACATCAGCTTCACCGCACGCCGCTCCCGCATCGGCTTCGACACGCAGACGCCGTCAGAGTGGGGCCCTGTATTCACGCGCGTTGAGTTCGACTTCGCCGGAGACCAGCCGAGCGCTTCCGGGGCGGCTACCTCCTCCGGCTACATGCCGCGGCTCCGCCTGGCCTACGCCGAGGTCGGCGGCGAGGTGTTCCGCGTCCTGGTCGGGCAGGCGGCCAGCGTCTGGAACGAGGGCCTGATCGAGACACTGACCGACGCGACCTTCCTCAACGCCTCCGCCGTACGCCAGGCGCAGGTGCGTCTGACCGGGCGGCTTGCCCCGGGCCTGACGGGTCAGGTCTCCATCGAGGCGCCCTACACCGACTACACGAGCACAGCCGGCGTCTTCTATCCTGACTCGACCTTCGACGGCGGCGCGAGCCCGGCGCTGAACCAGGTGCCTGACCTGCTGGGGCGCCTTACCTACCGCGGCGACTTCGGCGAGGCATCGCTGCGCGGCGTCGTGCGCCAATTGAAGATCGAGACCAGCGGTACGGCGGCTGCAGGCGCGGGCTCTGACAGTACCATCGGCTGGGGCGTCGCGCTGAATGCGAACCTCGCCCTGCGCAACCTTTGGACCGGATTCGGCAACGATCAGCTGATCGGCATGACCTATTACGGCCAAGGCATCGGCCGCTACTTCGATTCCGCGTATTCGGGCCAGGGCGCCTACACGAATCTCGGCCTGCCTGGCGCCACGACGACCTTCAGCATGGACGCAACGCCGGCCTGGGGGTTTGTTGTCGGCTACCGGCTCGCCTGGATGAATCAGCTCCGCAGCACCTTCGCCTACGCCTATGCGCGCCAGGACAACCCCAGCTACGTGGCGGAGTTCGCGCCGGGCTCCTCGGCTGCGCTCGCAACAAACCGCGAGATGCAGATGGCCGTGGCGAACCTGATCTGGAGCCCCTTCGCACGCGAAATCAACGGCCGCCTCACCAACGGTTGGCTCGATGTCGGCATCGAGTACATCTACTTCCGTCGCGACCTCCAGGGCGGCGCGGCGGCGGCGGGCGCCGGACAGTACGGCCACGGCATCGAGCAGCGGCTGCAGACCAGCCTGATCGCTCGTTTCTAGGCCGGATGGCAGGCTGCCGACTCGTTCGTCTCCATGACCACGCGCAGCGTGCCAGGGCCCTTGCGTCTCCATGCAGATGGATTCTGCGCCAACAATCGCGTCGCGTTGCTCGCAGCCGTCGGACGCTCCCGCCTTAGACGGATCTGTCTGCCGCATCAGGAGGACCTGTATGGCCTGGCTTGAGGCATTCCTGGTCAAGTACCCGGAACTCGCATTGTTTCTTGTGATCGCCATCGGATACGCGATCGGTCGGCTGAAATTTGGCGGCTTCGGTCTCGGACCGGTCACCGGCTCGCTGTTTGCCGGTATTCTGGTGGGTCAGTTTGCCCATGTTCCGGTGTCGGGAATGGCAAAGTCCTTCTTGTTCCTGCTCTTCCTCTTTGGCATCGGCTATTCCGTCGGGCCACAGTTCATGCAGGCGCTGAGGCGGGACGGGCTCAAGCCAGTGCTGCTCGCCGTCGTCTGCGCCACGACCGGGCTGCTGACGGCGATCGCGGTGGCCAAGGTTCTGGGCCTCGATCCCGGTTTCGCTGCCGGCCTCGTGTCCGGCGCGCTGACCGAGAGCCCGGCCATGGGCACGGCAACCGAGGCCATCAATGCACTGCCCCTGCCTGCCGAGGACCGAGCGCGCTTCGTCGCGCACATCGCCGTGGCTGATGCGGTGTGCTACATCTTTGGCGCCGCCGGCCTGATCCTGTTCCTCAGTATCGGTGCGCCGCGCCTCCTCGGGATCGACCTGAAGGAGGAGGCTCTGAAGCTCGAGCGACAGCTCGGCATTACCCGCACTGCGCCGGGTGTCGTCTCTGCCTATCGCAGTTTCGAGCTGCGCGCTTACAGGCTCGCTGCCGATACCCCCGCGGTGGGGAAGACCGTGGCGCAGGCCGAGGCGGGCGTGGCCGCCCACCGGCTTTTCATCCAGCGGATCCGTCGCGACGGCACGCTGCTGGAGCCGTGGCCCGACCTGATGCTTGCCCCCGGGGATGTCATCGCCGTTTCCGGGCGGCGGACCGTACTCGTCGAACTGCTCGGCCCGCGTGTCGAAGAAGTGGAGGACCATCCTCTGCTCGACATCCCGGTAGCCGCGGTCGAAGTGCTCTTGACGAGCCCCGAGGTCGCTGGGCGCAGATTGGCTGACTCGGCCGACGCAGAGTGGACCCGAAGCCTCTACCTGCGCGGCGTGAAGCGGGGCGACCAGGCCGTGCCGATCTCCGCCGGGCTGGTACTGGAGCGTGGCGACCTGCTTTCCCTGGTGGGGCCCGAGCCGGTGGTGGCACGCGCCGCGAAACGGATTGGCGCCGTGGTGGCACCCACGACCGAGACGGATTTCGTCACGCTCGGTCTCGCCATCTTCCTGGGCGGTCTCGCCGGGGTACTCATCACGATCCCGGTGGGCGACATGAAGATATCGCTCAGCACAAGTGTCGGCACACTCCTTGCCGGTCTGTTGGTTGGCCACCTGCGCACGCGCCATCCCCTGTTTGGCCGCATACCGGATGGGGCGATCTCGTTGATGACCGCGCTCGGTCTCGCGGCATTCGTGGCTATGACGGGACTTCACGCGGGGCCGATCTTTCTGACGGCGCTGGCCGAGGCGGGTATCGGGCTCTTCTTCGGCGGCATGCTCGTCACGCTCATGCCGCTCGTGGTCGGGCTCTACTTCGGCCGCTACGTGCTGAAGATGAATCCAATCCTGCTGCTGGGCGCGCTGGCCGGCGCTCAGACGATGACGGCGGGAATGGCGGCTGTGCAGGAGCGGTCGGAGAGCCCCGTCGCGGTGCTCGGCTACACGCCGGCGGTACCGATCGGTCACATCCTGCTGACCACCTGGGGGACCATCATCGTCGGCGTCGTCGCGGGATGACGCCGCGCGGCAACCGCTGCGCCAACGCCACGCGGCGCTACCACCGATGCGGCGCAAGGAGGGCCGATCGCCATGGACTCCTTCTACATCGCCCGTGTCATCGGCGACTTCCTGATCGGCTTTTCGACGCTCTTCACCATCATCAATCCCTTTGGGATGGCCTTCGTATTTGTGGACCGCACGCGTGCGCTCACCGAGGAAGAACGCGTGGCGCTGGCATGGCGGATCGCGCGATACTCATTCGTCCTGCTCGTTGTCTCGATCCTCATCGGCACTCCGATCCTGACTTTCTTCGGGATCGACCTGCCGGCGCTGCGCGTGGCAGGGGGCTTCGTGGTCGCGCTTGCGGGCTATGCGATGCTGACGGAACCCGAGTGGCGCGACGGGGACAGCAGCAAGACGGTCACACCCATAACGGTGAGCGGCATGGCGTTCTTCCCCCTCACGCTGCCGCTGACCGTTGGCCCAGGCACCATTGCCGCGAGCATCGCGCTCGGTGCACAGCCGAAGTACTCCGCGGCAGATTATGCAGCTGGCGCAGTCTCGGGCCTGCTCATCGCTGCCAGCGTCTCGCTGACGGTTCTCTTCTTTTATCGCTACGCGGCTTCGGTTGCTCGATTCTTCGGACCCGAAGGAGCGCGCATCGTGACACGGCTCACGGCTTTCCTGCTGCTGTGCATTGGTGTCCAGATCATGATGACCGGGACCGCGGCCTGGCTTTCGCCGATGCTGGCGCAACGCGCACCGTAGTCCCGCTGTCCGAAACTGTCGCAGCGGACACCTAGACGTGGTGCTCCCCGCATCCCTTGCCCCGATGCGGCATAGGCTTTTCTGCTGGCTATGGGCAGGAAACGCAATCTCCGCACTGGGTACCTGGATCCAATCGACCGCAAGCGCGTGGGTCATGACAGACCTCGCTCCGGACCCGCTCATGGTCAGCCTTACCCAGGCCGCTGCGCAGCTTCCAGTCCTGCTGCTCGCGCTGCCCGCGGGTGCGCTGGCCGATGTGGTCGACCGGAGACGCTACCTCATCTGGACCAATCTCGGCATGCTCGTCGTCGCGGGCGCGCTCGCGGTCCTCTACCTCCTCGGCCTGGTCGATGCGATCCTGCTGCTGGCGCTGACGGCACTACTCGCCTGCGTCTCTGCGATGAACAGTCCTGCTTGGTCGTCGTCGGTGCCGCTGACCGTCCCACGGCAGGATCTGGCGCAGGCGCTCGTGCTCAATTCGATTGGCTTCAATATGGCACGCGCACTTGGCCCGGCGTTGGGCGGCGCGATCGTCGCCGGGGCCGGTGCGGCGCTTGCCTTCGGGATCAACGCGCTTACCTTCGTCCTTGTCGCCGCCATTGTCGGGCTGGCGCTCGTATTCCCTGCTACGCGCCAGCCGGATGGTCTGCCGCCCGAGCGGATAGGGCGGGCGATCCGTCTCGGCCTCCGCTACGCAACGGCGGAGCCGAACGTGCGGACGGCGCTCATTCGCTCCGCAGCCTTCTACGCCTGTGCGAGCGCGATCTGGGCGCTCTTGCCCCTCTATGTCCGGGACGTGCTTGGTCTTGCCTCAGGGTCGTATGGCATCATGCTCGGCTCGATCGGTGCGGGCGCCGTGCTCGGCGGCATCGCGATGCCGATGCTGCGCGCCCGTTTCAACCGCGACTCCCTCGTCATGCTTGCCGGGCTGCTGACCGGCACGGCGCTGCTTCCGATTGCGCTGGCCCCGGCTGCCTCAACGACGATCGCCTGCATGCTTGTCTATGGCATCGGTTGGATCATCGGCTCGTCCAACCTCCAGGCAACCGTGCAACTCGCCTGCGCCCCCTGGGTCCGCGCTCGCGGGCTCGCGCTGTACCAGGCGGTCTACAACGGGGGCATGGGGCTGGGCGCCATCGCCTGGGGCTGGTTGGGCATGCATGCCGGGCTGACAGGCACGCTCCTCGCGGCGGCGCTCGGGAGCGTCGTCATCGCCCTGCTCGCCCGGTCGCAGCCGCTGCCAAGCGAGGTTGCCGATCCTTCACTACCGGCCCGTCGTCCCCCGCTCAAACCCTCGATTGACGACGGTGTCCGGGAGACACTCATGGAGGGCGGTCACCCGGTGCTGGTGACGGTCGCCTATGTCGTGGACCCAGGGGAGGCAGACGCGTTTCGCACGGCCATGGTGTCGCTTCGCTTGGCGCGCCGACGTGATGGCGCTGTCGCGTGGCGTCTTGCACGCGACATCTCGCGCGCCGACCATTGGATCGAAACCTTCCGCCTTCCGGACTGGCACGAGCTCCGTCGCGGATTGGCCCGCATCAATCTCTTGGACGATGAAGCCTCGCGAGCCGCTGCACAGTTCCATCGTGGTGATGCCCCACCGACGATCCGGATCTACCTATCGCTTTGAGGCGCGATGGGACCGGCGGGCCGACACGGTCAGAATTCGATCAGGATTGGCGCGCACGCGCTTCCTACCCTCCCCCGACGATCAACGCGCGAGGACCGGATGCGGAGGGAGGCTGGGCAGAAACTGCGATCGCGCCGCCCAGGTGCGTTCATGCTGGGCATGGCCAGGAGCCTGTGTGCGGCGCTGATGCTGGCGATACTCGGTGCCTGTCAGGGCCCCGGCGACACACTGAACGCGCCGCTGGTACGGGGCGCCGATGGGGCGGCGGATTTCGGCGCGAACTATGGCTTCGAACTGGTCAGCAGCGGCAGGACCGGAGAGCACCTGGTGCTGCTCGCCTTCTCGGGCGGCGGCAAGCGCTCGGCTGCCTTTGCCCACGGCGCGCTGGAGGGAATGCGCCGCATGCCGGTCGGCCGGACAACGCTTCTGGATCAGGTGGACTACATCTCCGCCGTCTCTGGCGGCAGCTTTCCTGCGGTACATTATGGCCTCTACCGCGAAGACTCCTTCTCGACCTTTCGTGAGGATTTCCTCGACCGCGACATCAACGCTTACATCTACGGCACCTACCTGCTTCCTTGGCACTGGGAATGGGTGGTCCGAAGCGATGTCGGCACGAATGACCGCATGGCGCGCGTCTATGATACATTGATGTTTCGAGGCGCAACCTTCGGCGACCTCGCGCGGCGCGGGCCTCCTCTCGTCTCGGTGAACGCCACGGATATCGCGAACGGTGTTCCCTTCCCCTTTCTGGGAACAACTTTCGGTCTCATCTGCTCCGATCTCAACGCATTCCCGCTGGCCCGTGCGGTTGCCGCTTCCAACGGGTTCCCGGTGCTTTTCTCAGCGATCACGCTGCGCAACCACGCCGACAGGTGCGGTACGGCGCGACCGCGAACTGCTCCACCACGCGAATGGAGCGACCTCGACGGCGAGGCGGAGCGCCGTGCGCAATTCGCGCGCCTCGCCGAGCGCTATGCCGACCCCGCGCGGCAGCCTTGGGTCCATCTGCTCGATGGCGGAATCTCGGACAACCTCGCCCTACGCGGCCTGCTCTATATTTTCCTCCGCCTGCAGGACGAGCCCGAGGCGCTCCGAAGCCTGGCATCGAGAACCCGGCGCGTGATCGTGATCAGCGTTGATGGTGAGGCGGCGCAGGATCCGCAGATCGCCCGGCAACGCTCGTTCGGTGGGCTGTCGCAGATTCTAGGGGCGGTCTCGGGCACGCAGATCGACGCCTACAACTTCGAGACCCGCCTGGTCATGCGGCGCCAGGTCGCGGATGTGGTCGAGCGACTTCGTGCGGAGCGTTGCCGCACCGCGACGCGCGTCGAGCAACGCAACTGTCGCGACGTCGACGGAGCCTTCGTCCATCTGTCGCTCGCTGATGTGGGCGACGAATCCCTGCGCACGCGCCTGCAGATGATCCCGACCGGGCTGACAATCCCTCGGGCGGATGTGGACGCGCTGCTTGAACAGGGGATTAACGCGGTGACGGGAAATGCACGGATCCGGGAGTTGCTGGCAGCGGACGTGTCTCAACTTTCCGCGGCACGGGACGCGCGATGAGCAGCGACGCCTCCACGCAGCGGTCCGAGACTGCGGTCGCAGAGCGCCCGCTCGTGCGCAGGCGCTGGCGGCCAGGGACAGGCAGCCTGCTGGTCGGACTGTTCCTTGCCGTCCTCGCGCTCCACGTGCTGTTCGACCGTGTCACGCCCTACACCTCGGAGGCGACGCTTCAAGCTCCGGTCGTCGGCGTCGCGCCGAATGTCTCAGGCGACATCGTCGAGGTGCGGGTGCGCGACAATCAGGTGGTCCGTGCAGGCGAGATCCTGTTCCGTATCAACCCTGAGCGCTTCGCCACTGCGGTTGCCCAGGCGGAAGCCAACCTCACCGACGCCAGCCAGCGGGTGGGCGCAAGCACTGCTGCGCTCTCATCAGCCGAGGCCAAAGTGCTCGAGGCGCGCGCGAACCTCGCCAATGTGCAGCATCAGGCGGCACGCGTGCTCGAGCTCGCGCAGCGCAATGTCTATTCCCAGGCGCAGGCAGACACGGCGCGTGCGCAGCTCGCCACGGCGCAGGCCGCCGTGCAGACTGCCGAAGCCGGTCTGGAGGAGGCCCGCACGCGGCTCGGACCTGTCGACGCGGAGAATCCACAAATCCTGCTCGCGATCGCGCAGTTGCGGCGTGCGCGTATCGACCTCGCGGATACCGAGGTACGGGCACAGGTTGACGGCTTCGTCACGAACACCGTGCTGTCCCCGGGTCAGTTTGCTTCAGCGGGCCGCACCGTCGCGACCATCATCGATTCCGAGAGCGCCTGGGTGGTCGCCAACTTGCCGGAGAACACGCTCGGTAACATCCGTGCCGGTGACCGCGTGCTCATCGCCTTCAATGTGAGGCCTGGCCGGATCTACGAGGGCCGGGTTGAGAGCGTTGCTGCGGGCGTTGCGCACGACGTCGGAGGCACAGGGCAGCTTGCACGCGTACTCGAGCGTCGCAAATGGATCCGAGACACCCAGCGCTTTCCTCTGCGGATTGAGCTTACCGATGGACGGGACATTCCTGCCGTGCGCGTCGGGTCGCGCGCCAGCGTCGTCGTGCTGACGCAGCATGCTGGGCCGGTTGCAACTCTCGCCCGCCTCTGGCTCAGGATCGTCGCCACGGCGAACTGACCTGACCCCGTAGAAGCGGTCCGCCGGTAATGTAGTCCCGGCGGCAGCGAGGGGAGGTTGGGGATGGCGAGGAGGAAGGCGCACACGCCTGAGGAGATCGTGGCGAAGCTGCGACAGGCGGAGG
>NZ_JACADR010000098.1 GCF_016106005.1 Roseomonas rosulenta
CCCGAGGCCGCCGCCCTGGTGCGCGAGGCCGCGGCGGTGCGCGACCTGGCGGCGGTGACGGTGGCGGTGCGGGCGCTGGCGCGGGTGGCGTAGCGCGCGCTACGCGGCCGCGTCCTCGCGGATCATCGCCGCACCCTTCTCGCCGATCATGATGGTCGGCGCATTGGTATTGCCGGTGGTGAGCGTGGGCATCACCGAGGCGTCGATCACGCGCAGCCCCGCAAAGCCCTTCACGCGCAGGCGGCTGTCGACCACCGCGTCCGGGCCCTCGCCCATGCGACAGGTTCCGACGGGGTGGTAGATCGTGGTGCCGTATTGCCGGTTGAAGGCGAGCAGCTCGTCGTCGGAGGCCACGCCCGGGCCGGGCAGGATCTCCTGCACGCTGAAGGGCGCGATGGCCGGCTGCGCGAAGATGTCGCGCACCATGCGGATGCCGGCGGCGAGAAGGGCCTGGTCGGATCGCGCCGAGAGGTAGTTCGGGCGGATCGCGGGCTTCTCGAAGGGGTCGGCCGAGCGCGCCATCACCGTGCCGCGGCTGTCCGGCTTCACCGGGCAGATCGCGCAGGTCATGCCCGGCTCCTTCTCCAGCACGCCGAACTGGCCGAGCGCGTAGGAGGCGGGCGTGAACAGCAATTGCAGGTCGGGGCTGGCGAGGCCTTCGCGCGACCGCGCGAAGACCTGCGCGGTGGTGACGCCGAAGGTCAGCGCGCCAGTGCCGCGCAGGAAGAACCGCGCGACCTCGCCGACCAGCCGGATGCCGCGCGCGAGCTGGTTGGTGCTGAGGCTGTCCCGCACGCGGTGCTGCACGCGGGAGACGTAGTGGTCCTGGAGGTTGGCGCCGACCGCGGGCATGTCGGCCAGGACCTCTATGCCGAGCGACCGCAGATGCTCGGCGGGGCCGATGCCCGAGACCTGCAGCACATGCGGGGAATTCACCGCGCCGCCGGAGAGGATCACCTCCCGCGCCGCGGTGATGCGGCGGATCTCGCCGCCCTGGCGGAATTCGGCGCCGGTGCAGCGGCGGCCGTCGAACAGCAGGCGGGCGACCTGGGCCTCGGTCTCGACGCGCACGCGCCCGCCCGCCGCACGCAGGTAGGTGCGCGCGGTCGATCCGCGCCAGCGGCCCACGCGCGTCATCTGCGAATAGCCGACCCCTTCCTGCTCCGCGCCGTTTAGGTCGGCGCGGAAGGGGTGGCCGGCCTGCTGCGCGGCCTCGATGAAGCGGTGGGTCAGCGGCAGGATGGTGCGGTAGTCCTCGACCTGGAGCGGGCCGCTGGTGCCGCGGATCGCGGGGTCGCCGCCGTTGCGGTAGGTCTCGGACTGCCGGAAGAAGGGCAGCACGTCGGCCCACGACCAGCCGCGGCAGCCCATCTGCGCCCAGATGTCGAAATCCGCCGGATTGCCGCGGACATAGAGCATGCCGTTGATGGACGATGTCCCGCCCAGCGTGCGCCCGCGCGGCCAGCGGATCTCGCGCCCGTTCACCGCCTGGTGGGGTTCGGCTACGTAGCCCCAGTTCATCAGCGACTGGTTCTGCAACAGCTTGAGCATCCCGGCCGGGATATGGATCCAGGGATGGCGATCCTTCGGCCCCGCTTCGAGCAGCGTGACGCGTGCGCCGGTCTCCGACAGGCGCGCGGCGACGACGCAGCCCGCGGAACCGGCGCCGATGACGAGGTAGTCCGTGTCCATGGCGGGCCTCAGGGCGGGGGGGGGAGAAGTCCTGCCGCTCGAAGCCAGCGAGCAGGTCGCGCAGCCGGTCGGGGATGGGCACCGGGCGGCGCGTGGATTGGTCCGTCAGCACCCAGACGATCTCGCCGGTGGCGTGCAGCGTATCGGCGCCCTCTGCGAAGACCGCGGGCTGGAAGGCGATGGAGGTGCGGCCGATGCGCGTGCAGCGCGCCCCAATTTCGAGCCGTGCCGCGCGGCCGATCGCGACCTTGTATTCGACCAGGCCGCGGACGACGTGGAAATCGGCACCGCTGGCCTTCACTTCCGCCTGGTAGTCCCAGCCGGCGGCGCGGACGTAGTCCGACACCGCCTCGTCGTACCAGGTCAGGTAATGGGCGTTGAAGACGATGCCCTGGGTGTCGAGTTCGACGTAGCGGACGCGATGCGGATGGAAGAAGCGGAAATCGGCGCGGCCAGGAGGGGTCATGCCCGCGCCGGTCCGTCTCAGCCGCGCGCGGCCTTCACCGCCGCGGTCGCGGCCTGGACCATCAACCCGACCTCGTTGGCGATGGTGACCAGCTTGAAGCCCTTCTTGATCATGCGGTTGGCATAGGCAGGCGAGCCGTTGTGCAGCCCGGCGGCGATGCCGCGCTTGCCCGTCTCGGCCAGCAGCTTGTCGTAGATGCCCAGGATGAAGGGGTCTTCGACATCGAGCTTGGGTTCGAGACCATAGGAGAAGGACAGGTCGGACGGACCGACATATATGCCGTCGATGCCCGGCACATCCAGGATCTTCTCGATATTCTCGATCGCGGTCTTGGTCTCGATCATCGGGATGACCAGGATCTCGTCGTTCGCGGTCTTCTGATAGCCGCCGCTGCTGCCGTAGGCGCCGGCGCGGATCGGTCCGTTGGAGCGTGTGCCGGCGGGCGGGTACTTGCAGTACTGCACCAGGGCGCGGGCTTCTTCCTCGGTGTTCACCATCGGGCAGATCACGCCGTAGGCGCCGGCGTCCAGCACCTTGCCGACGATGCCGGGCTCGTTCCACGGCACGCGCACCATCGGCACGGCGGCGGAGGGCTGGATGCCCTGGAAGCAGGCCACGCAGGAGAGGTAGTCCTGCACGCCGTGCTGCATGTCCACGGTCACGCTGTCCCAGCCGCACCTGGAATACATCTCGGCGGAGAAGGCGTTCGGGATGGCGAGCCACCCGTTCACCACGGCCCGGCCGGCCTTCCACGCTTCCTTGACCGCATTCGCCATGGCGCCGCTTCCTCTCCGTTGCTTGGCTGCTATGGCAGGACGCTAGGACGGGGTCCGGGGCGCGTCAAACGCGCGGCTGGACGGGCCGCCATGCGCGCGGCAGGGTGCGCCGCATGGCCGACTGGACCGTCTCCTCCGAGACCGGCGTGCTGACCGATGTGCTGGTCTGCCCGCCGGACCACTATCGCTGGATCCCCACCAACAGCATCGTGCGACGCACGCTGGCCGGCGCGCAGCAGCCCTCGGCGCTGGCCTTGGCGGCGCAGCATGGCGAACTGGTGGCTGCGCTGCGCCAGGGTGGCGCGCGCGTGCATGTGCTGCGCCCGGAACCGCACCTTCCCTACATGGTCTATACGCGCGATTCCGCGGTGGTGACGCCCTGGGGCGCGGTGCTGTGCCAGCTCGAACGCCCGCAGCGGCGCGGCGAGTATGCCGGCGTGATCGACTTCCACGGCGGCGCCTTCTGGCGGAAGTCGAGCGCGGGCACGCTGGAAGGCGGCGACATCCATATCCTGAAGCCCGGCGTGGCGGTGGTGGGCGCCTCGGGCGGGCGCACCGACCTTGCGGGGGCCGAGCAATTCGCCGGCTGGCTGCGCGCCGAGGGCTGGGAGGTGCGCATCGAGGTCTTCGACGAGCACTTCCTGCATCTCGACGTGCTGTTCTGCATGGCCGCACCCGGGCTCGCGGTGGCGTGCCTCGACGTGCTCGATCCGGACTTCGTCGCCTGGCTGGCCGGGCACGGCATGCGCTGCATCGGCGTGCCCTATCGCGATGCCATGGCGCTCGGATGCAATATCCTCGCGCTGGGGCGCGGGCGGGTGATCTCGGCACGCGGGTCGGCCCGGCTGAACGCGGCATTGCGCGCGGAGGGGCTGGAGGTGCTCGACCCCGATCTCTCGCTGTTCGCCGCCGGCGGCGGCGGCCCGCATTGCCTGACAGGACCCTTGCGGCGGGAGGAGTGACGACCATGACCACCACCCCGGCCGAGGCGGTGATCGCCGCCGTGCGGGCCTTCCTGGGCGATCGGCTCAGCGTGAACCGGACCGTGCGCGAACAGCATTCGCGTGGCGAGGACACCACCACGCCGACCCTGCCCGACGCCGTCGCCTTCGTGGAGACCACCGAGGAGGTCAGCCGCATCCTCGCGCTGTGTCACCAACATGGCGTGGCGGTGACGCCCTTCGGTGCGGGCACATCGCTGGAAGGGCATGTGAACCCGGTGCGCGCTGGCATCTCGCTCGACCTGTCGCGCATGAAGGCGGTGCTGGAGCTGAACGAGGAGGACATGGATGTCCTCATCGAGCCCGGCGTGACGCGGCAGGAACTGAACGCCTTCCTGCGCGACAAGGGGCTATTCTTCCCGGTCGATCCCGGCAGCCACGCCAGCATCGGCGGCATGTGCGCGACCCGCGCCTCGGGCACCAATGCGGTGCGCTACGGCACCATCCGCGAGAACGTGCTGGGCCTCGAGGTGGTGCTGGCCGATGGGCGCGTGATCGAGACCGGCGGGCGCACGCGCAAGGCATCGAACGGCTACGACCTGACCAGGCTGTTCATCGGTTCCGAGGGCACGCTCGGCGTCATCACGAAGATCCGGCTGCGGCTGCACGGCATCCCGGAGGCCATATCGGCCGCGGTGTGCCAGTTCCCCACACTGGCGGCGGCGGTCGAGACCGTCATCACCGTCATGCAGTCCGGCATCCCCGTGGCCCGCATCG
This sequence comes from Roseomonas rosulenta, assembly GCF_016106005.1. Taxonomy (GTDB): domain Bacteria; phylum Pseudomonadota; class Alphaproteobacteria; order Acetobacterales; family Acetobacteraceae; genus Neoroseomonas; species Neoroseomonas rosulenta. Next base: position 4,653 of record NZ_JACADR010000098.1, read on the forward strand.
AATTGCTGGATGAGGACCAGATGGAGGCCTGCATCCGCTACTCGAAGCTGGAAGGCTTCGCGCCGCTGACCACGCTGTTCCTGGAATTCCACGGCAGCGAGGCGTCGGTGCGCGAACAGGCGGAATCGGTCGAGGCGATCGCCGGCGACCTCGGCGCGCAAGGCTTCACCTGGGCGACCGATGCGGAGGCCCGCAACCGGCTGTGGCAGGCGCGGCACGATGCCTATTGGGCGGCGGTGGCCCTCAAGCCCGGGCATCGCGGCATCACCACCGATGTATGCGTGCCGATCTCCCGCCTGGCGGAGGCGGTGGTGCAGGCGAAGGAGACGGCGCTCGCCTCCGGCCTCACCTCCTGCATCGTCGGGCATGTGGGCGACGGCAATTTCCACTGCCTGATCCTGTTCCCCGAGGGCGACCAGGAGGGGCTGGAACGCGCCTGGGCGCTGGATCGCGCCATCGTGGCCCAGGGCCTGGCGCTGGGCGGGACCTGCTCGGGTGAGCACGGCATCGGCATGGGCAAGCGCGAGTTCCTCGAGCAGGAGCACGGGTCCGAGGCGCTGGCGGTGATGCGCGGGCTGAAACACAGCCTCGACCCGCGCGGCATCCTCAACCCCGGCAAGATGTTCAGGAACTGACGGGTTGGACCTGCTCGGCCTGTCGGTCCTGGCGCTGGCGCTCGGGCATGTCTTCTCCAACGCGGTGCGCACGGTGCCGGCCATGGCGGCGGATGTGCTGCAGCGCGACCTCGGACTGTCGGCGGAGGGGCTGGGCGCGCTGACCGGCGCCTTCCCGGCGGCCTTCGCGCTGGCGATGCTGCCGGTGGGAGTGGCGCTCGATCGCTATGGCGTGAAGCGCACGGCGATCGCGCTTCTGGCCGTGGCGGCGGTGGGTTCGCTGCTCGGCGCCGTCGCGACCGGGCCGTGGTCGATGCTTGGCGCGCAGGTCGTGCTGGGGGTGGGCTGCTCGGGCATGCTGATGTGCCCCATCACCTATGCCGCGAAGAACCTGCCGTCGCAGAAATTCGGCCTGTGGGGCGGGGTGATCCAGGCCTTCGGGAATACCGGGATGCTGCTGTCCGCCAGCCCGCTGGCGCTGCTGGTGGATCGGGCCGGCTGGCGCGCGGGCTATGCCGCCTGCGCGCTGTTGGCGCTGGGCGCGCTGGCGGCGGTGGCGGCGATCGTGCGCGACAGGCAGCCGCCGGTGCAGGCGCGGCGCAGCGTCGCGGAGGATGCGCGCGACGTCGTGACGCTCGCGCTGTCGCGCGAGATCCGCGGGCCGGTGGTTATCGCCTTCGCCTCCTTCGCCGCCGTGCTCGGCGTGCGCGGGCTGTGGGGCGGGCCATGGCTGATGGAGGTGAAGGGGCTGCCGCGCATCGAGGCCGGTCATGTGCTGCTCGCCTGCACCATCGCGCTGATCGTCGGACCCGCGGTGGCCGGGCTGCTGGAACGGCGCTTTCAGGCGCATCGGCGCGCCCTGCTGGTGGCCGGGCACCTCGGGGGTGCCACGATGATCGCGCTCATGGTGCTGGGCGGCGCGCTGGGCTGGGGCGTGGCCGCGGATGCCGTGCTGCTGGCGGGATTCGGGCTGCTGATCTCGCTGCAGGTGATCTGCTTCGCGCTGGTGCGCGCGGCGGTGCCGCCCGAACGCGTGGGGCGCGCGCTCTCAGCCATGAACATATCCTTCTTCGGCGGCGCCGCGGTGCTGCAGGCGGCCTCGGGCGCGGCGGCCGCGGCCGGCGGGATTGGCGCGGCGCTGCTGGTCTTCGCGGTGGCGTTGGTGGCCTGCACCCTGGCGTTCCTGCGGCTGCCAGGGCCGCGCTGATCTTCGCGCAAGGCGCGATCGCGTCTATCCTGGCGGGCAAGGAGAGACCCCCGCATGATCCGCAGCATCCTGGTCGCGCTGGACGATACCGAGGGGGCGCAGCGTGCCCGCGACCTGGCGATCGATGTCGCCCGGCGCAGCGGCGCGGCGCTGACCGCCGCCACCGTTCTCGACTGGCCGCATGTAAAGGACGTGAATGAGGCCGTGCCGCCCGGCGCCGCCGCATTCAAGGAGCGGCGCGATGCCGCGCGCGCGAAGCGCGCCGAGGAGGAGGCCGACGCCGCCTTCGCCGCCTGCACCGCGGCTGCCGGCGCCACCGCCTTCACCCGGCTGCGCCTGACCGATGCGCCCGAACCCGCGCTCTTGGCGGCCGGCGCCGCGCACGACCTGGTCGTCATCGGCCGCGATTCGACGCTCGGGCTCGAGGACTGCCCCGACGGCCTGGCGCCGGTGATCGAGGCCCTGCTGCATGACGGCGCGCGCCCGCTGCTGGTGGTGCCGCCCGGCGCGCCGGTCCAGGGCGGCGGCGTGCTGGTGGGCTATGACGGATCGATCCCGGCGATGCGCGCCATCCAGCTTTTCGCATTGCTCGGCCTGGCCGGCGATGTGCCGGTGCGGGTGATGTCCGTGATGCCGGACCGCGCCGAGGCCCAGGCGATGGCCGAACCCGCAGCGGGCTACCTGCGCGCCCATGGCTGTGCCGCGGAGGCGATCGGCACCCAGGGCAGCCACCCGGTCGATGCGCTGCTGGCCGAGGCGGTCGCCATGCCGGCGCGCATGCTGGTCATGGGCGCCTTCGAGAATTCCGGCCTGCGCACCCTGTTCACCGGTTCGGCCACGCGGCGCCTGCTGCGTGCCGCACCCTGCCCGGTTTTCGTGACGCATTGACGCGCGACCTCGCGCCGATGTGAGGGGCGCGATGCCATGCGTGAAGCGCATGCGTCATCGTAACGGTGCTTGACGCCGCATGTTGCGACGCGACATGAGCGGGGAATGAGACTGGACCAATGCTGATGCTGCGCCCTCTTGCCGGAGCCCTTGCGCTGCTGCTGGCCGGGAGCCTGCCTGCCGCCGCCCAGTTCGGCCCGCAGGGGCCGCCCGCGGTCGGCGTGCAGGTGGCCGAGCGGCGGCCCGTCACCGAGACCGCGGAATTCGTCGGCCGCGTCGAGGCGACCGACCGCGTGAATATCCGCGCCCGCGTCACCGGCTTCCTCCAGGAGCGCCTGTTCCGCGAGGGCGGCGACGTGCGCGAGGGCGAGGTGCTCTACCGGCTCGAACGCGCGCCCTTCGAGGCACAGGTCGAGCAGGCCGAGGCCAACCGCGCCGGCGCCAGCGCGACGCTCGAGAATACCCGCGTGGCGCTGGCCCGCGCGCGCGAGTTGCGGCAATCGGGCACCGGCACGCAGGTCGCGCTCGACAACGCCCAGGCGCTGGAGCGCACGGCCGCGGCCAATGTGCTGGCGGCCGAGGCGGCGGTGCGCGTGGCGCAGATCAACCTCGGCTACACCGAGATTATGGCGCCGATCGCCGGCCAGATCGGGCGCTCCAACCTCGCGGTGGGCAACGTGGTCGGCCCCGATGCCGGCACGCTCGCCACCATCGTCAGCCAGGACCCGATGCGCGTGGCCTTCGCGGTCAGCCAGCGCACCGCGCTCGACCTGCGCAACCGCTTCGAGGGGCGCGGCGGGCCGGCCGCGGTGCTGGTGCGCATCCGCACCACCGACGGGCGGCTCTATCCCGAGGCCGGGCGGATCGACTTCGTCGACAACCAGATCGACCGCAACACCGACACCGTGCTGGTGCGCGCGCTGATTGCCAACCCGATCCGCCAGGTGGGCGGCCAGGCCTCGACCGTCTCCCCGCGCGAGCTGGTGGACGGGCAGTTCGTCAGCGTGTCGGTCGAAGGTGCCGAGCCAGTCATGGCCATCACCCTGCCGCGCGCCGCGGTGCTGCAGGACCAGCAGGGCGCCTTCGTCTTCGTGGTGGGCGAGGGCAACGTGGCGCAGCGGCGCAACGTCACCCTCGGCCGATCCACCCCGGAGCGCGCGGTGATCGAGGGCGGGCTGCAGGGCGGCGAGACCGTGGTGGTGGAGGGTCTGCAGCGCGTGCGCCCGGGCCAGCCGGTCAACCCCGCGCCTGTCCAGGCGCCCGAGCCGCCGAGACCGGCGCCGCAGCCCCCGGGCCGGGGCTGAACGCGCGTGTTCTCCGCCGTCTTCGTCGATCGCCCGCGCTTCGCCATCGTCATCGCCATCGTCACGGCGCTGGCCGGGCTCCTGGCGATGCTGCGCATCCCGGTCTCCCAGCTGCCGGACATCGTGCCGCCGCAGGTCTCGGTCACCACGCGCTTCCCCGGTGCGTCGGCCACCGTGATCGAGCAGACGGTGGCGCAGGTGATCGAGGCCAGCGTGAACGGCGTGGACCGCATGATCTACATGCGGTCGAACAGCGCCAATGACGGGTCCTACAGCCTCAATGTCTCGTTCCAGCTCGGCACCAACCCGGACCTTGCCACCGTCAACGTGAACAATCGCGTGCAGGCCGCGCTCGCGCGCCTGCCGCAGGAGGTGCAGCGCCAGGGTGTGACCGTGCGCAAGCAGTCCTCCGCGGTGCTGCAGTTCATCTTCCTGTATTCCGAGAGCGGCGCGCATACGCCGCTGTTCCTGTCCAACTACGCCACCATCAACATCATCGACCGCCTGGCGCGCGTGCCGGGCGTGGGCCAGGTGAACCTGTTCGGCGCCATGGACTATTCCATGCGCATCTGGTTCGAGGTGGACCGGCTGATCAGCCTGAACCTCACGCCATCGGACGTGGTGGCGGCGATCCAGGCGCAGAATGTGCAGGCGCCGGTGGGCCGGCTCGGCGGGCGGCCGGTGCCCGACGACCAGCAGTTCCAGATCAACCTCGAGACCCGCGGGCGGCTGTCCACGCCCGAGGAATTCGGCGAGATCCTGATCCGCGCCAATCCCGACGGTTCTGTGCTGCGCGTGCGCGACGTGGCGCGGGTCGAGCTCGGCGCCGCCAGCATGGACACCGAGAGCCGCTTCGACGGCAAGCCGGCGGTGACCTTCGGCGTCTATCTCCAGCCTGGCGCCAATGCGGTGACGGCGGCCGAGAATGTCCGCCGCGCCCTGGCCGAGATGCGCACGCGCTACCCCGAGGGCGTCAACCACCGCGTCTTCTTCGACACCTCGGACTTCGTGAACGATACCATCCGGGAAGTCATCAAGACCCTGGTCGAGGCCTTCGTCCTGGTGGTCATCGTGGTGTTCCTGTTCCTGGGGAACATGCGCGCCACCATCATCCCGACGGTGGCGGTGCCGGTCAGCCTGATCGGCGCCTTCGTGATCCTGCTCGCACTCGGCTATTCAGCGAACACCATCTCGCTGCTGGCGATGGTTCTGGCGATCGGCATCGTGGTCGACGACGCGATCGTGGTGGTCGAGAACGTCGAGCGCGTGATGGAGGAGGAGCCCCACCTCACGCCCGCCGAGGCGACCAAGAAAGCGATGGCGCAGATCACTGCGCCGATCATCGCCATCACGCTGGTGCTGCTGTCGGTCTTCGTGCCGGTCGGCTTCATCCCGGGGCTGTCCGGCGAGTTGTTCCGCCAGTTTGCGGTCACCATCTCCGCGGCCATGGTGATCAGCGCGATCAATGCGCTGACGCTCTCGCCGGCTCTTTGCGCGGTGTTCCTACGCCCGCACAAGCATGCCGGGGGGCACCGGCCGGGCCTCATGGGGCGCTGGCTGCGCGGCATCGACTGGGTGCGCGACCGCTATGCCGGGGCGGTCACCCGCCTGGTGCGCGTCTCGCTGCTGTCGATCCTGCTGACAGGCGTGTTCTTCGTCAGCATCTGGCAGTTGTCGCTGCGCACGCCCTCGGGCTTCCTGCCGCAGGAGGACCAGGGCGCCTTCTTCGTGCAGGTGCAGCTGCCGCAGGGGGCCTCGGTCTCCCGCACGCGGGAGGCGGTGGTGCAGGTCGAGGAGATCCTGAAGGCGATCCCATCCGTGCAGGGCACGCTGGCGATCGTCGGCTTCTCGCTGATCGATGGCGGCGCGCAGTCGAATTCCGCCTTCCTGGTGGCGCGGCTCAAACCCTTTGCCGACCGCACCGATGCGGCGATGTCGGTGCAGGCGGCAATCGGGCGTGTCTTCGGCGCTGGCCAGGCGGTGCGCACGGCGAATGTCTTCGCCTTCAACCTGCCGCCGATCATCGGTCTCGGGACCGGCGGCGGCTTCGAGTACATCCTGCAGGACTACGAGGGACGACCCCCGGCGGAGCTGGGCGCGACCATGCTCGGGCTGATCGTGGCGGCGAACCAGGATCCGCGGCTGGCGGCGGTCTTCTCCACCTTCAACGCGACCAACCCGACGCTGTTCCTCGACCTCGACCGCGAGAAGGCGCAGGCGCTCGGCCTGCGCATCTCGGATGTTTTCACCGCGCTGCAGGCGACGCTGGGCGGCTTCTACGTCAACGACTTCAACCTGTTCGGCCGCACCTGGCAGGTCAACCTGCAGGCCGAGGCGGCCGACCGGCGCGACGTGGACAGCATCTGGCGAATCCATGTACGCAATGCGCGCGGGGAGATGGTGCCGCTGCGCGCCATCGCCGACGTGCAGACGCGCGTCGGGCCGCAGACCATCTTCCGCTACAACAACTACCGCGCCATCTCGATCAACGGGGCGCCGCGGCCGGGGGTGTCGTCGGGCGATGCGCTGGCGGCGATGGAATCGCTCTCGGCCCGCGTGCTGCCGCCGGGCTATGGCTATGAATGGACCGGCACCGCCTACCAGGAGAAGCTCGCCTCCGGGCAGACCGTCTTCATCCTCGCTCTGGCGGTGATGTTCGCCTACCTGTTCCTGGTCGCGCTGTACGAATCCTGGGTCATCCCGATCCCGGTGCTTCTGTCGGTCGCGGTGGGCGTGCTGTCCGCCTTCCTGGCGCTGCTGGTGGCGAACATGCCGCTGGATATCTATGCGCAGATCGGCCTGGTGGTGCTGATCGCGCTGGCCGCCAAGAACGGCATCCTCATCGTGGAATTCGCCAAGGAGAAGCGCGAGGAGGGGCTGTCGATCCGCGACGCCGCGATCATGGGCGCACGGCTGCGCTTCCGCGCGGTGATGATGACCTCGATCGCCTTCGTCCTGGGGCTGGTGCCGCTGGTCTTCGCCTCCGGCGCGGCCATGCTGTCGCGCCGCGCAGTCGGCACGGCGGTGTTCGGCGGGATGATCGGGGCCGCGGTGGTGGGCATCTTCGTCATCCCGATGCTCTACGTGGTGTTCCAGACGATGCGGGAGAAGACGAAGCAACTGGTCCGGCGCGGCGCCTGACCCCCCTTCCCATCGGCGCCCGGCATCGCAGATGATGCAGGGCAGCACACGAAGGGAGACCCAGGGCATGGCGAAGTTCGGACTCAGCCAATCCATCCGCCGCGTCGAGGATCCGCGCCTGCTCAAGGGCGCGGGCAGCTACACCGGCGACATGGCGGTTCCCGGCCAGGCGCAGGGCCATGTGCTGCGCAGCCCGCATGCGCATGCCCGCATCACCGGCATCGACACCGCGGCGGCGAAGGCCATGCCAGGCGTGCTCGGCATCTGGACCGGGGCGGACCTGGCGGCGGCGGGGCTCGGGCACATGCCCTGCCTGGCGCCGGTGAAGTCGGTGGACGGCACGCCGTGTTCCGACACGCCGCGGCGCGCCCTGGCCGAGGGCGTGGTGCGCCATGTCGGCGACCCCGTGGCCTTCGTGGTGGCCGAGACGATCGAGCAGGCCCGCGACGCCGCGGAGGCGATCGAGGTGGAGTACGACATCCTCCCCGCCGCCACCGACCTCGCCACCGCGACCCAGCCCGGCCAGCCCCAGATCTGGGCCAGCGCGCCGAGCAACACCTGCTTCGACTGGCATGTCGGCGATGCCGCCAAGGCCGATGCGCTGATCAAGGGTGCCGCGCATGTGACGCGCCTGCGCGTGGTGAACAACCGCGTGGTGGTGGCGTCGATGGAGGCGCGGGCCGCGCTTGCGGACTACGACGCGGCGCGCGGCCACTGGACGCTGTCCACCAACACCCAGGGCTCCTGGCTGGTGCGCAACATCCTGGCCAAGAACATCTTCAACGTGCCCACCGACAGCTTCCGCGTGGTGACGCCCGATGTCGGCGGCGGCTTCGGCATGAAGCTGTTCCTCTACCCCGAGCACGTGCTGACCTGCTTCGCCGCGCGCGAGCTGAAGCGCGCCGTGAAGTGGACCTCGGAGCGCACCGAGGCCTTCCAGTCCGACACGCATGGGCGCGACAACATCACCATCGGCGAGCTGGCGCTGGACGCGAACGGCAGGTTCCTTGCGCTGCGCACCAAGAACTGGGCCGGGATGGGCGCCTACCTCAACACCTTCGCGCCCTTCATCCCGACCGGGGCAGGCACCAAGGTGCTGGCCAGCGTCTACGACTTCCAGGCGATCCACGCGCAGGTGATCGGCGTGGTGACCAACACCGTGCCGGTCGATGCCTATCGTGGCGCCGGGCGGCCCGAGAGCAACTACCTGGTCGAACGCCTGATCGACACCGCCGCGCGCGAGATGGGCATCGACCGCATCGAGATCCGCCGGCGCAACATGGTGCCGTCCTCGGCCATGCCCTACGTCTCGGCCATGGGGCAGCGCTACGATTCCGGCGAATTCGCCACGCTGATGGACACCGCGCTGCAGAAGATCGACTGGGCCGGCTTCCCGGCGCGCCGGGCGGAGGCCGCGAAGCGCGGCAGGAAGCGCGGCATCGGCCTCGCCTACTACCTGGAAGCCACCGGCGGCTCGCCGACCGAGAACGCCGCCGTGAAGTTCGCCGATGACGGGTTCGTGGATGTCTATGTCGGGACGCAATCCACCGGCCAGGGCCACGAGACCGCCTATGCCATGATGACGAGCCACGAGCTCGGCATCCCGATCGAGAAGATCCGCATCCGCCAGGGCGATTCCGACAGCCTGCCCGATGGCGGGGGCACCGGCGGCGCGCGCAGCCTCTATTCCGAAGGCCAGGCGATCCTGGTGACCACCGCCTCCGTGGTCGAGAAGGGCAAGATCGCGGCCTCCGAGCATCTGGAAGCCTCGGTGGCGGACATCGAGTTCACGCCCGGCAAGGGTGAATTCGCCGTGGCCGGCACGGACCGCTCGGTCGGCATCCTGGACCTTGCGGCCGCGCAGCGCCGCCGCGCGGCGGCCGGCATCGAGGCGACGCTGCTCGACGCGCAGGAGACCGCCGAGATCAAGTCCCACACCTTCCCCAATGGCTGCCACGTGGCCGAGGTGGAGGTCGACCCCGAGACCGGCATCGTCACCATCCCGCGCTACATCGTGGTGGATGACGTGGGCCATGCGCTGAACCCGCTGATCGTGCGGGGCCAGGTGCATGGCGGCGTGACGCAGGGCATCGGCCAGGCGCTTCTCGAGCGCACGGCCTTCGATGGCGCGAGCGGCCAGCTCCTCAGCGCATCCTTCATGGATTACGCGCTGCCGCGTGCGGACGACCTGCCGCCGATCGATGTCGACCTGATCGAGGTGCCCTGCGAGACCAACCCGCTGGGCGTGAAGGGCGCGGGCGAGGCCGGCGCGGTCGGCTCGCCGCCGGCGGTGATCAATGCGCTGGTCGATGCGCTGGCCGATGCGGGCGTGGCGACCATCGACATGCCCGCCACGCCCGAGACGGTGTGGAAGGCGCTGGCGGCCGCGCGCGCCGCCTGAGCCCGCGCGCATGAAAAAGGGGCGGCTCCCTCGCGGGGGCCGCCCCTTCGCATGCCGGCTGCGCTACTGCAGCGGCACGGTGATGTTCGTCACCTCGCAGAGGTTCACGTTGCGGCGTTCCTGCGGCTGGCCGCTGTCGTAGACGAAGCGGATGTCGTACATGCAGGGGCCTTCCGGCAGGCGGATCGGATAGACCGCGCCCGGCGCGACCGTATCCGCGCCCAGGCGGTCCGGACCCCAGTTCTGGTCGGTGGCGAGCGAGGCGAAGACCTGCATCACCGTCGCGCGCCCCTGGTTCACCAGGTTGAAGGACGGGTTGCCGGTCGGCCCGGCGGCGGCCGGCGGCGGCCCAGGCGGGCGCTGCTGGCCCTGCGGCGGCTGCCCACCCTGCTGCGCCTGGCGGCCATCGAAGGTGAGGTCGGTCACGTTGCACAGGTTGATGTTGCGCCGTTCCTCGGCCGGGCCGCCCTGGCGGTCATAGACCACGCGCACGTCGTAGGTGCATTCGCCCTGCGGCAGGCGGATCACGAAGGACCGCCCGGCCGGCACGACGTTGGTGCCGAGCCGGTCCTGGCCCCAGTTGCTGTCCGAGGAGGGCGAGGCATAGGCCTCGTAGATCGTGCGGTTGCTGCGGTTCACCAGGTTGAAGGACGGGTCCCCGGTCTGGGCCTGCGCGGCGGTCCCGCCAAGGGCCATGAAGGCCAGGGCCGCGGCCGTGGCCAGGCGTCGCATGAGCATCGTGCGCTCCTCCTCGAATGTCGGGCCGGGCGCCCGTCTGTTTCGGCAGTGAGGCTAGCCGAGGCCGGGCCGCCGCGCCAACCGCCCGCAGCGGCGCGCTGCGAAGGGCTTCAGTCCGGTCCGCCCCCGGACGCTGCGCCCAGGGCCTCGGCGCGCGCGGCGATATGGCGCAGCGCGGCCTCGAGCGCGGCGCGCTCGCCGGCCGACAGGCCGT
>NZ_JACADR010000099.1 GCF_016106005.1 Roseomonas rosulenta
CGCGCGTGGCGCCCGCCTGCTGCGCGGCGAGTTCGAGACGCAGGGCACGGCGCGGCCGCTGCGCATCGGCCTCGGCGGCGCGGAGGGCTGGGATGTGCCCTCGGGCTCCGTGACCTGGCGCGCCGCGGCGCATGGCTTCGCCTGGATGCGCGACCTGCGCGCGCTCGGCACCGATGCGGCGCGGCTGCACGCGCGGGCGCTGACGGCGGACTGGCTCGCCCGCGGCGCCGAGGAAGCGGTGGCCGATGCGCCGGAGGTGGTCGGCGCGCGGCTGTCGGCCTGGCTCGGCCACTGGGATTTCTTCGCCGCGACGGCGGAGGACCAGTTCCGCCGCGCGGTCATGACGCGCATGGCGCAGGATGCGCGCGACCTGTCCGCCGCCCTGCCGGCCGAGGCCGAGCACCGCGGCGCGCTCGCCGCGCTGAAGGGGGCCATGGCGGCCGCGATCGCGCTGGAGGAGGACGCGTATCTCCAACGCGCCGCGCGCTTCCTGCCGGCCGAGATCGAGCGACAGTTCCACCCCGATGGCGGGCATGTGGAGCGCAGCCCGGCCATGCAGCTGCTCGCACTTCAGGACCTGATCGAGATCCGCAACCTGATGCATGGCGCGGGGGTCGAGCCGCCGCCGCACCTGGCGGCGCTGCTCGATCGCGCCGCACCCGCGCTGCGGCTGTTCCGCCATGGCGATGGCGGACTCGCGCTGTTCAACGGCACGCGCGACGAATCCTCCGCGCTGATCGACCTGGTGCTGACGCAGGGGCAGGCGCGCGGGCGTGCGCCGCTCGACCTGCCCGAGACCGGCTTCCAGCGCCTGCAGGCCGGGCGCACGCTGATCATCGCCGATACCGGCGCCCCGCCCACCGGGCGCGCGGCGGCGGGCGCCGATGGCGGGCTGCCCGCGGGTGCGGATCGCTTCGCCCATGCCGGGACGCTGGCCTTCGAGATGTCGGTGGGTCGTGACCGGCTGATCGTGAATTGCGGCGCCGCGCCGGCGGCCGAGGAAGCCTGGCGCGACGCGCTGCGCGCCACCGCCGCGCATTCCACGCTGGTCCTGTCCGACACCAATTCGGCGGAGCTGCGCCCCGAGGGCCTCGGCCGCCGGCCCGAACAGGTGGAGACCGCGCGCCACGAATCCGCCGGCGCGCAGTGGCTGGAGGCGAGCCATGACGGCTGGCGCCGCGCCTTCGGCGCGCTGCATCGCCGGCGCCTGTATCTCGCGGAGTCCGGCGACGACCTGCGCGGGGAGGACATGGTGGAAGTCGGCGGGGATGGCGTGGTGCCGTCCTTCACGCTGCGCTTCCACCTGCATCCGGGCGTCGTCGCTTCCCTGCTGCAGGACGAGAGCGCGGCGCTGCTGCGCCTGCCCTCGGGCATCGGCTGGAAACTTCGTGCCAAGGGTGCGCGCGTCGCGCTCGAGGAGAGCGTCTACCTGGGCAGCGAGCCGCGACGCTCGCAGCAGGTGGTGCTGGTGGCGGACGAGGGCGAGGCCTCGGTGCAGTGGGCCATCACCCGCGTCTCGATGTCCGGGCCGGGTGAGGGCTAGGTCGGGCCAGGTCCCACCGCCTACGAGGCGGGGCGGCGCAACCGCCTTTGTCCAGAACCCGCAGGCGCCGTCACGGCACCACCGTCAGCGACGATACCAGCGTGTACTCGTCGGACCGCGGGGCATAGGCCAGGCCACGCCGCGTTGCCCAGATGTTCACCTGGTGGTGCACCGGCAGCACCGGGGCGTCCTGCATCGCGATGCGCATCCCCTCGCGCCACAGCCGGACGCGCTCGTCCTGGTCCAGCGCGACCACGGCGCGCTCGTAGATGCCGTCCACCACCGGGTTGGAATAGCCGTGCCGGTTCACCGTGCCCCAGCCCCGTGTGCGGTCCTCGGTCAGCAGCACCGGGGCGAAGATGTTGTTGGGCTCGTAGGCGCTGGACTGCCAGCCGGTCAGCGCCGCGGAATAGGCGCGCTGCGAGGACCGGGGGAAGAAGATGTTGGACGGCAATGCCTCCACCCGCACGCGGATGCCGATGCGCTGCCAGAAGCCGGCGATCGCCTGCAGCACGCGTTCGTCGTTCACGTAGCGGTCGTTCGGCCCGGCAAAGACCAGCGTGAAGCCCTGCGCCCATCCGGCTTCGGCCAGCAGCGCGCGGGCGCGGGCGGGGTCGTAGGGGTCGGGCTTGAGCTCGGGGTCCGCGACGCCGAGGCCGATCGCCTGCATCTGCCCGGCAGGCACGGACTGGCCCTCCATGATCTGGCGGCGGATGCCCTCGCGGTCGATCGCCAGCGACAGCGCACGGCGCACCCGCGCATCGCGCAGCGGGTTGCGCTCCATCGGCCGGCCATCGACGTCGAAGACACCCGGGGAGACGTCGCGCGACACGTCGAGCGAGATGTAGATCAGCCGCGTCCCCGGGCTGCGCCACACCGCGACATTCGGGTCGCGTTCCAGCATGGGCACGTCACGCGGCGGCACGATCTCGATGAGCTGCACGTCGCCCGCGCGCAGCGCCGCCACGCGCGAGCTGTCATTGGCGATCACGCGGAAGGTCACGCGCGAGAAGGGGGAGGCCGGCCCGCGCCAGGTCGGGCTGCGTTCCAGCACCACGCGCTCGCCCTGGACGTACTGCACCAGGCGGTAGCGACCCGAGCCGATGGCGGCGCGCCCGGCATTGAAGTCCTGCGTCGTCGCCTCGCGCGCGATGCGCTCGGGCACGATCATCAGCGGCGGGATGTCCTCGGGCAGCAGGGGCGCGGGGCCGTGGGTCAGCAGCCGCACCGTGCGCGGGCCGGCGGCTTCCACGGCGCGTACGCGATTGGTGTAGATGGTCAGCCGGCCCGGGCTGTTCGGCACGTTGGGCAGGCGCGCGATGGTGGCGGCGACATCGGCGGCGGTCACCGGCGTGCCGTCGGAGAAGCGCGCGTCGGGATGCAGGTGGAAGTCCCAGCCGAGCCCGTCCGGCAGCATCTCCCAGCGTTCGGCGAGGGCGGGGATGGTGCGGCTGTTCTCGTCGCGCCAGACCAGCGGCTCGAAGACGTGCTGCTGCACCATGAAGGAGGGCGAGTGCGCGAAGAAATGCGGGTCGAAGCTGGCCGGCGGCGCGCCGAGGGCGATGGTGACCTCGCGCGGCGCCTGGGCGCCGGCGGCGAGCGGGACACAGACGGCAAGCACCGCCAGGATGCCACGCATGGTCCGTTCCTCCCGTTGCTTTCGTTCCGGAGAGGCTATGCGCCGCGCGGTGCCCGAGTCAGCGAAAAAACGCGCGCGCTGTCACCGCGCGGCGTAGAGCCCCGCCACCTCCGGTGCGAAGCCGGTCAGCATGCGGGCACGGTGGGCGCGCGGATGGCGCGGCATCAGCCCGGCCATGGCCTCGGCCAGGCGCACCGCGGCCTGGGTGCCATCGACCAGCGGCACCGCCACGCGCGGCTGCAGCAGCGGCGCGAGTCCCGCGAGCGGACCGCCGGCCAGGATGATGCATTCCGCCCCGTCCTGCTCGGCGCTTTCGCCGCACAGCGTGGCCAGAAGGTCGAGCCGTTCCTCGGCCACACGGCCCGGGTCGCCGCTAAAGGCCGGGCCCATGCGGAAGCCGGCGCAGCGTGACGCGAGGCCGTGATGCGCGAGGCATTCCTCGAACATCGGGCGAAGTGCCGCGGTGAAGGAGACGACGCCGAAGCGCCGCCCGAGCATGGAGGCGGCGTGGAAGGCGGCCTCGCTGATGCCGAGCACCGGCACCTCCAGCAATTCCTTCGCGGCATCGAGGCCCGGGTCGCCGAAGCAGGCGATCACCGCGGCGTCGTAGCTGCCGCGATGCTGCGCCAGCGCGGCCAGCGTCGCCGGACCCGCCGCGAGCCAATCCGCCCGCGTGACGATCAGCGGCAGGCCGAAGGGCGCGCTGACGGCGGTGATGGTGGTGCCCGGGGTGGCGACGGCGCGCGCGGCAGCGCCGATCCGCTCGGTCACCGCCGGCGTCGTGTTGGAATTGACGACCAGGATCCGCATAGCCCCCCCCGTTAACCATGTTGCAGCGCACACCTACCCGGTTGACCTGAAGGCGAACAGAACGTCTGATCCTCGCGCTCAGTTCGGGGCAACGTCCAGGAAACGGCGCCGGTCAACGGCGACAGGCCCGCTCCGCCGGAAGGTGGGGCGGGCCTTGTGTTTTCGGCGGCATGCGCCGCGGCGGCATGGCCGTCATGCCCTTTCCGGCGGCCCGGGAAGGGACCACCCTGCCGCGGCATAGACCATGGCAAGGGGAAGGTTCCGATGAAGCCTGCTGCACTCGTCACCGGCGCGCGGCGCGGGATCGGGCGCGCCACCTGCGTGGCGCTGGCGGAAAAGGGCTTCGACCTGGTCGGCGCCGACATCAGCGAGGAAGGTGCCGAGGACACCGGCGCGGCCGTGCGCGCGGCCGGCGGCGGCTTCGTCTTCGTCCGGGCCGATGTCGGCGATGTCGCGGCGCATGGCGCGCTGCTCGATGCCGCCTGGTCGGCCTTCGGCGGCCTCGAATGCCTGGCCAATGTCGCCGGCGTGCAGGTGGCGAAGCGCCAGGACATGCTCGAGACCACGCCGGAGTCCTGGGACCGGCTGCTCGATATCAATACGCGCGGCACTTTCTTCCTGTCCCAGGTGGTGGCGAAGCGCATGATCGCGCCCGATGCGCCCAAGCGCGGGCATCGCTCGCTGTGCTTCGTCTCCTCGGTGAATTCCGTGATGGCCTCGCTGAACCGCGCGGAATACTGCGTGTCCAAGGCCGGTGTGACGATGGTGGCGAAGCTGTTCGCGCTGCGCCTCGCGGCGGACGGCATCAACACCTACGACATCCAGCCCGGCATGATCCGCACCGACATGACGCGTGAGGTGTGGGAGAGCTACGCCGCGCAGATCGAAGGCGGCCTCACACCGATTCGCCGCTGGGGCGAGGCCGAGGACATCGGCCGCGCCATCGCGACACTCGCGGCCGGGGCGATGCCGTTCTCGACCGGGCATTCCTTCCCGGTCGATGGCGGGCTGCTGATGCCGCGGTTCTGAGCGGCGGTCAGGCGGTACGCGGCGCGCGCCGCAGCGCGAGGATGTAGAGTTCCGCGAAGACCGCGACCGCCACCGCCTGCACCGCCAGGAAGGCGATGCCCCAGCCACTCGGCGCAACGAGGCCGAGCAGCGGCAGGGCGGCGCACTCCACCGCCCAGAGCAGGTTGCCCGCCACCAGCAGCCAGACCAGCCAGCGCGGCAGTGCATCGCGCGCTGCACACCAGGCCAGCAGCGCCGCATAGGGCAGGAGGAACAGCCCGCACGCGAGCAGGAGCGGCGCCGGCAGCGCGGTGGCCGCGGCGATGGGGCGGGCGGCCGCGACCAGCGCGACGCCCGACGCGGCGCTCATCGCGGCGTCCAGGCGCAGCGCGGTGCGCAGCAGGCCGGCGGTGGGGATCGTCGTCATGGCGGTGTCTCCTTCGGTGCCGCAGGGGTGCGGTCGGGGACGACATGCCGGCGCAAGCGCGGCGAAGCGATTACCTTGCAGGTCATCGGCGCAGCGCCACGCGCCGTGGCAGGATGCGCCCATGAGCGACTTCGGACCCCTGCTGCGCGAATGGCGCACCCGCCGGCGGCGCAGCCAGCTCGACCTGGCGCTGGAGGCGGAGGTCTCGCAGCGGCATCTGTCCTTCGTGGAATCCGGCCGCGCGCGGCCCAGCCGCGAGATGGTGCTGCGCCTCGCCGAACGGCTCGCGATCCCGCTGCGCGCGCGCAACGCGCTGCTGGTCGCCGCGGGCCATGCGCCGGAGTACGGCGAGCGCGCCATCGACGACCCCGCGTTGCGTCCGGCGATGGAGGCTGTGCGCCTGATCCTCGATGGGCACGAACCCTGGCCGGCGCTGGCGGTGGACCGGCACTGGACACTGGTGGCGGCAAACCGCGTGGCGCTGCGGCTGATGGATGGCGTGGCGCCGGCGCTGGCCACGCCGCCGGTGAATGTGCTGCGCCTCAGCCTGCATCCGGACGGGCTCGCGCCGCGGATCGTCAATCTGCGTGCGTGGAAGACCCACATCCTCGATCGGCTGCGACGCGATGCGGAGGCCTCCGGCGACCCGGTGCTGGGCCGGCTGATCGAGGAGATGGCGCGCTACCCCGCCGGGCAGGAGCCACCGCCCGGCGTGGCCGAACGCGAACGCGCGCTGATCGCGACCCCGCTGCGCCTGCGTATTCCAGGTGGCGAGCTGGCGCTGATCGGCACCATGACGGTGTTCGGCACGGCGACCGACGTGATGCTCTCGGAACTCTCGCTGGAAACCTTCTTCCCCGCCGATGGCGAGACCGCGGCGGCGCTGCGCGCGATGGCCGCCGCCTGATCAGAACCGCCCCTCGTCCGGGATGTTCAGCCGCGTGCCGCAGGCCTTGCAGTGCACAGCGTCCGGCTCGTGCCGCGCCAGCCCGCAGGACGGGCAGGAGAAGCGCACCTTCGATGGCCGGAACATCGCCTGCGCCAGGCGTAGGAACAGCGTGACGCCGGCGATCATGATGACCACGGAGATCATCCGCCCCGTCGTGCCCGGCAGCGTGATGTCACCGAAGCCCGTCGTGGTCAGCGCGGTGACGGTGAAGTACAGCGCATCTGCGTAGTTGCGGATGTGGTCGTTGATGCCGTTCTGCGTCTCGTAGACCACCGCCGTCATCACGAAGATGAAGACCGACAGGTGCGTCGCCGCCAGGAAGGCTTCCTCGTGCTGGCGGAAGAAGGTGAAGTCGCGCCGCAGCGTGCCGAGCATGCGGTAGGAATGGATCAGGCGCAGCGTGCGCACCACCCGCAGGAAGCCCGCCCCTTCGCCCGCCAGAGGCGCGAGGAAGGAGGCGATGGCAACCAGGTCCGCGATCGAGGCCGGGCGCATCGCCTCCCGCCAGGGCCGCCGGCTGGCCGAGATGCGCGCGGCGAATTCCGTCACCAGCACCAGGCCGATCAGTACGTCGATGACGCCGATCAGCGTGCTGCGCGGCATGAAGGAGGTGCCGATGACGAAGCCGATCGTCGCGACATCGAAGGCGAGCACGGCATAGCGGTAACGGCAGGCATCGGCCGCTGTGCCGTAGTAGAGGTGATGCAGCCGCCCGCGCAGCGTCGCCTCCATGGCTCAGTCCTTCAGGCCCGAGAGCTCCGCCACCAGCGCGCCGAGCGAGGCGCAGTCGTCCCTGCCGCGCCCCGAATTCACCACCGCCTCCATCATCTGCGCGGCCAGCGCGGTGGCGGGGGCGAAGACGCCGTTCTCCCGCACCGCGCCGAGCGCCAGGCGCATGTCCTTGCGCATCAGCTCGGCCCGGAAGCCCGGCTTGAAGTTCCGCTCCAGCATGCGCTTCGCGTGGTTCTCGAGCACGAAGGACCGCGCAGATCCGCCCAGCAACGCCTGGCGCATCAGCATCGGGTCGAGACCCGCCTTGCGGCCCATGGCCAGTGCCTCGGCCGCGGCCTGCATGGCGCTCACGATGATGAGCTGGTTGGCGGATTTGCAGACCTGCCCGGAGCCCGCCGGGCCCAGCAGCGTGATGGTCTTGCCCACCGCGTCGAACACCGCGCGCGCCGCGCTGAAGGCCGCATCCGCGCCGCCGACCATGCAGGTCAGGGTACCGTCGATCGCGCCCTGCGGGCCGCCCGAGACCGGGCTGTCCAGCAGGGCGATGCCGCGGTCGGCCATGCGCGCGGCAAACGCTGCCGAGGCCGCCGCGGCAATGGTCGAGAAGTCGATCACCACGGTCCCCGGGGCAGCGCCTTCGATCACGCTGTCGTCGCCGAACAGCACGGCCTCCACGTCGGGCGTGTCGGGCACGCAGAGGCAGACGCAGGCTGCGCCGTCGGCTGCGTCGGCGGCGCTCGATGCCCATTGCGCGCCCGCGGCCAGCAGCGGTTCCGCCTTGGCGCGGCTGCGCGTCGCGACGGTCAGGGCGAAGCCGGCCTTCATGATGTTGGCGGCCATGGCGGCGCCCATGACCCCCATGCCGATGAAGGCTATGCGAGCGGGCGGCGTGATCGGGGTCATGGCGCGGATCCTCGGCGGTCCTGGGGTCGGGGAAACCATGGCGCGGCCGGCGCGTTGCGCCAAGGCGGGGCAGGCGTTCGGCCGCCCCAGCCGACAGGAATCCACGCCATGACCCAGACCCCGCTTCGCTTTGCCGCCTACCTTGCGGGAAGCACGCTCGCCATGGCCTCGGCCCTGGCGCAAGCGCCTGCCACGCCGCCGCCGAGCCCTTCGGTCACGCAGGCGCAGCAACAGACCGGCCGTGTCGGCATCGGCGCGCTGCGCTGCGATGTCGCGGCCGGCACCGCTTTCGTCTTCGGCTCGACCCGCCAGGTGCAATGCGTCTTCTCCCCCGTGCGGGGCGCGACCGAGCGCTATACCGGCGAGATCCGCCGCTTCGGCGTCGATATCGGCTTCGTCGGCTCGGCGGTGATGCTTTGGGGCGTACTGGCCAGCTCGGGCGATACGCGCCCGGGCGCGCTGGCGGGCACCTATGCCGGCGTCTCGGCGGCCGCGACGGCGGGCGTGGGCGTGGGCGCGAACGTGCTGGTGGGTGGCAGCGACCGCGGCATCACGCTGCAGCCGGTCAGCGTCGAGGGGAATACCGGGCTCAACATCGCGCTGGGCGTCGGCGAACTGGTGCTTACCGCCGCGCCGAACTGAGCCTCTAAGCCGGTCCGCGGCCTGCGCAGGCCGCGGACCGGCGCGTGTCATCCGCCCACGCCGAACAGCGGGATCGCCGCCTCCGTACGCCGGAAGGCGGGGCGGGCATCGACGCGGGCGAACCAGGCTGCGAGCGCTTGGCGTTCGGCCAGCAGCGCCGCACCGGCGGGCGTCAGCGCGACATTGTGCAGCATGGTGCCGACCAGGATGTCCGCCGCGGTAAAGGCCTCACCCAGCAGATGGGGTCCGGCGATGCGCGCGGTCATGGCGTCGAGCAGCGGCGCGGTGGCCTGGGCTGCGTCGGCTACTGCCACGGCATCCGGTGTGCCGCCATTGGCGCGCACATAGGCATCCTGGAAGAACAGCCGCATCACGGCCGTCGGATACACGTAGGCGCCCGCCTGGAGCATCCACTCCAATGCGCGGGCGCGGTCGCCCGGCGATGACGGCATCAGCCCGGCGGCTGGGTGGCGCGCGGCGATCCAGTCGAGGATCGCCGCCGTCTCGGTCAGGCGCAGCGTGCCGTGTTCCAGCACCGGGATCTTGCCGAAGGGGGTGAGGGCGCGGAACTCCGGCGCCGCAAGGTCGCCGGGGCCGAGGTCGCGCAGCGTATAGGCCGCGCCGGCTTCCTCCAGCGCGATGCACACGGCGCGCACGAAGGGGCTGAAGGCCCAGCCGTGCAGGGTGATGGTGTCCATCGTCCTGCCCTCAGCGCCGGACTGGTTGCGCGGCGACGTCGCGGAAGGGCTGCGGCAGGCCCATGACGCCGAGCTGGATCAGGGCGCGGGGCCAGTCGAACTGGTCCCAGTGTTCGGCGAGCATGCCGTCCTGCACGCGCCAGACGTCGATGGCGTCGAACTCCACGCGCTGGCCGGCAGGCGCGATGCCGAGGAATCCCGGCCCGGTCAGCGTGCCGGTCCAGGTCCAGCGCGTCACCACGCGGTCGGTGGTGGCGAAGACGTCATGCAGGGTGAAGCGCGCATCCGGCATGGCCTGGTAGATGACTGGGATGAAGTCGATCAGCCCCTGGCGGCCCTGCGGCACCAGCGGATTGTGTTGGATGTATTCGGTGCGGACGATGCGTTCGAGGATGCGCACGCGCGCGGCCTGGTCGCGGGTGTTGAGCAGCACCTCCGAGAAGGTGCGGCCGAGCCATTCATTGTAGGCGACGGTGCCCGGCGCGCCGGGCGGCTCGGTCATGGTCTGCGCGAGGGCGGCCGGGGCGAGGGCGGTCGCGGCGAGCAGGGCGAGGGTGGCGAGGCGGCGATGCATGGCGGGGTCTCCGTTGCGGGCCGCCCGGGGTGGGCGGTGCCGGCTTATTTCTGATCGAACGATCAGAATCAACGAAGATATTTTTGCAGTGCAGCGCTTGAAGTTTTTGATCGAATGAACAAGAATGGCGTATGCCTCGCCCCCGCGCCTTCGACCTCGACCGGGTGATCGACCAGGCCATGGCCGCCTTCTGGCGCCGCGGCTATGGCGAGACCTCGATGGCCGACATCTACGCGGCCACCGGCCTCAAGCCCGGCAGCCTCTATGGCGTGGTGCGCGGCAAGGAGGACCTGTTCCGCCTCGCCTTCGATCGCTATGCCGAGCACTTCCGCGCGACACTTCCGCAGGCGGCGGAGGGCCTCGACGCGATCGCCGCCTGGCTCGAGACGCAGCGGCGCCTCGCGGTGGAGGACCCGCAGCGCCGCGGCTGCCTGATCGTCAACACCACGCTCGAACGCGACGTGCATGCGGAGGCGACGCGCGCGCTGGCGCAGGCGCGGCTCGCGGAGATCCGCGGCTTCTTCCTCCGCCACCTCGCCATCGCGCGCGAGCGCGGCGAGATCGCGCGCGAGACGGATCTCGACCGTCAGGCGGATGCGCTGCTCGGCACCGTGGTGGCGATCATGTCGCTGGCCCGCGCCGGGGCGGATGCGCGCACTATCGCCAACCTGGCCGACGCGGCGATCGCCCCGCTGCGCCAGGCGGCCGGCCGCGCCGGGTCATCGCGCGATCAACGCGTGGGCGTCGGCGGCGTGGTGGAATAGTCGTAGAAGCCGCGCCCCGACTTCCGCCCGAGCCAGCCCGCCTCGACATACTTCGCGAGCAGCGGGGAGGGCCGGTACTTCGGGTCGCCGAGCCCTTCGTGCAGCACCTTCATCACGCTGAGCAGCGTATCCAGGCCGACAAAATCCGCGAGCTCCAGCGGCCCCATCGGATGGTTGGCGCCGAGCTTCAGCCCGTCGTCGATGGCGCGCACGTCGCCCACGCCTTCCATCAGCGCCTGGATCGCCTCGTTGATCATGGGGCAGAGGATGCGGTTGACCACGAAGCCCGGCCAGTCGCCGGCGGGCACCGCGACCTTGCCCATGCGCTCGGCCAGCGCCTTCACCGCGGCGGCGGTGGCGTCGTCGGTGGCGAGGCCGCGGATAATCTCGACCAGCTTCATCATCGGCACGGGGTTGAAGAAGTGCATGCCAATGAAGCGCTGAGGGCGGTCGGTTGCCGCCGCCAGGCGGGTGATGGGGATCGACGACGTGTTCGACGCCAGGATCGCTTCAGGCTTCAGCACGGGGCACAGCGCGGCGAAGATCTTCGTCTTGACCGCCTCGTTCTCCGTCGCGGCCTCGATCACCATGTCGCAGGCGGCGAAGGCGTCGTTGGCCGTGGCGGTGGTGATGCGCGCAAGTGCGGCGGCCTTGTCCTCCGCCGTGATGGCGCCCTTCTTCACTTGGCGGTCCATGTTGCCGGACATGGTGGCGAGCGCCTTGTCGAGCGCGGCTTGGCTGACATCCATCAGCACGACCGATAGGCCAGACTGTGCCGCGACATGCGCGATGCCGTTTCCCATGAGCCCGGCGCCGATGACGCCCAGCGTCCTGATTTCGGCCATGTCCGTGTCTCCGACTGCTGTCCGTGCGGCGGATAGCGCCTCGGCTGCCGCGGGACCCTGGTGAAAAAGAAAGGGCGCCCTTTCGGGCGCCCCGGGGCATCAGCCCTTGGCCAGTTCCGCTTCGAGCTCGGGCACGGCCTTGAACAGATCCGCCACCAGGCCGTAGTCGGCGACCTGGAAGATCGGCGCCTCCTCGTCCTTGTTGATGGCGACGATGACCTTGCTGTCCTTCATGCCGGCCAGATGCTGGATGGCGCCCGAGATGCCGACCGCGATGTAGAGCTCCGGCGCGACGATCTTGCCCGTCTGGCCGACCTGCATGTCGTTGGGCGCATAGCCGGCATCGACCGCGGCGCGGGAGGCGCCGACGGCGGCGCCCAGCTTGTCCGCCACCTTCTCGATGATGGCGAAGTTCTCGGCGCTCGCCATGGCGCGGCCGCCCGAGATGACGATGCGCGCGGCGGTCAGTTCCGGGCGCTCGGACTTCACGATCTCGGAGCCGAGGAAGGTGGACAGCCCCGGATCAGCCGCGGTGGGCGCGGCCTCGATGCCCGCGGACCCGCCATCGGCTGCGACCGGATCGAAGGAGGCGGCGCGCACGGTGATCACCTTCTTCGCGTCCGCCGACTTCACCGTCGCCATCGCGTTGCCGGCGTAGATGGGCCGCACGAAGGTATCGGCATCGACCACGCCGGCGATGTCGGACAGGATCTGCACGTCGAGCAGTGCGGCCACGCGCGGCATCACGTTCTTCCCCGCGGCCGAGGCCGGGGCGAGCAGGTGCGAATAGCCCGGCGCCATCGACACCAGCAGCGCGGCCAGCGGTTCGGCCAGCACGTGGCCTTCCCCGCCGGTCAGCACCTTCGCGACACCGGGCAGCTTCGCCGCAGCGGCGGCACCGGCGGCGGCACCTTCGCCGGTGACCAGCACATGCACCTCGCCCAGCAGCTTCGCCGCCGCCACCGTGCTGCGCGTGGGCTGCGAGACCGCGCCGTCCTTGTGGTCGGCCAGAACCAGAACCGCCATGGTCAGATCACCTTCGCTTCGTTGCGCAGCACCGCCACCAGCTCCTCGACCGAACCCACCTTGCGGCCGGCCTGGCGCTTCGCCGGTTCCTCGACCTTCAGCACGGTCAGCCGCGGCGTGACATCGACGCCAAGGTCGGCCGGCTTCACCGTCTCGATCGGCTTCTTGCGCGCCTTCATGATGTTGGGCAGCGAGGCGTAGCGGGGTTCGTTCAGGCGCAGGTCCGTGGTGACGATCGCGGGCAGCTTCAGCGCCACCGTCTCGAGCCCGCCATCGACCTCGCGCGTGACCTTCAGCGTCTCGCCGTCCTTCTCGATCTTGCTGGCGAAGGTGCCCTGGCCCCAGCCGAGAAGTGCGGCCAGCATCTGGCCGGTGGCGTTCATGTCGTCGTCGATCGCCTGCTTGCCGAGGATGACCAGCGCCGGGTCCTCCTTCGCCACGATCGCCTTCAGGATCTTGGCGACCGCCAGCGGTTCCAGCACGCCGTCATGCTCGACCAGGATGCCGCGGTCGGCCCCCATGGCCAGCGCGGTGCGGATCTGCTCCTGCGCCGCGGCGGGGCCGGCGGAGATCGCGACGATCTCGCTCGCCACGCCCTTTTCCTTGAGCCGCACGGCTTCCTCGACGGCGATCTCGTCGAACGGGTTCATCGACATCTTGACGTTGGCCGTCTCGACGCCGGTGCCGTCCGCCTTCACGCGGACCTTGACGTTGTAGTCGACCACCCGCTTGACGGGGACCAGGACCTTCATGGCGCGACCGTGTGCCTTCCGGGGTTTTGGCGCGGCCGTAGGCCACGCAGGGGGCAAAGGAAATCGGGGCGGAAAATACGGGGCGGGCCAGGCCCCGGCAAGGCTGGCCCTAGCGTTTCAGCAGCAGCAGCAGGATGGCGAACAACGCGAGTGCCACGAATTGCAGCCCGATCCGCCAGCGCATCAGCCGCTGGGACCGGCCGGAGTCGCCGCTGCCCCCCGCCATGCCGAGGATCCCCGCCAGCAGCACGCCGACCGTCGCCAGCATCGCGATGCCGACCAGGATGGTGAGAACCGTCGTCATGGCCGTGACCTAACCCGGTTTCACGGTTTGGCAACACCCCCCGCGCCGCGGATCAGGGCTGCGCCCAGCAAGGCGGTCGCCATGCAGAGGCCGAAGCCCAGCGCATAGCCACCCGAGGCCTGCACCATGGCACTGAAGGCCGGCGGGCCGACCAGCATGCAGGCGCCGAAGACGAAGCCCGCCGCCGCGGTGGCGGCACCCACCTGGCCGGCGGGCGCGAGGCGCGCCGTCTCGGCCAGGAACACGCCGTTCCAGCCGATGGCGGTGGCACCCATGCCCATGCCGGCCAGCGTCAGGATAAGGCCCGGCCAATCCGGCCCCGCCAGCAGCAGCGCCGCGCCCGACGCCGCCGCCCCCAGCCCCAGCCCGGTCAGCACAGGCCCCGATCCCACTCGGTCCGCCGCCAGCCCCCAGACAACCCGCCCGGCCACGCCCGCGGCCTGGGCCATCGCCAGCCGCAGCCCGGCCTCGGTCAGCGGCACGCCCAGCGCCTCGACCTGGAACACCACGAAGAAGGAGGAGAAGCAGAACTGGGAGATGCCATAGAGCGCCGACATCACCGTCATGCGCCGCAGCACCGGCACGTCGCGCAGGATGGCCAGGCTGCCGAGCGCGGCCGCCCAGGCTGCGCCGAGGCTGCCGATGGCGGCGTTACGGTCGCGTTCGGCATCCAGGGCGCGCCGCAGCGGTTGCAGCACCAGCGCCGCGACGGCGAGGAAGGCCGCCACCGCCAGCACCCCCGCACGCCAGCCCCAGGCGGCCGCGATGGCCGGCGTGGCGGCCGCGATCAGCATGGCCCCCGCCGGCACCCCGCATTGCTTCAGGCTGAAGATCAGTGCGCGGCGGTTGGGCGGTGCCTTCTGCGCCAGCAGATGGCTGCCCGCCGGTGTCACCGGCCCATGCCCGAGCCCGCCCACCAGCGCCGAGAGCGCCAGCGCCACCGGATGCCCGAGTGCGGCCACCGCCACCGCCGCGCCGCAGATGACCAGCCCCGCCTGCAACACCCGGATGCCGCCATAGCGGCGGATGAAGGCGCCGGCGAGTGGCCCCGAGACCAGCGCCCCGCCATAGACCAGCGCCGTATGGACGCCTGCCAGTGCCGCAGGAATGCCCACTTCCGCCGCTATCGCCGGGGCGAGCACGGGCACGGCGAGGAAGACGCCCATGCCCGCGAGATGCGTCCCGAGCAGGGCGAGCATCACGGTCCAGACAGAAGGGGCGTGTATCATGCTGCACCGCAATGCTGCGCCGGCCGGGCGCATCCGTCCACCGGGGGGCACGGCTTGACCCGACAGGTCTGGATGGGGTCCCTGCCGGCATGACCGGGTTCCGACGCCACGCTTCCGCGCTTCTTGCGTTCACGCTCTCGTGCCTGCTCGTGATCGGGCTGGCCGGGCTGCTCGCCGCCCAGACCGTGCCGGTCGAAGCACCCGAGCCGCTGCCGCCGGCCGAGACCGCGCCTGCGCCGGGGGGCGAAGCCGTGCCCGCGCCGGCACTCCCTGCCCCGCCGCGGCCGGCGGGCGGCGGCACC